>RPRK01000158.1 GCA_003818495.1 Burkholderiales bacterium
CGTAGACCAGTCGTGCCGAGACCGCATCCTCGACGGCCTGGCCGAGGGCCTTGAAGATCACCGTCGTGCCCGCGGCGGGCGCAGCGACCGAGCCGGCCAGGATCTCGCCGATCTCGGCCGTGACGGTCGCACCCGACTCGATGACGTCGCCGGCCTCGTGTTCGGCGGAATGGCGGCTGTCGGCGATCAGCAGGTGGCGCATCGCGTCGTCGTCGAGTTCGCGCCAGTTCGGGCGCGGCGCGCCGACCGCTGCGACGAACGCCCCGGCCTTGAGCCACGCGCCGCGCAGCACCGGCTCGGTGGCGTTGGTGACCGTGCAGACGATGTCGGCGCCGCGCACCGCCGCCTCGGCGCTCGCGCAGGCCACACCGCCGATCTCGGCGGCGCAGCGCGCGACGTTGGCCGGGTCGCGGCTCCACACCCGGATCTCGGAGACCGGCCGCACCGCCCGCAGCGCCGCCGCATGGGTGCGGGCGAGCGCGCCGCTGCCCAGCATCGCCACGACCTTCGGTCCAGGCGGCACGATCGCGTCGGCGGCGACCGCCGAGACCGCGGCGGTCCGCAGCTCGGTGATCCAGGTGCCGTCCATCGTGGCGAGGGTGCGGCCGGTGGCCGGGTCCATCAGCACGATCGTCGCCAGCAGCGTCGGCAGCCCGCGCGCCGGATTGCCCGGGATCAGGGTGATCAGCTTGGTGGCGAGCGCATCCGCTGTCAGCGCGGGCTTGAGGAAGAAGTAGCCCTGCTCGGCGGGGATGTCCATCACGGTCCGCAGCGGCTGGACGACACGTCCGGCGGACAGGTCCTCGAGCGCGCGCCGCATCGCGGGCAGCAGGGCCTCCAGGCTGAGCAGCCGGCGGACGTCGGCGTCGTCGAAGTGCAGGGCGGTCACGGCGGATCCTCGTTCGGCAGGGGCGGGCGATGCGCCGCGCAGCCTAGCGCACTTCGGGGGCCCGGGGCCCGCACCGCTAGAATCCTGCGATGGTTTCCCCGACGCTCGAGTCCGAACGGCTCGGCGGGCTCGACGTCGAGCTCGCCGGGGTCACCGTGCGCCTGCTCGCCAAACGTGCGCTCTGGTGGCCCGCCGAGGGCACGGTGTTCGTCGCCGACGTGCACCTGGGCAAGGCCGAGACCTTCCGCGCACTCGGCGTGCCCGTGCCGTCCGGTCCCACCGAGGCCACGCTCGGGCGCCTCGGCGAACTGGTCGACGGCTGCGGCGCGCGCCGCCTGGTGGTGCTCGGCGACCTGCTGCACGCGCGTCCCGCCCAGGCCCATGCGACGGTGTCGGCGCTGCGCGCATGGCGACGCGAGCGCCCGGCGCTGCACTGCGTGCTGGTCCGCGGCAATCACGACGACCGTGCCGGCGACCCGCCGGCCGACCTCGGCATCGAGGTCGTGACCGCCCCGGCCGCGTTCGGGCCGTTCGCGCTGTGCCACGAGCCGCTCGACGATCTCGACGACCACGGCCGCGAGGGTCAGCCGGGACAGGATGGCCGGAAAGACGGTCGCCACCACGCACCCGCGCGCGAATCCGGCTACCGGCTCGCCGGTCACCTGCATCCGGCGGTGCGCCTGCACGGGCGCGGCGGCGACTCGGCCCGCCTGGCGTGCTTCAGCGTCGGTCGCTCGCAGACGGTACTGCCGGCGTTCGGCGACTTCACCGGTGCCGCGAGCGTCTCGCGCGCCGCGCCGCAGCGGCTGTTCGCGATCGCGGGCGAGCGTGTGTTCGAGGTGCCGCGGGCAGGGCCGGGTCGCCCGGTCCGCCCGGGGCCCGCGCCCCGTCGGCCCGAGCCCGCGCCCTAGTCCTAGTCCTGGATCGCCAGTCCGCCCCGCGCCTTCTGCGTCGGCTCGCCCCGGCGGCTCTTGAGCTTGATGTTCAGGCGCAGCGCGTTGGCGCTGTCGGCGTTGCGGATCGCCTCGTCGTAGTCGATGTGCCCGGCGTCGTAGAGGTCGAAGAGGGCGTCGTCGAAGGTCATCATCCCGAGCTCGCGCGACTTGGACATGATCGCCTTGATCTCGTGGAACTCGCCTTCGCGGATCTTCTCGGCGAGCGTGGGCGTGTTGATCAGGACCTCGATCGCCGCCTTGCGGCCGCGGCCGTCGGCGGTGCGCACCAGTCGCTGCGAGATGATCGCGCGCATGTTCGAGGACAGGTCCATCAGCAGCTGGCCGCGCCGCTCCTCGGGGAAGAAGTTGATGATCCGGTCGATCGCCTGGTTCGCGTTGTTCGCGTGCAGGGTGCCCAGGCAGAGGTGACCGGTCTCCGCGAAGGCGATCGCGTGTTCCATCGTCTCGGTGTCGCGGATCTCGCCGATCAGGATCACGTCGGGCGCCTGGCGCAGCGTGTTCTTGAGCGCTGCATGCCAGCTCAGCGTGTCGACGCCGACCTCGCGGTGCGTGATCAGGCACCCCTTCGGCGCGTGCACGTACTCGACCGGATCCTCGACGGTGATGATGTGGCCCTTCGAGCTGCGGTTGCGGTGGTCGATCATCGCCGCCAGCGTCGTCGACTTGCCCGAGCCCGTCCCGCCCACCACCAGCACCAGGCCGCGCTTGGTCATGATCAGGGTCTTGAGCACGTCGGGCAGCGCGAGCTTCTCGAAGTTCGGGATCTCCGAGGCGATCGTGCGGATCACCATGCCGACCGACTGCTGCTGGACGAACACGTTCACGCGAAAGCGCGAGATGCCCGGCACGGTGATCGCGAAGTTGCATTCCAGCTCCTGCTGGAACTCGGCGATCTGGCGCTCGTTCATCAGCGCATGCGCGAGCTTCTCGGTCAGGGCGGGCGCCAGCTTCTGCTCGGCCAGCGCGCGCATCTCGCCGTTGGCCTTCATCGACGGCGGGAAGTCGGCCGAGATGAACAGGTCGGAACCGCCGCCGCGCGCCATCGCGCCGAGCAGCTTGTGCATGTAGTCGCGAGCCTGTTCGATGCCGAAGACTGCGGACATGGGCGTTCGGGTCGGGCCGTCGCGGCGCGGCGCTCGGCATCAGGGGCCGGTCCGCCCCGAAACGTGCCGGGATTGGGTCGAGGAGAGCCGATGGTGACAGGCCACCCGCCCCCGCCCGGTGCCCCTGCCGACGGCCGGGTCGCAGGCAGGGTGCCGGCGGTCGAGAGGCCGTTGGCCGGGCACCTCGGGACGAGACCGTCGACCGCCCGCCTCACCGGCGGGCTGCGACGGCCCGCCTCACCGGCGGGCTTCGGCCGCCCGCTTCAGTACGCGGCCTTCGGTGCCGTCGGGGCCGCGCCGCGGATCCGGTCGCAGGCGGCCTGGGCCGCGCCGCGCAGCAGCGCCGCGTCGTTGCCGGGCACCAGCATCCCGAAGCCCGCGGCCTGCATGTCGATCGCCATCTCGGGGCCGGTGCAGAAGATGCCGGCCAGCTTGCCGTGGGCGCGCGCAGCCGCGAGGATCCGCGCGATCGCGCCGCGCAGCGGCTCCTCGCGCCATCTGGGCGCGGGCGACACGCCGAGCGCCAGCGACAGGTCGGCCGGGCCGATGAACAGGCCGTCGAGCCCGGGCACCGCCGCGATCGCGTCGAGGTTCTCCATCGCCTGCGGGGTCTCGATCATCGCGAACGCGAGCAGCTCGTCGTCGGCGTGCTGCGGGTAATCCTGCCCGCCGTACAGCAGGCCGCGCGCCGGTCCGAACGAGCGTCGCCCGCGCGGCGGATACCGCACCGCCTCGACCACGCGGCGCGCGTCGTCGGCGGTGTCGATCATCGGCACGATCACGCCGTACGCGCCCGAGTCGAGGATCTTGTTGATCTCGGCGAAGTGGTTGGCGGTGACCCGTGCCATCGGGATCGCCGGCGTCGCCGACAGCGCCTGCAGCATGCCGACCGCCTGGTCGAGGTAGACCTGACCGTGCTGCATGTCGACGACCACGCCGTCGAAGCCCGAGTGGCCGAGCAGCTCGGCCGAATAGCTGTTGCCGATCCCCGCCCAGCCGATCAGGGCCGTGCCGCCCGATTGCATCAGGGTCTTCACCGCGTTCGTGCGCATCGCTCCTCCTCCGTGTGCGGCCGATCATACCGGCCGCACCGCCGGGCGCCCGGGCGCGACGACTACAATCGCGGCCTGCGGAACGGAGGTGGGCGATGGCGGCGGACGCGACCCGGAGCATGACCGGCGACCGGATCCTGGTGGCGGGCGGCGGCATCGGCGGGCTCGCGGCCGCCCTCGCGCTGGCGCGCGCGGGCCGGCGGGTGGCGGTCCTCGAGCAGGCCGCCGAGATCGGCGAGATCGGTGCCGGCATCCAGCTCGGGCCGAACGCGTTCAACGCCTTCGACGCGCTGGGCGTCGGCCCGACCGCCCGCTCGCGCGCGGTGTACGTCGAGCGCATGGCGATGATGGACGCGGTCGATGGCGGCACCGTCGCGTCGCTGCCGGTGGGCGATGCGTTCCGGGCGCGCTTCGGCAACCCGTACGCGGTGATCCATCGCGCCGACGCGCACGGCTCGCTGCTCGACGGCGTGCGCGAGCGCGGTGACATCGAGCTGCTGACGTCCGTCCGCGTCGAGCGTGTCGAGCAGGACGGCGCCCGCGTGGTCGCGATCGACCAGCACGGCGGGCGTCACGAGGGGACGGCGCTGGTCGCCTGCGACGGCGTGCGCTCGGCGGTGCGCGCGCAGTACGTCGGCGACCCCGTACGGGTCTCCGGTCACGTCGTCTACCGGGCGGTGGTCGAGGCCGCCGACTTCCCCGCCGACCTGCGCTGGAACGCGCCGGTCGTCTGGTCCGGGCCCGACTGCCACCTGGTCCACTATCCGCTGCGCGGCGGCGAGCAGTACAACGTCGTCGTCACGTTCCACAGCCGCGAGCGCGAGGAATGGGGGGTGCGCGAGGGCAGCCCCGAGGAGGTCCGCTCGTACTTCGACGGGATCCTGCCGCAGCCGCGCCAGCTCATCGACCTGCCGAAGAGCTGGAAACGCTGGGCGACCGCCGACCGCGAGCCGATCGGCCGCTGGACCCACGGGCGCACGACGCTGCTCGGCGACGCCGCGCATCCGATGCTGCAGTACCTCGCGCAGGGCGCGTGCATGGCGCTCGAGGACGCGGTGACGCTCGGCGAGGCGGTGCGTGCCCACGGCGACGACCTCGAGGCCGCGTTCTCGCGCTACGAGCGCTCGCGGATCGCGAGGACGGCACGCGTGGTGCTCTCGGCGCGCGAGATGGGGCGGCTCTATCACGCGCGGGGCGTCGAGCGCCTGGTGCGCAACGACCTGTGGCGGGGCCGCTCGCCCGAGCGCTTCTACGATGCGCTCGAGTGGCTGTACGGCTGGCGCGCGGAGCGCTGCCTGGCCGACTGAGCGACCCGGCTCAGCGCGGCGGGTCGCCCCGCATGCGCGCGATGGTCGAGTCGATCAGCGCGCGCGCGATGCTCAGGCGCGGCGGCATCTGCGGCAGCGCGTCGAGCGCGAACCACTGCGCGTCGGCGAGCTCGGCCGGGTCGTGGCGCAGCTCGCCGCCGGCGTACTCGGCGGTGAACGCGATCATCAGCGAGTTGGGGAACGGCCAGCTCTGGCTGCCGAAGTAGCGCAGGTCGCGCACCTCGACGTTGGTCTCCTCCATCACCTCCCGGGCGACGCATTCCTCGATCGTCTCGCCGGCCTCCAGGAAGCCGGCGAGCGCGCTGTAGCGGCCCGGCGGGAAGTTCACGCCGCGTCCGAGCAGCAGCTCGTCGCCGCGGGTGACCAGCACCATCATCGCCGGCGAGATGCGCGGGTAGACGGTCAGGCCGCAGGACGGGCAGCGCTTGGCGCGCTCCCCGGCGGCCTGTTCGGTCGGCGTGCCGCAGGCGCCGCAGAAGCGGTGCGTGCGGTCCCATTCGAGCATCTGCACGCCGCGCATCGCGATCGCGAGCGTCGCGTCGTCGAGCATGCCGAACCAGTTGCGCAGGCCGGCCGCGCGCCAGCCGTCGGGCATCCGGTCGGCCGGATGGTCGTCGGGCAGGGCCACCGCCAGGTGGTCGACGCCTTCGTGGCGCCCGATCGGCTGCACCCGGGCGGCTTCGAAGCCGAACATCCGCAGCGTGCGCCAGCGCATCGGACGCGGCTCGTCGAGGGGCTGCACGAGCGCGTCGCGCACGAACAGGTGGACGATGGCGTCGTCGTGCAGGCCGAGGTCGAGTGCCGGGTGGAAGGTGTCGGGCGTGCGGATCATTCGGGGCCTGGGGGCGGGCGCGCGGTAAAGCTCCGATTGTCCCATGGACCTCCACCTGCCGTGCCGGGTCCGGCCGTTCCGGTTCCGCCGCCGCGCGGCACGGCGTAGGCGGGCGCGCCGGCACGCTTTCCGCCTCGTCCGTCCGTCGTGGAACGGGCGGCGCGGGTGCCGCCCGGGCCGATACTCTCGACCATAGACGCCGAATGCCGTCCGCCGATCCGGGTGGCGGCCTGCCACCCCGACCGTTCCCATGCGCGCCTCGCTCCGTCGCTCGACCTCTTTCTCAGGACTGGCCCCCGCGGTCGTGCTGGCGGCGGCGCTGGCCGGTCTGGCCGGATGCGGCGGGGGAGGCGGCTCGACCGCCGCGCCCGCGCCGGCCCCGACGCCTGCGCCTGCGCCGGCGCCCGGCCCCGCACCGGCTCCGGCCCCCGCCCCCGCGCCGGCGCCCGTCAACGGCAAGGTCTCCGTCGGTCCCGGCTGCGTCGAGTACTCGATCGTGGCGCCCGCCGCGCTCGCCGGGGCCGATCCGCTGCTCGCGCAGCAGTGGCACCTGACGAACACCGGTCAGAGCGGCGGCTCCCCGGGGGAAGATCTGCGCGTGACCGACGCCTGGGCGTTCACCAAAGGCGCAGGGGCCCGGATCGCGGTCATCGACGACGCGATCGAGGTCACCCACCCCGACCTGCGGCCGAACCTGGTCGAGGGGGCGAGCTTCAGCTATCGGCCGAGCAACTACGGGAGCGTGTGGCCGCTGCCGTGCTCCACCGCGAGCACGGCGTCGGGGCCGATCGAGGGCCACGGCACCGCGGTCGCCGGCCTGGCCGCGGCGCGCGACGGCAACGCCCTCGCGGGCTCGGGGGTCGCGCCGCGCGCCTCGCTGGTCGCGTTCGACGCGCTCTCCAGCAACAGCGATGTCGACATCGCCGACGCGCTGAAGCGCGACGGCTCGGCGGTCGGCGTCTACCACAACAGCTGGGGCTCGCCCGACGACGGCGGGCTGCATGCCGCCGACACGCTGTTCCTCGATGCGCTGACCACCGGCATCACCAGCGGTCGGGCCGGCAAGGGCTCGGTCTACGTGTTCTCGGGCGGCAACGGCGGGTGCTTCCGACGCGCCGCGGGTGTCTGCCAGGAAGACAACTCGAACTACGACGGCTACGTGAACCGGCTCGGCGTGATCGCCGTCTGCGCGGTCGACCATGCCGGCGCGCCCGCGTCCTATTCCGAGCCGGGGGCCAACCTGACGGTGTGCGCGCCCTCCTCGGGCAACGTCTCGAACGTCGTGACCACCTCGCTGCTCGGCGGCACCCGCACCGACTTCAGCGGCACCTCGGCGTCCGCGCCGATGGTCTCGGGCGTGGTGGCGCTGATGCTCGCGGCGAATCCGAACCTCACCTGGCGCGACGTGCGGCTGATCCTCGCGAGCACGGCGCGGCGCACCGTTCTCGGCGATACGAGCTGGGAATCGAGCGTGCTGACCTCGCGCCGCTCCGATGCGCAGCCCCGCGCGTTCAGCCACCGCTACGGCTTCGGCGTCGCCGACGCCAAAGAGGCGGTGCTTACGGCGCAGTCCTGGACCTCGGTCGGCGGCAGCGCCACGCTGAGGACGTGCACCGCGAGCGCGACGGTCAACCAGACCCTGCCCGATTCCCTGGTGCAGGGATCCGGCACGACGGTGCCCAGCACCATCGCGATCACCGGCTGCGCCATCAGCCAGATCGAGTTCGTCGAGGTCACGCTGACCGCGACGCATTCCTACGCGGGCGACCTGCAGGTGCGGCTCGCGAGCCCGAGCACCACGACCAGCCAGCTGGCCGACCGCCGCGCCTGTGGCGGCGGAACCGGCTGCGGCAGCTATGCGGCTGGCCATGTCTTCGGCTCGCTGCGGCATCTCGACGAGGCCGCCAACGGGACCTGGCGTCTCGACCTGACCGATCTCGCCCCGGGCGACCAGGGCACCTTCGACAGCTGGAGCATCAAGATCCATGGCCGCTAGACCTCTGGCCGACACGGGCCGCCGCGGCCCGACCGCCCGGGCGCGCGCCGATGTGCCGTGTTCCCGCCTGTTCGTACGGCTGTTCGCCCGCCTGCCCATCCGCCCGCTCTGCGCCCTGCTCGCAGGAGCGGTGCTCGCGGGCGGGGTCGCCGCGCAGGGCGTGGCGCCCGCCGGCTCCGACAAGGCCGCCGCCGGCAAGCGGGTCGCGGCCTCGCACGCCTGGCACGACGGTGCGGCCCGCCGCACGCTCACGCTCGAGTCGGGCCTGCATGCCGACTTCTCCGGCGCGCTCACCGGCAAGTCGGTGGCGCTGCGGGCCGGCAGCGGCGGGGCCCTGAAGGACGTCTCGCCGAGCCTGCAGTCGCCGGTGTTCCGCGACGAGGGGGGGCGCCTGCGCGCGCTGCCCGGCGGCGTGGTCGTGATGACCCGCAGCCCGCTCGACGAGCCGGCCGCGCGCGCGCTGCTGGCGTCGCACGACGCGCGCCCGACGCGCCGGCTGGGCGAGCGGGCCTGGCTGGTCGAGTCCGCCGCCGGCCTCGCCTCGCTGGAGCTGGCGAATCGCCTCGCGGCGACCGGTGCCTTCGACGCCGCGCAGCCGAACTGGTGGGTCGAGCGCGCGCTCAAGTGAGTGTCGCGCGCGGCCGCGCCGCGTGCATCCCCGGTACCCGGCCGATATGATTCGGCTGCCCGCGCGCCGAGCGCGCGGGCCCGCCCGCCGCGCCGCGGCGCGCGCACCCGCACCCGGCCGCCTCGATGCCCGTCCCCCATCTGCTGCTCGATTTCGGCTCGGTCGTCGGCCTGAGCCTGTTCGAGGACCTCGGTGCGATCGAGCGCGCCTTCGCGCTGCCGGCCGGCACGCTCGACTGGACCGGCCCGCTGGAGCGGGGCGACGATCCGCTGTGGCGGGCGATGCAGGCCGGCGAGCTCACCGAGCGCGACTACTGGCACCGTCGCGCCGCCGAGCTCGGCGAGCGCGTCGGCCGTCCGCTCGATGTCGTGTCCATGATCCGCGCGGCCCGCGAGCACGATCCCGACGGCTGCGTGCGCCCCGAGGCGCGCGCCCTGATCGACGCGGCGCGTGCCGCCGGCCGGCGCGTCGGCCTGCTGACCAACGAGCTCGTGCTGTTCTACGGCGAGGCGCTGGCCCGCCGGCTGCGCGTGCTCGATGCCTTCGACACCGTCGTCGACGGCACCTGGACGCGGATCCTCAAGCCCGATCCGCGCGCCTACCGGATGGCCTGCGTCGCGCTCGACGCGGCCCCCGCCGACGTGGTGTTCATCGACGACCAGCCGCGCAACGTCGCGGGCGGCCTGGCCTGCGGACTGCAGGCGATCCATCTCGACGTCAACCGCCCGCGCGCGGCCTTCGAGGAGGCCGCGCGCCGCCTCGGGCTCGACGTGCCGGGCCTGCAGGGATCTCCGCGATGAGCGACAGCGACTTCCTCGACGCGCACAACGCGCGCCACGTCTGGCACCCCATGGCGCATCCGCGCGAGATGGAGCAGTCGCCGCCGCGGATCATCGCGCGCGGCGAGGGCGTGCACGTCGAGGACCACCGCGGCCACCGCGTCATCGATGCGGTCGGCGGCCTGTGGAACGTGAACCTCGGCTACTCCAGCGAGCCGGTCAAGCGCGCCATCGCCGAGCAGCTCGAGACCCTGCCGTACGCGTCGGCCTTCCGCGGCACGACCAACGCGCCGCTGATCGAGCTGTCCGAGACGCTCACGCACTGGCTCGAGCCCGAGGGCATGCGCCGCTTCGCGTTCACCGCCGGCGGCTCCGACTCGGTCGAGGTGTCGCTCAGGCTGGCGCGCCAGTACTGGAAGGTCGTCGGCCAGAAGGACCGCACCAAGTTCCTGGCCTTCCGCAAGGGCTACCACGGCACCCATTTCGGCGCGGCCTCGGTCAACGGCAACGACCGGTTCCGCCGGCCCTACGAGCCGCTGCTGCCCGGCTGCTTCCACGTCCCGTTCCCGTGGACCTACCGCAATCCGTTCGGCGAGTCCGATCCGCAGCGCCTGGCGACGCTGTGCCTGAACCTGCTCGACGAGGAGATCCGCTTCCAGGGCGCCGACACGATCGCGGCCTTCGTCTTCGAGCCGGTGCTCGGCGCCGGCGGCGTGTTCGTGCCGCCCGAGGGCTTCCTGCGCGACGTCGTCGCGCTGTGCCGCCGGCACGGCATCCTGACCATCGCCGACGAGGTGATCACCGGGTTCGGGCGCACCGGCGAGTGGTTCGGGTCGCGGCTGATGGGCGTGCGGCCCGACCTGATGTGCTTCGCCAAGGCGATCACCTCCGCCTATTTCCCGTTCGGTGCGGTCGGCATCGGCGAGCGCGTCGAGCAGGCGTTCATGCAGGCCGATGGCTCGGGCGGCATCTACTCGGGCTACACCTACTCGGGCCACCCGGTGGGCTGCGCGGCGGCGCTCGCCGCGCTGGCGGAGACGCGCCGGCTCGATCTCGCGCCGCGGGCGGCGCGTGTCGGCGCGGTGCTCAAGGCCGGTCTCGAGTCGCTCGCGGCCTCGTGCCCGAGCATCGGCGAGGTGCGCGGCACCGGCCTGATGCTGGCGATGGAGTGCGTGGCCGACCGCGACACGAAGGCGCCGGTCGACGCCGCATTCATGACGCGACTGCTCGACGGCACCTACGAGGCGGGCGCGCTGATCCGCACGTCGGGCAACGTGGCGATCCTGTCGCCGCCCCTGATCATCGACGAGGCGGACGCGATGCGCATCGTGGGGGCGCTGGAGGCGGGGTTCGCGAAGGCGCGGGCGGCGTAGCCGTCGCGTCCGGCGGCTCGGTCAGGCCGCGTCGCGATCGGAGGGGGGCCGTCGGCGAGCCGGACGCGCGGCGTTCGTGGCGCGGGGCTTGGACGGCGCGTGCGGCGCTGCGGACGAGGTGTCCCCGGCCGCCCGCCAGTACAGTGCGGCGACCTCGTCGAGATGCCCGCCCATGGCTCGTTCGGCCGCTTCGGCGTCGCCTGCGGCGATCGCGTCGTAGATGCGTCGGTGGGCACGCTCGGCCGCGACCTTCGCACCCCGGGCGCGGAGCGAGGTCGAGCGCTGCTCCCTCAGCCAGGCCAGGGAGGCGCCGTGCAGCGCCGACAGCAGCGGGTTGCCGCCGATCCGGGCGATCGCGTCGTGGAATGCGACGTCGGCATCGATCGCGGTGGCATCGTCGCGCGCCGTGCGGTGTGCTTCGCAGGCCTCCAGCAGTTCGCGGAGCTGGTCGTGCGTCGCGCGTCGCGCCGCCTCGCGCGCGAGGGCGCGCTCGAGCAGATGACGGGCCTCCTGGAACTGTCGGACGCCTTCCGCCGTGGCGAGGAACTGGCGCACGGCGCCGCCCAGCTCGCCGACGACGCGCTGCGCGGTCGGCCGCGTCGCCGCGGCGCGTTCGCCGGCCGACAGCTCGACCAGGCCCATCTTCCGGAGCGCGAACAGCGCCTCTCGCACGGTGCCGCGGCCCGCGCCGAACTGGGCCATCAGTTCCCGC
>RPRK01000159.1 GCA_003818495.1 Burkholderiales bacterium
AACCCGAACGACCCGGGCTACATCGACTACTTCGCCCCGATCGTGGCGGACGCGGAAGCCGGCTTCGGCGGCGTGCTGAACGCCTTCGAGCTGATGAAGTCGATGATCGAGGCCGGCGCCTCGGGCGTGCACTTCGAGGACCAGCTCGCCGCCGTCAAGAAGTGCGGCCACATGGGCGGCAAGGTGCTCGTGCCCTCGCGTGAAGCCGTCGCCAAGCTCGTCGCCGCGCGCCTCGCCTCCGACGTGATGGGCGTGCCGACCGTGCTGCTGGCCCGCACCGACGCGGAGGCCGCCGACCTGGTGACCTCCGACGTCGACGAGACCGACAAGCCCTTCATCACCGGCGAGCGCACCGTCGAAGGCTTCTTCAAGACCCGCCCGGGCATCGACCAGGCGATCTCGCGCGGCCTGGCCTACGCGCCGTACGCGGACCTGATCTGGTGCGAGACCGGCAAGCCCGACCTCGAGTTCGCCCGCAAGTTCGCCGAGGCGATCCAGAAGCAGTTCCCGGGCAAGATGCTCGCGTACAACTGCTCGCCGTCGTTCAACTGGAAGCGCAACCTCGACGAGTCGACCATCGCCAAGTTCCAGCGCGAGCTGGGCGCGATGGGCTACAAGTTCCAGTTCATCACGCTGGCCGGCTTCCACAGCCTGAACTACTCGATGTTCAACCTGGCCTACGGCTACGCGCGCAACAACATGAGCGCGTTCGTCGAGCTGCAGGAAGCCGAGTTCGCGGCGGCCGAGCGCGGCTTCACCGCGGTCAAGCACCAGCGCGAGGTCGGCACCGGCTACTTCGACGCGGTGACCACCACGATCGAGCGCGAGTCGTCGACGGCGGCCCTCAAGGGCTCGACCGAGGACGAGCAGTTCTTCGACGGCAAGACCGCCTCGAAGAAGGCCGCCTGAGTCGTCTGACTGCGGGCTGACGGGGCGTCTTCGGCCGATCGAAGGCGCCTCGCACGCGGGCCGCGCACCGGAGTGATCCGGGGCGCGGCCCGTTTGCTTTGCGGCCTGGCGGGGCGGTGCCCGTAGCACGCCGTGGGACCGGCCGGATCGTCCGCGCGATCTAGGCTCGGCGGCCGTGTTCTCGGCCGTTCGTCGAATGGTGCGGCCGGTGTGCGACGTCGAAGATGGGACTCCATCCACCCCACCGGAGAGTCCCACGATGAACCGCTTCGACCACGCGAATCCGTCCGTCCGCGAGCGCGGGCAGGGCATGACCGAGTACCTGATCGTCGTCGCCCTGATCGCGGTCGCCGCGATCGGCACGTACACGCTCTTCGGGCAGACGCTGCGCCAGCAGACCGCGGGCCTGGCGCTCGAGGTGTCCGGCCAGGACGGCGGCAACGCCATCACCGGCGCCCAGGGCAACGCGACCGCGGCGCAGGGCGCGGCGGCCACGCGCAAGGGTCTGCAGAACTTCAACGCCGGCAACCACTGAGCCGCGCATCGCGCCGCCGCCCGGGCCGCCGCCATGTCTGCCGTTCGAGGTCCCGGCCGCCGCCGCGGCGCGCGTCATGCGGCGTCCCGTGCCGCCCGCCGCCGTCACGCGGGGCAGGCGCTGGTCGTCGCGCTCGGCCTGCTGCTGGCCGGTGGTGCGATGCTGCACGCGATGTACAGCGCGGGCCGGGTGGCGGCGGCCAAGCAGCGCCTGGTCGACACCGCCGATGCCGCCGCCTGGAGCGCCGCGCTCTGGCGGGCGCGGGTGCTCAACTACCACGCCTACTCGAACCGGGCGATCCTCGCCAACGAGGTCGCCATCGCCCAGTCGGTCACGCTGCTGTCGTGGTCGAAGTACTTCGAGCGGCTCGCCCGCAACGCGGCCACCGTCGGCACGGTCATCCCGCCTGCCCGCCTCGTGCTCGAGGGGGTCGCCGACGCGGCGACCCTGGCCCGCGAGTCGGCAGAGCGGGCGGCGGCCCTCGAGATCGCCGCCCGGGGCGCCGAGCGCGTCGGCTATCGCGCGATCCTCCAGGCGAGCCAGGAGATCCTGCACCTGTCGACCCAGGGCTTCGGTGCCAGCATGGTCGCGGCCGAGGTCGCGCGTGCCAACGATCCGTCCTTCTTCGCGTGGGTCCTGCCTGATCCTTCCGGCGCCTGGCTCGAGCTGACGCACCGCGCGGACTCCGATGCCGAACGGCGCCGGTTCGCCGACCTGGTGCTCGCCTCGCTCGACCCGTTCACCGCCGGGCCGCGTTCGGCAGACGTCGGGCTGCCGGTGCCGTGTCTCGGCCTGCCCGTGCTGCGCAAGCGGGGAGCGACGATGCTCTCGCAGGACCTCGAGCGATGGGAGGCGGTCGATACGCTGTCCGTCCACGTCAATCGACCACGCCGCCTGCGCTGCCGCGACGGCGAGGCACTCCCGCTGGGCTGGGGCGCGGCCGAGGCGGGGACCGCCCTCGGCGCGGTCGTCGGCACGGAGCGCGGCGTGGCCGACAACCCGGATGCCAACGCCCTGGCGGGGACGACGATCTCGAGCTTTCGGGCGTACTCGGGCATCGCGCGGGTGCGTGAACTCGACTACGGGCGACTGGCCGATCCCCGCTTTCCGTCTCCGGTCCTGGCGGTGCTGGCGCGCCAGCCTGGCGCGGCAGTGGCCACCTCCATGTCCCGAGGTCTGGCGGCCGGACGGATGCTGCCGCCCGATGCGTTCGCCGGAGGCGCGGCGCCGCACCTGTGGGCGCTGTCCGCAGCGCAGGTCTACTTCCGTCGACCGGCGGACGCGCCGGCGCGCATCGAGTACGCGAGCCTGTTCAATCCCTACTGGCAGGTCCGCCTCGCGCCGCCCACGGCCGCGCACCGGGCGACCGCACTCGGCTATGTGCGCTGAGCGCCGGCGTCGGAGTGTCCGCGGGCAGGCGCTCGTGGAGCTGCTCGTCGCGCTGATCGCGATGCTGCCGCTGTTCTTCGGGATGGTCTGGCTCGCCAAGGTGCTCGACGTCCAGCAGGCGACGATCGCCGCAGCCCGGGCGCTCGCCTTCGAATGCACGGTGCGTCTCGACGCGTGCGCCGATTCCGGCGGGCATCCGGAACTCGCCACCGAGACCCGGCGTCGGTTCTTCGCCGCGCATCGCCTCGGGCTGCGCAGCGACGGGGTCGCGGCCGGCGCGCCGCGCGTCGACGAGCGCAACGCGATGTGGGTCGATCGCACCGGCGCGGCGCTGCTCGAGCGATTCGAAGACGTGACCGTGTCGGTCGCACCGGTGCGTTTCGACAGCCCCCTCGCGTTCGCCGCGGGGCAGGGCGTCTCGAATCTCGCGTCCGGAGTCGGCGGTCCCGGCCGCTTCGGTCTGCGCATCGACGGCGGCTTCGTCGATGCGCGCGTCCAGACGCGACTCTCGCGCAGCCGGTCCCGCGACGGCTGGGTGTCGCGCCTGGTGGCGATGCCGCTGGTACTGGGCGCGCACCTGACCGTGCTGACCGACGCCTGGAACGCCTCCGGACCCTACGGCGGCGCGCCGGACAGCGTCGAGACACGGGTGAGCGCCGGATCCCGGCTGCCCCTCGCGGATCCGGTGATCGACGTCGGCTGGCTGGGTGCCCGCGGCCTGCTCGCGATCGCAGATGTCCTGCAGATCGAGCCGTCCGCCTCGGCGCTCCGCTGGCGCGAGATCGACGTCGACCTGGTCCCGCCGGACCGCCTGGGCGGGGGCCGCGCGCCGACCGTGCCGGCCGTGCCGACCGGCCCATCACCCGATCGCCCCTGAGAGGAGGAGTGCCCGATGGATGCCCTGCCTGCCGATGTCCGACAAGAGCTGGTGATGGTCGCAGCCGCCTTCGACGGCCACGCGGTGACCACGCACCGCTTCCGTTCGCCCGCGCCGCCGGCACCGCTGGCCGACACCTTGCGCGAGCGCTGGCGCGCCGAGGGACTCGCGGTCGTCGAGTCCCGCAGCGCCGACTGGACGGTGCTGTCGGTGCGCGGGCCCGACGGGATGCGGACCGTCCAGTTCCGGCCTACGGCGTCCGGCACCGAGGGGCTCGTGTCGACCTGGCGACGGGCGGCCTCGAACGAGCCGAGCTCCGGTGCCGGTGCCGCGCAGACGGTGGGCGGTCTCGCACGCTGGCTGCCGGACGACGCCCGCGTGCTCCGGCAGATCGACCACGGCGATCCGGGGCGCCAGGCGGCGACGCTGGTGGCGCTCGTCCCCGGAGCGCCGCAGGACGCCGCGTCGCGGCTGCGCCGGATGGCCGCCGCATCCGGCTTCGTGGACGACCCCGGCTTCGGCGGCCCGGCCGGCCGGGCCGCCTGGTATCGCGGCGGCCCGCATGCCTCGGGCGAGGCGCTCGCCTTCCGGCGCGGCGGCGAAGCCCTCGTGGCGACCGTCGCCGTCCACGATCACGGGACGGCCGTGGTCCTGCACTGGGGCGCGCCGCGATGAGCCCGCATCGCAGCCTCTGTGCGGGGCAGGCCGCCGTCGACTACCTGCTGGTGCTCGCGCTGGTCGCACTGGCGCTGAGCATCGGCGCCGACAGCCCGATCCAGCGTCTCGTCGAGGCGATCGCCGAGCATTACCGACGCTTCACCTGGGCGATCTCGCTGCCATGACCGCTCGACTGGTCGCTCTCGCCCGGCGCGTCGGCGCTGCGATGAAGGCACGCCGTGTGGCGCTGATGGCGCTCGGTGCGCTCGGGTTCGGGGTGCTCGCGGTGTTCGGGGCGCGCAGCTACATCGCCGACCGGCTCGCGCTGGAGAAGGCCCGGCTGCAGCCCCGGCACGAGATGGTCGAGGTGGTGGTCGCGCGTCGCGACCTGCGTCGCGGCGAGTCCGTCGGCCCCGAGACGATGGCGGTGCGGACCATGCCCCGCGAATTCACGCCGGGCGGGGTGGTCGTCCCTGCGGGCTTCGATGCCCTGCTCGGTGCGCGACTGCTGGTCGCCATGCGTGCCGGCGAGCCGCTGCTGCCGGCGTCGGTGGCCCATCCGGAGACCGCATCGATCTCGAGTCGGGTGCGACCGGGGATCCGGGCGATGACCATCTCGGTCGACGAGATCAACTCGCTGTCGGGCATGCTGCAGCCCGGCGACCGGATCGACCTGATGCTGTCGGTCCGTCCGCCCTCGGCCGGCGGCCTGCCCGCGCCGGAGATCACCCGCACCGTGATGCAGGGGGTACCGGTGCTCGCGACCGGGCGCCAGTCGCGGGCCGGGTCGGGCGACGACGTGCTGCCGGGGCGGTCGTTCACGTCCATCACCGTGGAAGTCGATCCGGCGCAGGCTCAGAAGCTCGTCGTGGCGCAACGCAGCGGCAAGCTGACCGCGGTGCTGCGCAACCCGGACGATCGGGCGACCGTCGGCGAGACGCGCCTCGACGTCAACACGCTGCTGGGACTGCCGTCGCCCGCGCCACCGCCCGCGCCCGTCGCGCCGCGTGTTCAGGTCCAGGCCGTCGAAGTCATCGTCGGGGGACGTGGCACGGCGCCGGCGCAGTCCGGCTCCGGAGCGCCCCTCCCGGGCGCCGCGGGCATCGCGGTGCCGGCGGCGGGCCCGGCCCCGTCGGTGCCGCCCGAAGGGCCGGTCGTACAGGCGGCCCCGCCGCCGGGGCTCGCCTCGCCGTCGCGTGCCGACGAGCCTGCGAGGCCATTGCCGGACGGCCCGTGGTCCTCGCCGCGCCAGCCCGCTCCGGTGCCGCTGTACCGATGAGCACCCCCCGAACCCCGACACATCGCCACCGGCCACCGCCATGACGCACCGTCAACTTCTGTCTGTCGTGCCCAGGATCGTCGCTGCGGCCGCGATCGCGTCGATCGCGGGCCTTCTCCCGACGGCATTCGGGCAGACGCCGGCGCCGGACCCCGCCGAGCCGCTCACGCTCTACGTGGGCGAGGCCCATGTCATCAACGAGCCAGGCGTTCGCCGCATCGCCGTCGGCAACGGCAAGGTGCTGCAGGCCACCGCGCTCGACGACCGGCAGGTGCTGGTCCTGCCGGAGGCTCCGGGCCAGAGCACGCTGCTGCTGTGGGGGCGCAGCGGGCCGGAGCGCAGCTACGTCTTCAACGTGCTGCCCGCGGACACCAAGCGGCTGGTGGCCGAGGTGCGCGCGATGCTCGGCGATGCGCGCAAGGTGACCGTCCGGGTCGTCGGGGACAAGGTGCTGGTCGAGGGCGCGGAGGTGTCGGAGGAGGTCTCGGCGCGGATCGCCGAGATCGCGCGCCGCTATCCGCAGGTGGTCAACCTGCTGCCGAAGGTGGGTCAGGAGCGGATGATCGCGATGGACGTGAAGTTCATCGAGATCCGACGCGAGCTGCTCGAGAACATCGGTGTGAAGTGGGGCGGCTCGATGCAGGGGCCGAGCTTCCAGGTGATCGGCGACGTCCAGCGCAGCGCCGCGCTGCGCTCCGGCGGCTCGGCCGAGGGCTCGGGCCTGCAGGTCGCCCCGCGCATCGCGCCGTTCGCCAGCAGTCTGTCGATCGTGTCCTCGCTCACGTCGATGCTGAACCTGCTGGTGCAGAACGGCGACGCCGTGATCCTCGCCGAGCCCAGGCTGTCGTGCCGTTCGGGGGGCAGTGCGCGCTTCGTCGCGGGCGGCGAGCTGCCGATCCCCGTCGCCGGTGCCCTCGGCACGGCGTCCGTCGGCTTCAAGGAGTACGGCGTCAAGTTCGACGTGAGCCCGGTGGCCAGCGACTCGGGGCTGATCTCCGCCCGCATCGCGACCGAGATCTCGGCGATCAATTTCGAGGTCGCGGTCCGGGAGGTGCCCGGCCTGACCAAGCGCCGCGCCGAGACCGACGTCAATCTGCGCGAGAACGAGACGCTGGTCATCGCCGGTCTGCTGACCGAGGAAGGGGCGCGCAACATGGACCGGGTCGCCGGCGCCGCCGAACTGCCGGTGCTGGGCGCGCTGTTCCGCTCGCGGCTGTTCCGCGACAGGCAGACCGAGCTGGTCGTCTTCATCACGCCGAGATTCGTCGAAGGCACGCCGATGCCGGCTGCGGCGTCGTCGATCCGTACGGAGCCCATGCGTGCGCCGACCCGGCTGCTGCCCGAGCTGCCGGCCGGTGCGGAGGCGCCCGCGGCCCTCGACGGCATGCCGGCCGAGGTCGGCGCTGCGGCCGCGAGGCCCGCGGCCGCCTGGCGCGGGTCGTCGTCCGCCGCGGCGTCGGCGGCGAGACCGGATCCCGTGCCGGTGCCCGCGCGCGTGCCCGCACCGGTGTCGCCCGCGGCCGGGGGCGTGCCCGCTCCAGCAGCCCCGACCCCGCCGGCGGAGGGCAGGTCCCCCGCCGCCGATGCCGCGGCACGGATCGCCGGCGACGGCGAGGACCGCGGTACGGCCGCACGCTGGCGGGCCTCCCGCGAGCGCGTGCGGATGGTCGACTGACGACCCGACGGAGAGACCGATGCTGATGATCGCGATCGAACAGCCCGGACGTCCGACCCGGACCCATCGGATCGAGCCGGGCCGCTGCCGGATCGGACGCAGCCGCGACTGCGAGCTGCAGCTGCCGAGCTGGCGCGTCGGACGTGTGCATGCGGAGGTGCTCGTCGCCGGCCGTGTCGCGCGCATCGTCGACGGTGGGACCTTGGGCGGCACGCTGGTCAACGGCGAGCGGATCACCGAGTTCGGGCCGCTCGGGGCCGGTGACCTGGTCGAGATCGGCGGGTTCCGGATGCGCATCCAGCTCGAGCCCGCCGGGCCCGATGCGGCCGGGTCGGATGCGCCGGCGGGGCCGCGCGAATCGGTCGGCTGGCGGCGGCTCGTGCACCGGGAACTGCTGCAGACCATCGACTTGCGTCGGCGAGACCTGCGCCTGGCCGATCCGGAGGCGCTTCGCGGAGAGATCCGCGCGCTCGTCGAACAGCTGCTCGACGAGACCATCGCGCTGCCCGAGGACGTCGACCGCGAGCGGCTGATCGTCGACGTGCTGGACGAGGCGATCGGACTGGGTCCGCTCGAGCGACTGCTCGAGGATGCATCGATCAGCGAGATCATGGTCAATGCCGCCGACGAGATCTGGATCGAGCGCGGCGGGCGACTGCAGCGGCATGCGGGGGCGTTCTCCGACGACGACGCGGTGCGCAGCATCATCGACCGCATCGTCGCGCCGCTCGGGCGTCGCATCGACGAGTCCTCGCCGATGGTCGATGCGCGCCTGCCCGACGGCTCGCGGGTCAACGCCATCATCCCGCCGCTCGCGATCCGCGGCCCCGCGCTGACCATCCGGCGGTTCAACCGCACGCTGCTGCGCCCCGAGGACCTGATCGAGGCCGGCGCCGCGTCGCCCGGGATGCTGGCGTTCCTGCGGGTCTGCGTCGAGCGACGCCGCAACATCGTGATCTCGGGCGGCACCAGTTCCGGCAAGACGACGCTGCTCAACGTGCTGTCGAACCTGATCCCGGAAGGCGAGCGGATCGTGACCATCGAGGACGCGGCCGAGCTGACGCTGCGCCACGAGCACCTGGTGCAGCTCGAGGGGCGACCACCGAACCTCGAGCAGCGCGGCGAGGTGACCATCCGCGACCTCGTGCGCAATGCGCTTCGAATGCGGCCCGATCGCATCGTGGTCGGCGAGTGCCGCGGCGGCGAGACGCTCGACATGCTGCAGGCGATGAACACCGGGCACGACGGATCGCTGACGACCGTCCATGCGAACAGCCCACGCGACGTCGTCTCGCGTCTCGAGGTGATGACGCTGATGGCCGGCATGGACCTGCCGGTGCAGGCGATCCGCGAGCAGATCGCTGCGGCGGTCGACGTGGTGGTGCACCAGTCTCGGTTCGCCGACGGCACGCGTCGGATCGTGTCGATCATGGAAGTCACCGGCATCGAATCGGGCCGGATCCAGATGCAGCCGATCTTCGAGTTCCGGGCGCGTCTGGGGCGGCGCGACGCACGCATCGACGGCGTCTTCACCGGCTGCGATGCGATCCCGTCGTTCTACGAGGCGCTGCGGACCTCGGGCATGGCCCTCGACCTCACCCCCTTCGCAAGGAGCCATGATGCCGGCTGATCTCCTGGTGGCGCTGGTCGCGGCCGGTGCCTGCGTCGGCCTGGCCTGCGTCGCGACCGTCCACCTCCTGCGTCAGGGTGGCGCGCGTTGGCGTGAACGCTTCGGCGTCGAGATGGGCGCGGGACTGCGGCAGTCGTTCGTCTACCTGGACATCGGGCGTCTGTTCCGCCTGAACGTCGCCGTGGTGTGCGCGCTCGGACTGGTCGTGTTCTGGCTCACCGACGAGCCGCTGTCGATGCTGGCCGTCGCGGGCATCGCGGGGGCCCTGCCGGGGGCGGCCCTCGCCTGGCTGCGGGCGCGCAGGATCGCCCGCTTGCGCGCGCAGCTGCCCGATGCCGTGATGCTGGTCGCGGGCGCGCTGCGGGCGGGCTCGAGCCTGCCGCAGGCGATCGCGCAGACCGCACGGGAGCTGCCGTCGCCCGCCGGGCGCGAGTTCGATCTGGTGGTGCGCGAGCAGCGCCTGGGGGTCGGGCTCGACACCGCCATGTCGAACCTCGAGCGTCGGGCACCGCTCGAGGAAGTGACCTTGTTCGCCGCAGCGGTGCGCATCGCGCAGGAAAGCGGCGGCAATCTGGCGGAGACGCTCGAGCGGCTGGCGGAAACGCTGCGTCGCAAGGCCGCGGTCGAGGGAAAGATCGACGCCCTGACCGCGCAGGGGCGGCTGCAGGGATGGGTCATGGCCGCGCTGCCGGTTGCGGTCGGCGCAGCGCTGATCGTGATCGAGCCGCAGGCGATGCGTCCGCTGTGGGTCACCTGGCAGGGGTGGGCGGTGTGCGGCGGCATCGCGGTGCTGCTCGGCCTGGGTCTGCACGTCATCCGGCGGATCGTCGACATCGATGTCTGAGCTCGACCTGCTCCCCGTACTGATCGCGGCCGGCCTGTCGGCGATGTTCGCCGCGGGCCTGCTGCGGGCCGTGATCGCGTCGATGCCCGAAGACGATCGCCGCTGGCGGGATCGACCGCCGCGGGCCTGGCTGCTGGCCTGGCCCCTGGTGAGGCTGCTGGCCTCGGTGCTCGAGCCCGTCCTGCCGCCGCGGTGGCGCTCGGCGTGCACCCGTGGTCTGCGCCAGGCGGGGCTGGACCTCGCGCTCGATGCGGCGCAGGTGGCCGCCGGGTCGGTGATCGGAGCGCTCCTCCTCGGGGCACTGGCCTGGCTGCTGTGCGAGTGGGCGGCCAGCGTCGGGATGACCGCCGTGCGCGGTCGCTGGACCCCGATCGCCGCGGTCTGCGCGCTGGTGCTCGGCGCCTGGTGGCCGATCTCCTGGCTGCGCGAGCGCCGAGCCGCGCGCCTGCGTGCGATCGGACGCGCGTTGCCGTTCTATCTCGACGTCGTGACGCTGTCGGTCGAATCCGGAGCGAACCTGACCGGGGCACTCCAGCATGCGGTCGGGAAGGGCCCCGGAGGCCCGCTCCAGGTGGAACTGGAGCGGGTGCTGCGCGACGTGCGTGCCGGGCGTACCCGGGCCGATGCACTGCGTGCGCTCGCCGATCGCCTCGACCTGCCGGCGGTCTCGAGCTGGGTCGCGGCACTGGTCTCGGCCGAGCGGCACGGCAGCGGGCTGGGTCCGATCCTGCGGGC
Organism: Burkholderiales bacterium; assembly: GCA_003818495.1. Classification (GTDB taxonomy): domain Bacteria; phylum Pseudomonadota; class Gammaproteobacteria; order Burkholderiales; family Burkholderiaceae_E; genus UBA4615. The sequence goes on from RPRK01000159.1 coordinate 10,531, forward strand.
GCAGGCCGAGCAGCGGCGCCAGGAGCGCTTCCAGAACGCCGAGAAGCTCGCGATGAAGGCGCCGGTGAAGATGCTCTTCCCGCTGCTGGTGTTCATCTTTCCCTGCACGTTCGTGCTGCTGTTCTTTCCGGTCGTGGTCCGTCTGCTGGAGGAGGGAGTGCTCAGATGAAAGCGGTGGTGGTTGCCGTCAGGCGTGCGCGCACGCCGTGGGCGCGTCTGAAGGGGTTGCTCGGCTCGGCGCCGCTGCCACCCGGCGAGGGTCTGCTCCTCGAACGCTGCCGTGCCGTTCACACGGTCGGCATGCGCCGCGCGATCGACGTGGTGTTCGTCGCCGCCGACGGCGCCGTTCTCGAACTCAGGCGCGGCCTCGGTGCCGGCCGCTTCGCGGTCTGCACCGGGGCCTGGGCGGTGCTGGAGCTCGCCGCGGGAGACGCCTGGCGGCTCGGCCTGTGGCCCGGGTGCAGGATCCGGTTCGTCGATGCGGAGGGGGTGCGATGAACCTGCGCCATCGGTGGTGGATGGCCGGCATGCTGCTGTGCCTGGCCGCGATCTGCGCGCACCGTGCGCGAGCCGAAGGCGCGTCGCCCTGGCCCGTCGTGCCTGCGGGGGCGTCGTCGGTACGCGCGGTGACCGGGCACGCGCCGCTCGCGCTCCTGCGGCCGGTTGCGCCCGAGACCATCGAGCGGGCGCTCGCCGAGGCCGACGCGCTCTACCGGTCCGGCCAGTCCGGGCAGGCGCTGCAGGCCTACGCGACGCTCGTGGAGATCGACGCCAGGAATCCGCAGGCGTGGCTACGACTCGGCAATCTTCACCAGCAGGCGGGACGGGAGGACGAGGCACTCGATGCGTATCGGCGCGCCGCCCACGCTCGGACCGGAACGCCGGCCGAAGCCGAGGCGCGCGGCAAGGCGCTATTGAACATCGCGCTTCTGGGCGTCGCCGATGCGATCCGTGCGATCGACGAACTGGACGCGATGGACCTCGCCGCGCTCGACGAGACGCGCGATGCGGTCTTCGAGCAGGTCGGTGCACAGCGGCGACGGGTGAACCGCATGGCCACGCGCTGGATCGCGGCTGAGCCGGCGGCGGGGACACGACCTGCGACCTCACCGCCTCA
>RPRK01000160.1 GCA_003818495.1 Burkholderiales bacterium
CGCGCTACCTCGGCTTCGTCGAGGTGCACATCGAGCAGGGACCGGTGCTCGCCGAGGCCGGCCTGCCCCTGGGCGTGGTCACCTCGATCAACGGCAGCCTGCGCTTCGTCGGCGAGGCGATCGGCATGGCCGCGCACGCCGGCACCACGCCGATGGGCAGCCGCCGCGACGCGGCCGCGGCGGTCGCCGAGATCATCCTGTTCCTCGAGCGCCGCGCCGGCGCGGCGCCCGACGTCGTCGGTACGGTCGGCCTGCTGGAGGTGCCGCAGGGCTCGATCAACGTCGTGCCCGGACGCTGCCGGTTCAGCCTCGACATCCGCGCCACCACCGACGCCGCGCGCGACGCCTGCGCCGCCGACGTGATGGCGGAGATCGGCCGGATCCGCGAGCGCCGCAGCGTCGAGATCCGCCTGGAGGAGACGATGCGGGCGCCGGCCGCGCCGAGCGACCCGGCCTGGCAGGCGCGCTGGGAGCGCGCCGTCGCCTCGCTCGGCGTGCCGGTGCACCGGATGCCGAGCGGTGCCGGCCACGACGCGATGATGCTGCACCGGGTGATGCCGCAGGCGATGCTCTTCATGCGCGGACTGAACCTGGGCATCAGCCACAACCCGCTCGAGTCGATCACCAACGACGACGCCGACCTGGTGGTGCGTGCGTTCATGGCGATGCTCGAGGACCTGGCGGTCGCCGCGGCATAGGGATCGGCCCGGACGTCGATCCGGCCGACCACGGACAGGGGGCGCCCCGCGCCCCGGGGAGAGGAGACCATGGACACGACGACGAGCGGCGCCGCACCGGCACCGGTGATCCGCCTGCACGCCGACGACAACGTGCTGATCGCCCGCACCGAGGTGGCGATCGGCACGGCGCTGGCCGAGGGCCTGCGCAGCCGCAGCCAGGTGCCCGCCGGACACAAGATCGCGGCCCGGCGCATCGTGCGCGGCGAGCCCATCCTCAAGTACGCGACGACCATCGGCTTCGCCGCGGCCGACGTCGAGGCCGGCGCCTGGGTCCATTCGCACAACGTCGAGTTCCGCGAGTACGACCGGGACTACGCGCATGCGAGCGCGTACCGGCCGGTCGAGCCCGTCCCGGACGCCGAGCGCGCGACCTTCCTGGGCATCGTCCGGGAGGATGGCCGCGTCGCGACGCGCAACTACGTCGGCGTGCTGGCCACGGTGAACTGCTCGGCGACGGTGGTGCACCGGATCGCCGCCTGGTTCACGCCCGAGCGGCTCGCCGACTATCCCGACATCGACGGCGTGGTCGCCTTCGCGCACGGCACCGGCTGCGGCATGGAGATGACCGGCGAGCCGATGGACCTGCTGCGCCGGACGATGACCGGCTACGCCTCGCATCCGAACCTGGCCGCCGCGCTGGTGATCGGCCTCGGCTGCGAGCGCAACCAGGTCTCGAAGCTCGGCCTGCACGAGGGGCCCCGGCTGAAGACCTTCGTGATGCAGGACACCGGCGGCACGACGAAGACCATCGAGGCCGGCATCGCCGCGGTGCGCGAACTGCTCGCCGAGGCGAACCGCGTCGAGCGCCGGCCGGTGCCCGCCTCGCACCTGACCGTCGGCCTGCAGTGCGGCGGCTCGGACGGCTTCTCGTCGATCACCGCCAACCCGGCGCTCGGCGCGGCGATGGACCTGCTGGTGCGCCACGGCGGCACGGCCATCCTGTCGGAGACACCCGAGATCTACGGCGTCGAGCACACGCTGACGCGGCGCGCCCGCAGCCGCGAGGTCGGCGAGAAGCTCGTCGAGCGGATCCGCTGGTGGAAGGACGTCTACACCGTCGGGCGCGACACGCAGATCAACGGCAACGTCAGCCCCGGCAACCACGCCGGCGGTCTCGCGAACATCTTCGAGAAGTCGCTCGGCTCGTCGATGAAGGGCGGCACCGGACCGCTGATGGAGGTCTACCGCTACGCCGAGCCGGTGGTGCAGAAGGGGCTGGTGTTCATGGACACGCCCGGATTCGACCCGACCTCGGCGACCGGGCAGATCGCCGGCGGCGCGAACGTGATCATGTTCACCACCGGTCGCGGCTCGATGTTCGGCGCCAAGCCGGTGCCGTCGATCAAGCTCGCCACGAACACGCCGATGTTCGAGCGGCTGCGCGACGACATGGACGTCAACTGCGGCACGATCCTCGACGGCACGCAGTCGCTGCAGGACTGCGGCGAGGCGATCTTCCGCCACCTGCTGGCCACCGCCTCGGGCGAACGCACGAAGAGCGAGGTCCTCGGCCTAGGCGACCACGAGTTCGTGCCCTGGAACATCGGCATCACCGGATGACGCACGATAAGACGCGTCAAGGAAGGCCACGTTGACCGATCACACCCACCCGCTGCGTCCGCTCCTCGGCAACTGGCTCTGGGAGCGCGGCCGCATCGGGATGCGCTGGCTGCGCTGCGCCGACGGTGCGGTGGGCTTCGACGAAGGCCGCAAGGCGCAGTTCGCCGACGAGACGCCGATCCGGGTGCCGCTGACCGCGGACGCCGCATCGCCCGAGGCGGCCGCCTGGCCGGCGGTGCACGAGCCGGGCCTCGTCCGCTTCCTGCGGGCCGCGCAGCTCGGCCGCGCCGAGGACGCCGGCTCGCCGGCTGAGGTGGCCCGTGCGGTCCACGACTGCGTCGAGCTGGGGCTGTGGGCGGCGTACCAGGGCGAGGCGCTCCGCGCCCGGGCCCGCTGGTCGCTCGAGCCGATGTTCGACGACGAGATCGCGGCAGCGGTCGCCGAGGACGTCCGCCGCACCTTCGTGCCGATGCGCGCACAGCTCGCGATGTACGACTGGGCGGTCGTGCACGGCCTGCCCGGGCCGCTGCTCACCAGCGACTCGCCCTTCGTCGACTGGCGGGTGCGGGGACGCCCGCCGATGCCCTTCGTGTCGCTGCCGCTCGGTCCGTACTGCCTGCTGGTCGGCTCGCCGTCGAAGCGCACCAGCCGTGCCGCGCCGGTCGTCTGGCAGCAGGCCGCGGCGATGGGCCCGTTCAAGGACCACAACGCGCACATCGTCGAGGGGGCGCGGCACTGGATCGTCGGCACCACCGACGAGCAGCTGCTCGCGGTGCAGCCGCGGTTCGCGCCGCCCGAGCCGCCCGTCGCGGCGGACGCGCCGCCCACGGCCTGAGCGGCGACGCGCCCCCGGCGCCCCGACCCGTCCGAGCGCCGGCGCCTGCGGCGAACCGCCCACGCTCCCCGCCTGTGGAACGGGGAAACCCCCCGTTCGCCTGCGGCGCCACGCCGAGTCGGGGCGGTCGCGGTTACGCTGCGCGCAGATCGCCTTCTCGCGGACCGCCGCCCTCCCATGACCCCTGCCGCCACCCCCCGCCGCATCGTCGACCTCGCCCGCGACCGCCTCGACGTCGACGAGGCCGACCTCTCGCCGCACGGTCACCTCAAGGCGAAGCTGTCGACCCGACTGCTGAACGCGCTGCGCGCCCGCCCGGACGGCCGGCTGATCCTGGTCACCGCGATCTCGCCGACACCGGCCGGCGAAGGCAAGACGACGACGACCATCGGGCTGGCGGACGGCCTGAACCGCATCGGGCAGCGCGCGGTGATCGCGCTGCGCGAACCCTCGCTCGGCCCGGTGTTCGGCATGAAGGGCGGCGCCACCGGCGGCGGCCGCGCGATGCTCACGCCGATGGACGAGATCAACCTCCACTTCACCGGCGACTTCGGCGCGATCGCGCTCGCGCACAACCTGCTGTCGGCGCTGATCGACAACCACATCCACCATGGCAATGCGCTCGGCTTCGACGTGCGGCGGATCGGCTGGCGGCGCGTCGTCGACATGAACGACCGCGCGCTGCGCGACGTGGTCGTCGGGCTGGGCGGCACCGCCAACGGGATCCCCCGCGAGACCGGCTTCGACATCGTGGTCGCCTCCGAGGTGATGGCGATCCTGTGCCTGGCCGACGGCATCACCGACCTCAAGGCACGGCTCGCCGAGATCGTGGTCGGGCATCGCGGCGACGGCACGCCGATCCGCGCGCGCGATCTCGGCGCGGTGGGCGCGATGGCCGCGCTGCTGCGCGACGCGATGCAGCCGACGCTCGTGCAGTCGCTCGAGGGCACGCCCGCGCTGGTGCACGGCGGTCCGTTCGCGAACATCGCCCACGGCTGCAATTCCGTGATCGCCACCCGCTCGGCGATGAAGCTCGGCGACTACGCGATCACCGAGGCCGGCTTCGGCGCCGACCTCGGTGCCGAGAAGTTCGTCGACATCAAGTGCCGCGTCTCGGGCCTGCGGCCGTCGGCGGCGGTGGTGGTCGCGACGGTGCGTGCGCTGAAGTACCACGGCGGGGTCGAGGTCGCCGACGTCGAGCGCGAGAACCTCGAGGCGCTCGAGCGCGGTCTGCCCAATCTGGTCAGGCATCTGGAGAACCTGCGCGCCTTCGGGCTGCCGTGCGTGGTCGCGATCAATCACCGCGCCCACGACACCGCGGCCGAGATCGCGCTGCTCCAGCGGCGGATCGGCGAGATGGGCGTGCCGGTCGAGGTCGCCCGCCACTACGCCGACGGCGCGGCCGGCGCGGAAGGGCTCGCCCGCGCGGTCGTCGCCGCCGCGGCGCCCGGGCCCGCGACCTTGCGCTTCGCCTATGACGACGACACGCCGCTGTGGTCGAAGATGGAAGCGATCGCGACCCGCGTGTACGGCGCCTCGGGCATCGCGGCGGACGCCAAGGTGCGCGCCCAGGTCGAGCGGCTGCAGGCCGACGGCTACGGCGGCTGGCCGGTCTGCGTCGCGAAGACCCAGTACTCGTTCTCGACCGATCCGACGCTGCGGGGTGCGCCGTCGGACCACGTGGTGCGGGTGCGCGAGGTGCGGCTGGCGGCCGGCGCGCGCTTCGTGGTGATGATCTGCGGCGACGTGATGACGATGCCGGGCCTGCCCAAGGTGCCCGCCGCCCACGCGATCGACGTGGACGAGGACGGCCGGATCACCGGGCTGTTCTGACCCGCCGGGCGCGGGGACGGACGGGGGTCCGGACCGGCGCGCCGTTCGGCGCGTCGTTCGGCGCGTCGTTCGGCGCGCCGTTCAGCCCGCCGCGCTGCCCTGCGCGACCCCCGGCTCCGTCCGGCCGTCGTCGCCGATGAAGCCGCCCGACTGCCGACGCCAGAGCGCCGCGTAGTGCCCGTCGCGCGCGAGCAGCGCCGCGTGCGAGCCGGTCTCGACGATGCGCCCGCCGTCCAGCACCACCAGCCGGTCCATCGTCGCGATCGTCGACAGCCGGTGCGCGATCGCGATCACGGTCTTGCCCGCCATCAGCCCGGCGAGCTGCTCCTGGATCGCCTGCTCGACCTCGCTGTCGAGCGCCGACGTCGCCTCGTCCAGGATCAGGATCGGCGCGTCCTTGAGCAGCACCCGCGCGATCGCGACCCGCTGGCGCTGCCCGCCCGACAGCTTCACACCGCGCTCGCCCACGTGCGCGTCGTAGCCGCGCCGCCCCTTCCAGTCCTGCAGCCCGTCGATGAAGACGTCGGCCTGGGCGCGCCGCGCGGCCGCGCGGACCTCGGCGTCGCTCGCCCGCGGCCGGCCGTAGCGGATGTTGTCGGCGATCGAGCGGTGCAGCAGCGAGGTGTCCTGGGTGACCATGCCGATCGCGGCGCGCAGGCTCTCCTGCGTCACCTCGCGGACCTCCTGCCCGTCGATCGTCAGCCGCCCGGCCTCGGGCTCGAAGAAGCGCAGCAGCAGGTTGACCAGCGTCGTCTTGCCGGCGCCCGAGCGGCCGACGACGCCGACCCGCTCGCCCGGCTGCACGACGAGGTCCAGCCCGTCGAGCACGGTGCTGCCGTCGGTGCGGCCGTAGCCGAAGCGCACGCCCTCGAAGCGGATCTCGCCGCGGCTGACCTCGAGCGGGCGGGCGCCCGGGCGGTCCTCGCCCGAGGGCGGGACGGCGATCGTCTCCATGCCCTCCTGCACGACGCCGACGTTCTCGAAGATCGAGGCCACCTCCCAGCTGACCCAGCCGGCGACGTTGGCGATCTGCCAGGCGAGCGGCAGTGCGGTGGCCACGGTGGCCGCGCCGACCGCGCCCTGCGCCCAGAGCCAGACGCCGATCGCGCCGGTGCCGGCGAGCAGGCCGGCGTTGAGCAGCGACAGCACCACCATGAACTGCGTGATCGCCTGCATGTGGGCGGCGACCGCATCCTGGTGCGCATCGACCGACTCGCGCACCCAGGCGTCCTCGTCGGCCATCCGCGAGAACAGCTTGACGGTGAGGATGTTGGTGTAGCCGTCGACCACCCGCGCCATCACCTGAGACCGGACCTCGGAGCTCGCGCGCGACAGCTCCCGCAGCCGGGGCACGAAGTGCCGCAGGAACAGCACGTAGCCCGCGAACCAGGCCAGCATCGGCACCGCCAGCCGCCAGTCCGCCCAGGCCAGCAGCACCAGGGCCGACAGGCCGTAGATGCCGATGTACCAGACCGCGCGGATGCCGGCCATCACGCTCTCGCGCAGCGCCTGGGCGGTCTGCATCACGCGGTTGGCCAGCCGCCCGGCGAAGTCGTTCTGGAAGAACGCCCAGCCCTGGCGGATCACCTGCCGGTGGCTCTGCCAGCGGATCAGCGTCGTGGCACCCGGCACCAGGACGTTGTGCCGGATCGCGACGTCGACGAACAGCGCGAGCGGACGCAGCACCAGCACCGCGAACAGCATGCCCAGCAGCACCGGCGTCTCGCGCGCGATCGCGGCCGCGCGGTCGGTGGCCTCCATCATGCCGACCAGGCGACCGATGAAGAGCGGGATCAGCGTGTCGATGAGCGCGACCGCGAGGCTGGTGGCGAACATCGCCGCGTACCAGCCGCGGGTCTGCGCGGTGAAGTGCCGGTAGAAGCCGCCGAGCGTGGCGGGCGGCGTGCCGGGGCCGGGGCCCGCGGTGCCGCGGATGCGTGACTGGAGGTAGCGGAACATCGTGGGACCGGACGCGGCGGTCCAGTGTAGCCGCTGGCCGCCGGGATCAGTCCGGCAGTCCGAGCGCCCGGCGCCGCTCGAGGTGACGCTCGACCCGCGGGTCGGCGTGCAGCGCCCGCGCGTAGCGCGCGAGCAGCTTCGCGGTGCGCTCGGTCGCATAGCCGAGCTGCGAGAACGCGACGCCCCGGTCGAAGACCTCCGAGTAGTGCGCGATCAGGCCGCCCCGCAGCCGGAACCGCGCCATGCCCTCGAACACGATCAGGCGACCCGCGCTCTCGGGCTCGCGCGACCGGTAGCTGAAGACGTAGCCGGCATAGCCGGTGTCGCCGGCGAGCGCCGGCTCCTGGAACTCCCAGCAGAACGCCTCGCCGCCGACGTGGAAGCGCTCGAGCATCGCGGCGATCTCCGCACGCCCCGTGTGCGGTCCGAAGAACGCGTCGTCGTAGGTGCCGTCGGGTGCGAAGAGCGCGGCGAGCCCCTCGCAGTCGTGGGTCTGGGCGGCCTGCGAGAAGCGTGCGAGCAGCGTGTCGAAGTCCATCGTCGGTGTCTCCTCCGGGGGATCGGCCGACGATACCAGCGCCGCCGCGGACGTCGCGCGGATGCCGCAGCGACCACTGTCGTCTTGCACAGTGGTACTGGTTGCGCGTACAGTACATCGACCGTCGCGTCACGACGCACCACGCACCATGGAGTCGACGATGATCAAGCGAATCGAATGGCGTACCGCGTTCTGGGCCCGCCGAGGCCGGACGACCGCACTGAGCGCACCGGGTCCGGTGCTGTCCCGGGAGCGCGCGCGGGAGCTCGACCAGCCCACCTGGCTGCGCCGCAACCTGTGCATCGCCGAGCTCGCCGAGCCGCGCCGCGGCCACTGATCCGTGCGGGCCGGCACCGGCCCCCGCATTGACGGGCCCGGCGCCGCCCCACCAGAATCCGGCGCACCGTTCCGCGCGTCGGATGCCATGCCCTCCCCTCTGCCCGACGAGTCGTCGCCCGGCGATCCTTCACCCGATCGCGCACACCGCCCGCGTGTGCTGATCGTCGGCACGGCCGACACCAAGTCCGACGAGCTGCAGTACCTGTCCGCAGGCATCGCGCGGGCTGGCGGCATCCCCCGGATCATGGACGTCGGCGTGCTCGGCACGCCGCCCTTCGCACCCGACGTCTCGAACCGTGAGGTCGCCGTGGCGGCCGGCACCTCCCTCGAATCGATCGCGGCGCTCGGCGACGAGAACGCGGCGATGGCGGCGATGGCCTCGGGCGCGGCCGCGATCGTCCGCCGCGAGCATGCGGCGGGCCGACTGGACGGCGTGCTCGCGCTCGGCGGCACGATGGGCACCGACCTCTCGCTCGAGGTCTGCGCGGCGCTGCCGCTCGGCGTACCCAAGGTGGTGGTGTCGACGGTGTCGTTCTCGCACCTGCTGCCGCCCGAGCGCATCGCCCCGGACCTGACGATGATCGGCTGGCCGGGCGGGCTCTACGGGCTGAACGCGCTGTGCCGCGCCACGCTGAGCCAGGCGGCCGGCGCGGTGGTCGGCGCCTGCCTCGCGGTCGAGCCGCCGTCGGGTGACCGGCCGCTGGTGGCGATCAGTTCCCTCGGCAAGTCGTGCCTGTCGTACATGACCACGCTCAAGCCCGCGCTCGAGGCGCGCGGCTACGAGGTGGCGGTGTTCCACTGCACCGGCATGGGCGGGCGATCGATGGAGGCGCTGGCCGCCGACGGCAGGCTGGCGGCCGTGCTCGACCTGTGCCTGCAGGAACTCGGCAACGCCCTCGCGGGCTCCGTGGTGTCGGCCGGCGACGATCGCCTGACCGCGGCCGGACGGGCCGGCGTGCCGCAGATCGTCGCGCCGGGCGCGACCGACATGATCGACCTGCCCTCCTGGAAGCCGCTGCCCGCGGCGTACGCGGGCCGCGCCTACCACGCCCACAACCGGCTGATCGGATCGGTGGGCGCCCGCACCGACGAGCGCCGGCGCGTGGCCCGCGAGATCGGCGCGCGGCTCGCCGCGGCCACCGGGCCGACGGCCTTCGTGCTGCCGCTGCGCGGCATCCAGCAGTGGGACCGGCCCGGCGAGCCGATGCACGATCCGGCCGGCCTCGCGGCATTCGTCGGGGCGGTCCGAGACGCGGTACGCCCGCCGGTCGAGCACGTCGAGCTCGACGCGCACATCAACGACCCGGCGTTCTGCGACGCGGTGCTGGCGGTGTTCGACCGGTGGGTGGCCGCCGGGGCGATCGAGGCGGGACGCGCCGGCTGAGCCGCGGGCGGTGGCGGGAGTCCGGCCGCCTCACCAGCCGGCGGGCACGTCCACACCGCGGGCCCGGGCCGCGGCGGCGAGATCGGCCAGGGTCTGCAGGTTCAGCGGAATGCCGTCGCGCAGGTAGGCCTGCGTGAAGTCGGCCTCCATTTCGCCTGGCACGTACAGCCGCTCCACGCCCGGCGCCCGGCGGGCGCGATGCACCTCTCGAACGACTGCGTCCGCTCGGGCTCCGAAGCGAACCGGGTCCTCGAACGCGGAGACGTCGATCGCCAGGAAGAACTGTCCGTCGACGCCCGGTACCGCTCCGTCGACCATGTTTCCCGATTCGAGCCCGTAGGCGGCGCCGGACAGCAGGCTCGACAGCATCCCGGCGACCATCGCCAGCCCCACGCCCTTGAACGCGCCGATGGGCCGGATCAGCCCGACCAGGGCGGTCGCGGGATCGGTGGTGGGCACGCCGTCCGAATCGAACGCCCAGCCCTCGGGCAGCGGATGCCCTTTCTGGTGGTAGACCCGGATCTTGCCGTGGGCGGTCGCGCCGAAGGCGACGTCGAGGACGACCGGCCGCTCTTCGCCCGCCGGGAGCGCGACCGCGATCGGATTGATGCCCACGATCTTCTCCGCCCCGCCCCACGGCGCCATCGTCGGCAGCGCGTTGGTCGCGGCCAGGCCGATCATGCCGTGAGCGAGCGCCATCATCGCGTAGCGGTCCATCGCACCGCAGTGGTTGCTGCCGCGCAGCGCGGCCGCGCCCACCCCGTGCTCGCGCGCACGCTCGATGGCCCGCGACATCGCGAAGGTGCCGCCGATCTGTCCCATGCTGTTGCCGCCGTCGACGACGACGACCGCGCCGCGGCCGCCGACGATCCGCGGCGTGCCCCGCGGGTCGACCCCGCCCGCCGTCATCTTCTCGACGTAGTCGGGAACCCGCAGCACGCCATGGGAATGGATGCCCCGCAGGTCCGAGTCGACCAGCGATTCGGCGAGCAGGCGGGCATCGTCGTCACGCATGCCGCACGCGGCGAAGACGGCGGCGACCAGCGCGCCGAGCGCGCCCGCATCGACGCGCCGATCCTGCTCGGTGCCTGGGTACAGGGCCATCGTCGCCCCCTCAGCGGATCGCCTGCACCTGGCGGAACTGATCGGAGGTCCAGGGCAGGTTGGTCCCCTGCAATGCCGGCGCCAGCGCGTCCTGGAACGGCTTGCGGTCGACCTTGATGACGTTGACCTTGTAGACCGTCTCGAACTCGGTGACGAGCTTCGCCTCGAGCGCGCGGATCTCCTCGGTGCACTTCGCGGCCGCTTCGCGGAAGACGTCGCCGAAGACCTTGCGGTCGGCCTCGCTCAGCTTCTTCCAGAGACCGGGCGCCGCGAGCGTGACGATGCTGTCGGTCATGTGCCCGGTGAGCGAGATGTTCTTGTTCACCTCGTAGAACTTCTTGGCGAGGATGGTCGGCAGCGGATTCTCCTGACCGTCGACCGTCCCGTTCTGCAGCGCGAGGTAGACCTCGGCGAACGCGATCGGCGTCGGATTGGCGCCGACCGCCTTCGGGAACAGGGTGTACATCGGCGCATCGGGCGTGCGGAACTTCATGCCCTTCATGTCCGCGGGCACGCGCACCGGCCGGTTCGAACTCACGTGGCGCTCGCCGTAGTAGGTGAGCGCGAGCACGGGGTTGCCGGTCTTCGCGGTGTAGGCGTCCCGGATGCCTCGGTACAGGTCGCTGTTGCGGAAGCCGTCCCAGTGCGCGAAGTCGCGGAACATGAACGGCGCGCTGGCCAGCGCCATCGGGCCGTAGTCCCGGGCCGCATAGAAGCTGCCGGTATAGGTGAGGTCGACCGAACCGAGCGCGAGCCCCTGATAGAGATCCTGCTCCTTGCCGAGCGAGGACGCCGGGAACACCTGCACGTCCCACCGCCCGCCGGTGCGGGCCTTGATCTCGCCGGCCGCCCAGGTCGCCCACTTGTGATACGGCTCGCCCACCTCGTAGACATGACCGAACTTCAGCGTCTGGGGGGCGGACTGCGCGAGCACGGCAGGCGACACCGCGAAGGCGGCGAGCGCGACGGCGATCAGTGAACGGCGACGGATCATGGTGTCTCCTCGTTGTGGGCCCCTCGTTCAGGCGGGGCAACCTGTAATACCACCTATCATACCAGTCGGCCGTCGCGGCGCCAGTGCGTTGCGCACGCCTACAATCACGCCCATGCAGCGCGACGCGCCCCACCCACGACGCTACGAATCGATCGCCCGAGCCATCGAGGAGGCGATGCTGGCCGGCCGCATCGGACCGGGCGACCGGCTCCCGTCCGAGCGGGAACTGATGGCCCAGTTCGGCGCGGGCCGCGGCACCGTGCGAGAGGCGCTGTTCGCGCTCCGGAAG
>RPRK01000161.1 GCA_003818495.1 Burkholderiales bacterium
CCGGCGGCGGCATCCTGTCGACCGTGCGCGCGACCCGCGGCGCCGACGAGGCGGCGCTCGCGCACGCCTCGTCGAAGCGGCTCGAGCGCCTGCTCGCCGAGGGCGTGACCACGGTCGAGATCAAGTCGGGCTACGGGCTCGATGCCGACACCGAACTGCGGATGCTGCGGGTCGCCCGCACGCTCGGCGTCACGCACGGCGTACGCGTCTCGACCACCCTGCTGGCCGCGCATGCGCTGCCGCCCGAGTACGCCGGCCGCGCGGACGACTACATCGACGCCATCGCCTCGGACTGGCTGCCGCGCGCCGCGCGCGAGGGGCTCGCCGATGCGGTCGACGCGTTCTGCGAGCGGATCGCCTTCAGCCCCGCCCAGTGCGCCCGCGTCTTCGACGCCGCGCGCGTCGCGGGGCTGCCGGTCAAGCTGCATGCGGACCAGCTCTCCGACCTCGGCGGGGCCGCGCTGGCGGCGCGTCACGGTGCGCTGTCGGCCGACCATCTCGAATGGACGGGCGAGGACGGCGTGGCCGCGATGGCGGCGGCCGGCACGGTCGCGATGCTGCTGCCCGGCGCGTTCTACTTCCTGCGCGAGACGCGGCTGCCACCGGTCGAGGCGCTGCGCCGGCATCGCGTGCCGATCGCGATCGCGACCGACTGCAACCCCGGCTCATCGCCGCTCGCCTCGCCGCTGCTGGCGATGAACATGGCGTGCACGCTGTTCCGCCTGACACCGACCGAGGCGCTCGCCGGCTTCACGGTGCACGGGGCCCGCGCGCTCGGGCTGCAGCACGAGCTGGGCACGATCGAGGCGGGCCGACGGGCCGACCTCGCGCTCTGGGACGTCGGCCGGCCGGCGGAGCTGGCCTACGCGATGGGGGCGGCGCCGCTGGTTCGGCGCTGGCAGGACGGCCGGTGACCCCACCGCCCCTCCCCGACGGCCTGCCGCGCCGGCTGGTGGACCTGGAGGCGGTGTGGCGCGATGCACCGATCGGCATGGCGGTGATCGACGCGGGGCTGCGGTTCGTGCGGATCAACGATCGTCTGGCCGAGACCAACGGCGCGTCGGTCGAGGCCCACCTCGGGCGGACCGTGCGCGAGATGCTGCCGGACCTGACCGAGCAGGGCGAGGCGATGCTGCGCCGGGTCCTCGAGACCGGCGAGCCGCTGCGCGACTTCGAGATCGTCGGCGAGACGCCCGCGCAGCCGGGCGTGCGTCGGGTGTGGGTCGAGCAGCTGGTGCCGCTGCACGACGACGCCGGGCGCGTGGTCGCGGTCAGCGTCTTCGCGATCGAGGTCACCGCCGAGCGCATCGCCCAGGCCGAGCGCGAGCGCGCCCAGTCGCGCCAGCGCGAGAGCGAGCAGCGGCTGGCCCTGGCCCTCGAGGCCGGGCAGCTCGGGTTCTGGGACCTGCACCTGCCGAGCGGGCACACCACCTACGGCGGGCAGTGGGCGGCGATGCTCGGCCACGATCCGGGCGAGCTCGAGCAGCACATCGATGCCTGGCGCGCCCGCGTCCATCCGGACGACCTGCCCCGCGCGACCGCGCTGCTGCAGGCCCACATCGACGGGCACACGCCGGTCTACGAGTGCGAACACCGCCTGCGCAACCGCGCCGGCGACTGGGTGTGGGTGCTCGCGCGGGGCCGGGTCGTCGAGCGCGCCCCCGACGGCCGCGTGATCCGCGTGATCGGCACGCACCTCGACGTCACCGAGCGGCGGACGGCGATCGACGCGCTCTACGAGGCCGACCGGCGCAAGGACGAATTCCTCGCGATGCTGGGCCACGAGCTGCGCAACCCGATGGCGGGGCTGACCAACGCCGTGCGCGTGCTGGCGGCCGACCCGTCGCTCGCCGACCCGAGCCGCCAGGCCGCGACGATCGCACGGCGCCAGCTCCAGCAGCTGCGCCGGCTGGTCGACGACCTGCTCGACGTGTCCCGCATCACCCGCGGGCACATCGAGCTGCTGTTCGAGACGGTCACCGTCGAAGCCGCGCTGCAGGTGGCCGTCGACGGCGCGCGCGCGCAGTGCGAGGCGCGCGGCCATCGGCTGGTCCTCGAGTCGCCGTCGCCGGCGCTGGCGGTGCGCGCGGACCGGGCCCGGCTGGCGCAGATCCTCGACAACCTGCTGAACAACGCCTGCAAGTACACGCCGGCGGGCGGGACGATCACCGTGTCGGCACGAGCCGACGGCGCGTTCGTCGCGCTGTGCGTCGCCGACAGCGGGATCGGCATCCGGCCCGATGCGCTCGAGCGGGTGTTCGAGCCGTTCACCCAGCTCGAGCCGGGCATCGACCTCGCGCAGGGCGGCCTCGGCATCGGCCTGTCGCTGGTCAGGCGGCTGGCGGAGCTGCACGGCGGCACCGCACAGGTCGTCAGCGACGGGCCCGGCCGTGGCAGCCTGTTCACGGTCCGCCTGCCGACGGCCTGAGCACGGCGGGGATCGGCCCCCCTTGTTAATGAGAACGATTCTCATTACCATCGATGCATCGCCCTTCCCTCCGGAGTGCTCCGATGTCCGCCGACCCGCCCTTCGAACCCGAACCCGATGCCCTGCTGGCGGCGACGATCCTGCTGATGTCCGCCTATGCCCGCGAGGGCGGGGGACCTCGCCTCGCCGGCGCGGTGCTGCGTCACCTGGAGCTGCTCGCCGATCGGGCCGACCTGCCCGGCGTGCTCACCGCGACCTGCGACCATGCCGCCGACCTCTGGGTCGGCCTGTCGCGGATGCCGACGCCACAGGCCACCGGCGCGGCCCCCCGACGACCACCCGCGGCGGCCTCGGGCATGCGGGCGCTGCTCAGGCTGGTGACCGAGCGGGGGCCCGCCCCGCCCGCGGTCAGCCCTTGAGCGCCCAGTCGAGCGCCCGGTGCAGGCACGCGCGCAGCAGCGGCCGCAGCCGCGCGCTGAGCGCCGGATCGAGCGCGAACGGCGCCGACTCGTCCATGTAGATCGCCTGGGCCATCTCGAGCTGGATCGCATGGACGCCGTCCTGCGGCCGGCCGTGGTGCCGGGTGATGTGGCCGCCCTTGTAGCGCCCGTCGAGCACCCACGAGTAGTGCTGCTGCGCCCGCACCGGATCGAGCACCGCGTGGATCAGCTCGAGGTCGCAGGACGCGCCCGACGCGGTGCCGAAGTTCAGGTCGGGCAGCCGGCCCTCGAAGAAGCGCGGCAGCACCGAGGCGATCGAGTGGGCGTCCCAGAGCACGACTCGCGGGTGGCGCGTCCGCAGCCGGGCGAGTTCCTCCGACAGCGCGTCGTGGTAGGGGCGCCACCAGCGCTCTCGGCGCTCGGCGATCTGCGTGTCGGTCGGCGGCGCGTCGCGCCACACCGGCTCGCCGCGGAAGGTCTCCGTCGGCACCAGTCCGGTCGTCGCCATGCCCGGATACAGGCTCGAGCCGTCGGGCGGACGGTTCAGGTCGATCACGTAGCGCGACTGCGTCGCCACGATCACCGTGGCGCCCAGCGCGGCGAGGAAATCGTAGACGAGCGGCAGGTGCCAGTCGGTGTCGGCGAGCGTCGCGGCCTGCGGCGTCAGCCGCCCGGCGATGTCGGCGGGCAGGCCGATGCCGACGTGCGGCATCGACACCACCAGCGGCGCGTCGCCGCGGATCCGCTCGAAGGCGGGGTCGGACGTGTCGCGTTCGAAGGCGATCATGGCGGCGTTCTCGGAAGTGTGGACGGGGGCGTCGGGGTCTGCATCGGCGTCGGCATCGGCGTCGCGGGCGCTTCGGCCCCGCACGCGTGCTCGCCTGCGGCGGACTGCGCGGCCGGGCCTGCCGGGCCGATCGCGACCTCGAGCAGCAGCACTTCGCCGCACGCCACCGGCGCGGCGTCGTCCGCATCGAGCAGGATCAGCACGCCCGGGGCGAGCACGCGCGGACCGACGGCCAGGCGACCGCGCTGCAGCCAGCAGGCGCGCAGCGCGGCACCGGCCCGCACGACGGTGCCCGACCAGCCGGCATCGAGCACGGCGCCGTCGGCGAGCGCGACGCGGCGCATCGCACCGATGCGCCGGCCGCGCGCCAGCATCAGGTTCAGGGCGCGGCAGCGCCGGGCGCCGGGCAGCGTCGCATGCGGCGCGGCCTCGCCGGCGAAGGCCCGTGGCGGGCCGTCCGGATCGAGGATCGGCGCGGCATCGCGCCCGGGCGCGCCCGAGGCCCGGCTCGGCGCACCGTCGGCCGGCGCCTCGAACGCCAGCGCCACGGCGCCCTCGACCGGCGCGAACACCCGGTCCACGGCGGGCAGCCGCGAGAACGGGCCGTCGCGGTCGATGTCGGCGAGGCTCAGCCGCCAGTCGAATGACGGACCCGAGGCCTGCACGCCGTCGGCTGCACCGACCGCGAGGTCGCGCGTGGTGCCGCCCCCGTTCGCCCAGGGCGACGGCTCGCAGTCGGCCGCGACGACCACGCGCATGCGCGGCTCAGCGCGGCGCGATCATCGGCAGGTCCAGGCCCTGCTCGCGCGCGCAGTCGATCGCCTCCTCGTAGCCGGCGTCGGCGTGGCGCATCACGCCGGAGGCCGGGTCGTTCCACAGCACGCGCGAGAGTCGTGCATCGGCCGCCTCGGTGCCGTCGCAGACGATGACGACGCCCGAATGCTGCGAGTAGCCGATGCCGACGCCGCCGCCGTGATGGATCGACACCCAGGTGGCGCCGCCGGCGACGTTGAGCATCGCGTTGAGCAGCGGCCAGTCGGCCACCGCGTCCGAGCCGTCGCGCATCGCCTCGGTCTCGCGGTTCGGGCTCGCGACCGAGCCGGTGTCGAGGTGGTCGCGCCCGATGACGATCGGGGCCTTGAGTTCGCCACGACGGACCATCTCGTTGAAGGCGAGCCCCGCACGGTGCCGCTCGCCCAGCCCGAGCCAGCAGATCCGAGAGGGCAGGCCCTGGAAGGCGATGCGGTCGCGCGCGGCGTCGAGCCATGCGTGCAGGTGACGGTCCTCGGGGAACAGCGCCTTGACCTTCGCGTCGGTCTTCCAGATGTCCTCGGGGTCGCCCGACAGCGCGACCCAGCGGAACGGCCCCTTGCCGCGGCAGAACAGCGGCCGGATGCAGGCCGGCACGAAGCCCGGGTAGTCGAAGGCGCGCGCCACGCCCGCGTCCTTGGCGACCTGGCGGATGTTGTTGCCGTAGTCGATCACCGGCACGCCGGCATCGTGCCAGTCGAGCATCGCCTGGACGTGCACGGCGCACGAGGCGCGCGCGGCGTCGGTCAGCGCGCGGCGCTCGGCCTCGCTGCCCTCGCGTCGCACCTGCCACCAGCGCGCCTCGGTCCAGCCCGCGGGCAGGTAGCCGTTGACCAGGTCGTGCGCCGAGGTCTGGTCGGTGACCGCATCGGGGCGGATGCCGCGCGCCACCCACGCGGGGAGCAGCTCGGCGGCGTTGCCCAGCAGCCCGATCGAGATCGCGCGGCCGGCGGCGTGCGCATCGGCGATCATCCGCAGCGCCTCGTCGAT
The DNA here is from genome assembly GCA_003818495.1 of Burkholderiales bacterium. Lineage (GTDB taxonomy): Bacteria > Pseudomonadota > Gammaproteobacteria > Burkholderiales > Burkholderiaceae_E > UBA4615. The sequence continues at coordinate 5,456 of RPRK01000161.1, forward strand.
GTCGCGGGCCTGGGCGTCGAGATAGCGCGTGCGCAGCCGCATGTCGATGCGCGACTGCTGGCATTCGACCACCACGCACGAGGCGCCGGCGAGCACGGCGGCGAGCGGCTGCGCGCCGCCCATGCCGCCGAGGCCCGCGGTGAGGATCCAGCGCCCGCGCCAGTCGCCGCCGTAGCGCTGGCGCCCGAGCTCGACGAAGGTCTCGTAGGTGCCCTGCACGATGCCCTGCGAGCCGATGTAGATCCACGAGCCGGCCGTCATCTGGCCGTACATCATCAGGCCCTTGCGGTCGAGCTCGTCGAAGTGCGCCCAGTCGGCCCACTTGCCGACGAGGTTCGAGTTCGCGAGCAGCACGCGCGGCGCGTCGGGGTGGGTGCGGAACACGCCGACCGGCTTGCCCGACTGGATCAGCAGGCTCTCGTCGTCGCCGAGGCGCCGCAGCGTCGCGACGATCGCGTCGAAGGACGCCCAGTCGCGCGCGGCGCGCCCGATGCCGCCGTAGACCACCAGCTCGTCGGGGTTCTCGGCGACCTCGGGGTCGAGGTTGTTCATCAGCATGCGCAGCGGCGCCTCGGTGAGCCAGCTGCGCGCGCTGAGCGTGGTGCCGCGCGGCGCGCGGACCGGCCGCGCGCCCAGCGAGCGCGAGGCCGCGGTGGCGCCCGGCTTCGGCGCGGCCGAGGCGCTCGGTGCGGGCGCGGCCGGCGTCGCGGCGACCGCGGGATCGGCCGCGCCGAGCGCGGCTCCGGGGACGGGTGCGTTCATCACAATCTCCTCGGCGGGCCCGCGACGATCGGCCGCCGCGCGGCCTGCCATGCGCCGCGGCGGGCACCGCGAATGGTTGCATGAGCCGGTTTTATTGTCTATACAATTGGCATGCCCGCCCGCCCGCGCTACCAGCAGGTCAAGGACCTCGTCCGCGAGCGGATCGCCTCGGGCGCACTCGCCGAGGGCGACCCGCTGCCTTCCGAGGAAGCGCTCGCCGCCACGCTCGGCTTCTCCAGACTGACCGTGCACCGCGCGCTGCGCGAACTGACTTCGGAAGGCATCGTGCTGCGCTTTCGCCGACGCGGTACCTTCGTCGCGCCGCTCGCGCCGCAGTCGTCGGCGGTGACCGTCGAGCCGATCGAGCGCCAGATCGCCCTGCGCGGGCACCGGCACGGTGCGCGGCTGATCGAGCTCGGGGCGCTGAAGGCCGATGCGGCGCTCGCCGCGCGGCTCGAGCTGCGCACCGGCACCCGCGTCTTCCGATCACGCCTCGTGCATCTGGAGGACGACGTGCCGATCCAGCTCGAGGAACGCCACGTGAACCCGCGCGTGGTGCCCGACTACCTGTCGATCGACTTCGCCACGACGACGCCGGCACAGTACTTGCAGGAGCACTACCCGCTGCGCGAGGTCGAGCACGTGATCGTCGCCGAGACCGCGGACGCGGAGATCGCGGCGCTGCTCGACGTGCCGCGCGGCAGCGCCTGCCTGACCGTCCTGCGCCGCACCTGGTCGAACGGCCGAGTCGCGACCTGCGCGCGGCTCGTCCACCCCGGCTCGCGCTTTCGGCTGTTCAACCGCTTCCGTCCCGGATGACCGTGCCCCGACGCTATCATCCGGCTCGCCCTACGCAGCCGCCGTGCTGCCCGCCCCTGATCGAGGAGATCGCCGTGAAACCGTTCCGTCGCCCGTCCCTGCGCCGTCCTGGCGCACTCGCCGCCGCGTCCGCCGTCCTGCTCGCCTGCGGCCTGGCCGCGGCCCCCGCGCACGCGCAGCAGGAGACCAAGGTCGCGATCGGCATCTCCGGCTGGACCGGCTTCGCGCCGCTGACCCTCGCCAAGGAAGCCGGCATCTTCAAGAAGAACGGCCTCGACGTGACGATCAAGAAGATCCCGCAGGCGTCGCGCCATCTCGCGATCGCCTCGGGCGACATCCAGTGCGCGGCGACCACCGTCGAGACCTGGGTGGTCTGGAACGCCAACGGCGTCGCGACCAAGCAGCTCTTCCAGCTCGACAAGAGCTACGGCGCCGACGGCATGGTCGTGCGCAACGCCGTCGCGAAGATCTCGGACCTCAAGGGCAAGACGATCGCCGCGTCGCCGCCGGGCACCGCGCCCTACTTCACGATGGCCTGGATGCTGAAGAAGAACGGCCTGTCGGTGAAGGACGTGAAGGTGGTCAACATGGAGCCGAACCCGGCCGCGCAGGCCTTCGTCGCCGGCCAGAGCGGGCTCGACGCCGCGATGACCTACGAGCCGTACCTGTCGGCGGTCCGCGACAAGCCCGAGGCGGGCAAGATCATCGCGACGACCCTCGACTACCCGATGGTGATGGACACCTTCGGCTGCACGCCGGCGTTCATCTCGGCCAACGAGAAGGCGGCGAAGGCCTTCGCCGACAGCTACTTCGAAGCGCTCGAGCTGATCAAGGCCGACCCGGCGAAGGCGAACGCGATCATGGGCGGCGACGTCAAGCAGACCGCCGAGGCCTTCGCGAAGTCGTCGTCGTACCTGCGCTGGCAGGACCGTGCGGCGAACCAGCGCTTCTTCGCGGGCGAGTTCCAGGCGTTCTCGAAGGAGGCCGCCGAGCTGCTGCTCGAGCTGGGCATCATCAAGGCGATCCCCGACATCAACGGGATCGTCGACACGCGCTTCATCAAGTGACGCGGATCGGGCGCCGCGTGCACGCCGTGCGCCGGGTGGGCTGCGCGCGCGGGGCGGCCCCGCAGGTCGGGGCCGCGTCGTGAAGCCGCTCCAGCCGGTCTCGACCGGGGCCCGGGTCGGTCTCGGCGCCTCGTTCTTCGTGGTGTTCGTGGGCGTGTGGGCGGCGGTGACCTTCGGCGGCATCGTGCCGAAGGTCTTCCTCGCCGACCCGCTGACGATGCTGCGCGACGGCTGGTCGCTGCTGACCGACCACGGCTTCGCCCACGACATCGGCATGACCGTCTGGCGCGTCGTCGGGGGCTTTCTGATGGCGGCGGTGCTCGCGGTGCCGCTCGGCCTCGCGATGGGCGCCTACAAGCCGATCGAGGCGTTCTTCGAGCCGTTCGTGTCGTTCGCGCGCTACCTGCCGGCCTCGGCCTTCATCCCGCTGCTCATCCTGTGGGCCGGCATCGGCGAGCTGCAGAAGCTGCTGGTGATCTTCATCGGCTCGTTCTTCCAGCTGGTGCTGATGGTCGCGGTGGTGGTGGGCAACACCCGACGCGACCTGTGCGAGGCGGCCTACACGCTCGGCGCCTCCGACCGCTCGCTGGTCACGCGCGTGCTGCTGCCGAACGCCGGCCCCGAGATCGCCGAGATCCTGCGGCTGGTGCTCGGCTGGGCGTGGACCTACGTGATCGTCGCCGAGCTGATCGGCTCGTCCTCGGGGATCGGTCACATGATCACCGACAGCCAGGCGCTGCTGGCGACCGGGCAGATCATCTTCGGGATCATCGTCATCGGCGTGATCGGCCTGATCACCGACTTCGCGTTCAAGGCGGCGAACCGGCGCCTGTTCCCGTGGGCGGCGCTGCGGTGAAGGGGCGCTGAGCATGGCCACGCTGTCGATCCGCGAAGTGTCGCGCACCTTCCCCGGCGGCCGCGGTCGTGCGCCCACGCAGGCGCTGTCGGCCTCGTCGCTCGAGGTCGCCGACAACGACTTCATCACCATCCTCGGCCCCTCGGGCTGCGGCAAGTCGACACTGCTGCGCATCGTCGCCGGGCTCGACGTCGCGAGCTCGGGCACGGTGCTGCTCGACGGCGCGCCGGTCGCCGGCCCCGGCGCCGACCGCGGCATGGTCTTCCAGAGCTACACGCTGTTCCCGTGGCTGACCGTGCGCGAGAACATCTGCTTCGGACTGCGCGAGCAGGCGGTGCCCGTGGCGCGGCAGCACGAGATCGCCGCGCACTTCATCGCGCAGGTCGGGCTGCGCGGCTTCGAGGACCACTTCCCGAAGATGCTGTCGGGCGGCATGCAGCAGCGCACGGCCCTGGCCCGCGCGCTGGCCAACGACCCGAAGGTGCTGCTGATGGACGAGCCCTTCGGCGCGCTCGACCACCAGACCCGCGAGCTGATGCAGGAGCTGCTGCTCGACATCTGGGAGACGCATCGCAAGACGGTGCTGTTCGTCACCCACGACATCGACGAGGCGATCTTCATGGCCAACCGCGTCGTCGTCATGAGCGCGCGGCCGGGCCGCATCAAGCACGAGGAGACGATCGGATTCGCGCATCCGCGCGACTACCGGATCAAGACCTCGACCGATTTCGCTCGGCACAAGGCTCGGCTGACCGACGAGATCCGCGTCGAGACGCAGCGCGCCGCCCTGGCGGGCTGAGCGGGCGTGCGGCGGGATCCCGGCCCGATGCGTGTCTCGACCTGGTGCGTGGCGCTGCTCGCGGCCGCCGCGGCCCCGGGCTGCGCGCTGCTGTCCGCCTCGCCCGACGGCGTGCGCTCGGTGGGCGCCGGACTGGCCGCGCATGCGGTCTGTTCCGGCGCCTTCGTCGCGGGACGGGCACCGGACACCGTGCTCGCGGCCGACGTCCGGCCGCTCAGCCGGCTGACCGCGATCATCGCCGCCTCGCCCGACGTCGATGCGCGCAGCGCGACCGGCCGCGCGCCCGGCGTCGCGCCGCGCACGGCGCGCCTGGTGGCCGGCCGGGGCTGCGTGCTCGACGCGCCGCCGCCCGCTCCCGGCGAGACGCCGCCGCCGGCCTTCGTGAGGCCCGCGCCGCGCGAGGCCGCCTGGCCGGTCGGGGACCGCGCCGTGGACGAGACCGCGTGGGGGCCGCGCGTGGACGCGCCCGCCCTTCGGCGCGTGGTCGACGGCGCGTTCGAGGGCGCGGGCGACCCCGCCCGGGCGAACACACGCGCGGTCGCGGTGGTCCATGCCGGACGGCTGCTCGTCGACCGGGGCGCGCCCGACTTTCCGACGGGCACGCCGCTGCTCGGCTGGTCGATGACGAAGACGGTGATGGCGATGCTGGCGCACCAGCTGCACGCCGAGCGCCGCCTCGCCCTCGAGTCTCCCGTGGTGGACGCAGCGGCCGGCCCGCGGGCGCCGGCCTGGCTGGCGGCGTGGCGTAGCGACGACCGCGCGCGCATCACCGTCGAGGACCTGCTGCACATGCGCGACGGGCTCGACCACGTCGAGGACTACGGTGCCGCGGGCAACGTCGCGCGCATGCTCTACGGACAGCGCGACGTCGCCGCGTTCGCGGCGGCCGCGCCCGCTGCGGCGCCCGCCGGGCAACGCTGGCGCTACCTGAGCACGAGCACCAACCTGCTCGCGCGCGTGCTGCGCTCGCGCCACGACACCGATGCCGACTACTGGGCTGCGCCCCGGCGCACGATCCTCGAGCCGATCGGCGCCCGGACGGTCACGCTCGCCACCGACGCCGACGGCAGCTTCATCGGCTCGTCGTTCGGCTGGGCGAGCGCGGCCGACTGGGCGCGCCTGGGCGAGCTGACGCTGCGCGACGGGCGCTGGTCGGGGCGGCAGGTGCTCGCGCCGGGCTGGCTCGAGCGGGTCTCGCGGCCCGCGCGGCCCGAGGCCCCGGGGCGCGGGTACGGCACGCAGGCCTGGCGCATCGGCGATCCGGTCGCCGGTCGCTGCGCGGGCAAGGTGCCGGAGGACACGGTGGCGATGATGGGCTACGGCGAGCAGATCGTCGCGATCGTGCCCTCCCGCGAGGCGGTCGTCGTACGGCTCGGCCAGACCTTCGACCGGAGTCGCTTCGACACCTGCGCGTTCGTCGCCGGAGTCCTGAACAGCCTCAGGTGATCCGGACGGCGCGAGTCCGCCGTCGTCCGTTCCCGCCGGGGCGCCTGCGCCGCGCCTCGCCCCCACCCCCCGCCTCGGGCTATGCTCGCACCCGATCCGGATCCGAGAGGTCCGGCGGAGGAGAGCGTGGCGCATCGGCGACGCACCGACAGGCTGGTGGCCGCCTACGGCCGGAGGATTCGAAGTCGATGATGCCGCTTCCCGGTCAGCAGCCCGCCCTCGAGCCGTCCCGGCGGATCCGCCGGCCGGGCACGGCCCTCCGCGCATGCGCGACCCTCGCGCTGGCGATGGCCCTCCCCGCCCCGGCCTTGGCGCAG
>RPRK01000162.1 GCA_003818495.1 Burkholderiales bacterium
ACGGAAGGCTCGACGACCGCCTCGACGGAGGGCTCGACGGAGGGCGCAGGGGTCGATTCGACAGGGGATTCGACAGGCGATTCCGAAGGCGCCTCGGCAGGCGGCTCGGGCGCGCGGACCGATGTGTCCGCGGGGTCCGCAGCCCGCTGTGGAGGTGTCGCGACGGGGTCCGTGGGGACGGCGGCCGCCACGGGCGCCGCCGGAACGGGGGCCGCGACCGCCTCGACGGTCGCGGACGGGTCGGCTGCTCGGCGCGCGTCTGCGGCGCCGACCGCGGAGTCGACGGCGGAGTCGACCGGCTCGAGCGCTTCGGACCGCGCGGGCGATTCGGTCGCTCCCTGTCCTTCGGCAGTCTCGAGCGCCTCGGAGGCATCGACCCGGGCGGGTCCGGACGGCTCGCCGGCGGGCCTCTGCGCCGTCTCCGGCTCAGCCTCGAGCTGCGGCGTCGGCACCACGACCGGCGCCTGCGGCTCGGGCTCGGGCTCGGGCACCGGCGGGAACCACGGCTCGACGCCACGGGCGGCGAGCCAGGCATCGGTCTCGACGATCGCTTCCGCGAGCCGGGGCGCGAGGCGGTCGATCGCCGCGCTGCGCACGGCGCCGCGTGTGGCGCGCTCCGAAGTGAGCGGTCTGAGCGCATCGAGTGCCGCCGCGGCGAGCACGCTCGCACCGAGCGGGGCGTGGGCATCGTCGGAGACGGTCCGGGTCAGCCCGTCCACCCGGCGGAGCGCGACCTCGTAGGCAGGCCCGAGACGTTCGCGCACCGCTTTCCCGACCTCGTCGGCGAGGATCTGATGGTCGAGCTCCTCCTCGCCGAGCAAGGACAGCATCGGCGGATCGCCGTCCCCGGTCGGCGCCGTCTGATTGACCTCGAGCATCCGGAACGTGAGGTCGTAGAGGCGGGCCAGGGCGCGCTGCGAGCGGCTCCCGGTCTCCATCCGGAGCACGGCTGCGGCGGCCGCCAGCTGGCGACGGCCGACGAGCGACGCGGCCGTGTCACCGGCCTGCTCGAGCGAGTCTGCGACGTCGGGCAACGCTGCGGACAGCGCACGCACGAACGCTCTCCCGAGCCGCTCGCGCGCTTCGGTGAACAGGGAGAATCGATCGAGATCGGCCACTGCGCTCGCGTTTCCGGAACCGGTCCGAGGAAGAGAAGACCGCTACGCTGGGATGCTACGGCATCGCCCGGAGCGCCTTTGTGATGGAATCGTCCTCCCGACCGCCGGCGCGCGGCCCCTCCGGCACGGCACTGCGCCGACCTGCATGACCCGACCCCTGCTCACCGCCTCGATCGCCGTCGCCTGCCTGATGGCCTCGGCCCCCTCATGGGCGCAGTACCAGGGGATCGTCAGCCTGCCCCCGGTCGGTCCCGGCGACAGCCGCCTGCTGCTCGGTGGCGCCGCGATCGTGCGACCGGCCTATCTCGGCTCCGACGACACCGTCTGGACCGCCCTGCCCTACATCGACTACGCCCATCGCAACGGCTTCTTCGCCAGCACCGGCAGCGGTATCGGATACTCGTTCGTCAACACCGCGTCGAACCAGATCGGCGCCCGGCTGATTCCCCGCTTCGGACGTCGCGAGAGCCAGTCCTCCGACCTGAGGGGGATGGGCGACATCGGCTTCGGCGTCGAGGCCAGCGTCTACTGGACCCATGCGCTGTCCCGCGCCTGGACGCTCGGCCTGAACGTGCGCGGCGGCAGCAGGGGCGCGGAATTCGACGCGGGCGTGCGCCGGGACCTGCAGCTCGGGCCCGCCACGCGGCTGAGCGTCACCGGGTACCTGACCGCGGCGAACTCGAGGTCGCAGCAGAGCGCGTTCGGGGTCGATGCCGGCCAGTCGCTCGCCTCCGGCTACGCGCCCTACGCCCCGTCGGGCGGCCTGCGCAATGCACAGCTCGCCGTGTCGGCGAACCACTTCTTCGCGGGGCGCTGGATCGCCATCGGGGGGGTCGGACTGGGTCGCGTGCTCGGCGACTCGGCCGACTCGCCGCTCGTCCGTGACCGCACCAACGCGTCCGCCTTCGCCGCGATCGGCTACCAGCTGTTCTGACGGGAGTCCGCGCCGATGCACCCTGCCTCGTCCGGCCCGCTCCAGGGCTTGCGGATCGTCGAATTCTCCGCGTTCGTCGCCGCCCCCTCGGCGGGACTCGCGCTGGCCCAGCTCGGTGCGGACGTGATCCGCGTCGATCCGCCCGGCGGCAACATCGATGCGAACCGCCTGCCGATCAACGCCGAAGGCCGCAGCCTGTACTGGGCGTCGCTGAACCACGGCAAGCGCTCGGTGGAGATCGATCCGCGCGCTCCGGCGGGACGCAGGCTCCTGCAGGATCTGATCGCCGCGCCCGGCGCGGGCGGCGGGATCTTCGTCACCAACCTCGGCGTCGACGGCGAGCTCGGCTACGACGCGCTGCGCGCCCACCGCCCCGACCTGATCATGGTGCAGCTGGTCGGCTCGTCCGACGGCGCCAACGCGGTCGACTACACCGTCAACTGCGCGGCCGGCTTCCCGCTGCTGACCGGGGACGGCCGCGGCCCGGTCAACCACGTGCTGCCCGCCTGGGACCTGCTCGCCGGGATGACGATCGCGACGGCGGTGCTCGCCGCCGAGCGGCACCGGCGGCTCACCGGCGAGGGCCAGCGGGTGAAGCTCGCGCTGTCCGACGTCGCCTTCGCGGCGACCGCCTCGCTGGGCTACCTGGCGGACGCCGAGGTCAACGGCAGCGCCCGCCGCGCCGACGGCAACTTCCTCTACGGCGCCTACGGCGATGCCTTCCGCACGGCCGACGACCGCTGGGCGATGGTGGTGGCGATCAGCGACCGGCAGTGGCAGGCGCTGGTCCGGGCGGTCGGGCTGGCCGAGGCGCTCGCCGCCGCCGCCGCCGCACTCGGGCATCGGCTGGACAGCGAGGCGGGCCGGTGGGAGGCCCGCGAACTGATCTCCGCCTTCCTGCGTCCCTGGTTCGCGCGCCGCACGCTGGCCGAGGTGGCCGCCGCGCTCGCCGACCGTGCGCTCCTCTGGGGGCCGTACCGCAGCGTCGCGCAGATGCTGTCGGAGGATCCGCGGGTGTCGGAGGCCAATCCGATGTTCGCCCGCATCGACCATCCCGGCTACGGCCGCTTCCTCACCGCCGCCAGCCCGCTCGCATTCGACGCGACGCCGCGCCCGGACCCTGCGCCGGCCTCCCGCATCGGGGACGACACCGCCGCCGTCCTCGCCGACGTGCTCGGCCTGGGCCTGGAGGCGATCGCCTCGCTGCAGGCCGCCGGCACCGTGGGCGGCCCGCCCGCGGATGTGCCGCCCGCTTCGCCGGCTCCATCGGACCCTTCGCCATGACCACGACGCCCGCCCCCTACACCCCGTCCGACCTCGACGCCGCCTGCGCCGCCGCCCTCGCCGCGGCCGATCGGCTGGTCGATTCGCTGCGCACCCGTCTGCGCGGACGCCTGGGCGGCGATCCGGACGCGGCGAACCGGGAGCAGGCGCGTACCCACGGACTCGCCTGGTCGGCGACCTACGTGCGGGCGCTGCACGAGATGCTCGGCTGGTCGCGTCGTCTGGCCGCCGCGCAGCGCCTGGGCGAACTGGAATCGCTGATGCTCCAGGCCGCCTTCGGCGAGTACCTGGCGCAGCTCGCCGGCGGGCTGCCGATGAGCCAGGGCGAGATCTTCCGCCCCGATCTGATCGACGAGGACGGGGATGCGCTGGCCGCGTTCGTCGCCGATCCGGCGGTGCGCACACTGCGTGCCCGCGGCTTCGCGCCGCCTGTGCGCGCACGGATCGCGGTCCTGCTCGCCGAGGGGCGCGCGGCGCGTGCGTTCGGCGATCCCGCCTACGACGACCCGTCGCTCGCCGAGATCCGCAGCCAGTTCGCGCGCTGGTCCGACGATCACGCCGAGGCCGCGCACCGCTGGCACCTCGCCAACGACCTGATCCCGGATTCCGTGATCGCCGAACTCGGCGCGCTCGGCGTGTTCGGGCTCACCGTACCCGAGGCGTGGGGCGGCTCCGGCATGGGCAAGTCGGCGATGTGCGTGGTCACCGAGGAGCTGTCGCGCGGCTGGATCGGGCTCGGCTCGCTCGGCACCCGTACCGAGATCGCGGGCGAACTGATCCTGGGCGCGGGCACCGACTCGCAGCGTGCCGCATGGCTTCCCGGGCTCGTCGCCGGCACGACGATCCCGACCGCGTCGTTCACCGAGCCGGACACCGGCAGCGACCTCGCATCGCTGCGCACGCGCGCCGAGCGGGGCACCTCCGCCGACGGCCGCCCGGTCTGGCGCCTGCACGGCAACAAGACCTGGACGACCCACGGTGCCCGCAGCGACGTCATGACCCTGCTGGCGCGGACCGACCGCGACGCGCCGGGCTACAAGGGCCTGTCGATGTTCCTGGTGCCCAAGCCGCGCGGCACCGATGCCACGCCCTTCCCCGCCGCGGGTCTGAGCGGCAGCGAGATCGAGGTGCTCGGCTACCGGGGGATGAAGGAGTACGAGATCGGCTTCGACGGCTACGAGATCCCGGGCGACGCGCTCCTCGGCGGGCTCGAGGGCCAGGGCTTCAAGCAGCTGATGAAGACCTTCGAGAGCGCGCGGATCCAGACCGCAGCACGGGCGGTCGGCGTCGCGCAGAGCGCGCTCGAGCTCGGCCTCGGGTACGCCTGCGACCGGATCCAGTTCGGTCGGCCGATCGTCGCGTTCCCGCGGGTGGCCGACAAGCTCGCGTGGATGGCGGTCGAGACGATGGTCGCGCGCCAGCTGACGCTGTTCGCGGCGCGCGAGAAGGATGCCGAGCGACGCTGCGACCTCGAGGCCGGCATGGCCAAGCTGCTCGCGGCACGGGTGGCCTGGGCCGCCGCGGACAACGCGGTCCAGGTCCATGGCGGCAACGGCTACGCCCAGGAGTACCGGATCAGCCGGGTACTGGTCGATGCGCGGATCCTGAACGTCTTCGAGGGCGCGGCCGAGATCCAGGCTCAGATCGTCGCCCGAGCGCTGCTGGACTGAGCGGCGCGCCTGCGGCCCACGGTCGCACCGGCTTCACAGCGGTCGCCGTGCCGTCGCGGACACGGTGTGCACCGCCCATCGGCGAAGGTCCGCCTTCCGGCGCGATCGCGGCGACCCGACCCCGCAGATCGTGAACAGTCGGTGTCGTCATCCACGCTCATGGAATTACTTTCCAGCACATCATGGAACACCACGAGATGAACAGCGTGCAGTCCGCTCCGGTCCCCGCCGACGTGCCGAACTCGCTCGGCGCGATCCTCGAACCGGATGCCGCGCTCGCCGCCGCCCGCCGCATGCAGCGCTGGTACCAGACCCCTCAGGGCGTCGCCCACTCGATGTTCGGCCGTGACGGCCGGCGCGTCGATGGCCGCCTGAACACCGGCCCGGCCGACCGCGACGACGGGGCCGCCGTCGAGGCCGAGGCGGAGATCGAGATCGAGCACGAGTTCGAGCACGAACTCGAGGTCGAAGCCGACGAGTGACGGCTTCGCGCGTCCGGCCCGCCGACGCGGGCCGCGCCGCGCCGCCGCGGTCGGACGCAGCCGACCGATCCGCTCAGCCGCCGATGGCCTGCGCCAGCGCGACGAGGGAGCGGTCGGAGCCGGCCGGGCCGATCAGCGAGAGTCCGTAGGGCGCTCCCAGCCGACGGGCCAGGGGCATCGACACCTGCGGCACTCCCGCCAGGCCGGCCGTGCAGAGCAGCCGGATGGCGTTGGCACGGTAGGCCTCGAGGGCCGACTCGTCCGCCGACAGCAGCGGAGCGATGTCCGGCATCGTCGGCAGCACCAGCACGCCGTCGGTCCCGAGCAGCGCGGTCAGGTGCGCCCGGAACCGCACGCGGAACGCGGTCGACGCCGCGACTTCGGCATCGGTCAGCCGGCTCGACCAGGCGAAGCGCTCGGCCACGCCCGGCCCGAGCGGCGCGGCGAAGCGCTCGATGGTCGGCCCGTCGACCATCCAGGCCTCGCGGCCCTGCGCCTGCCTGTAGGCGACGTACATCGCGTCGATCGACTCGAGCGCCAGCGTGCATGCCGTAGCCGCCCCCGCGACCGCCTCGACACGCGAGACCGCCTCGGCCAGCGCCGCAGTCGGCTCCGCACCGACGAGCGCCCAGGCGTCCACCGGGCGCAGCAGGCGCACCCGCTCCGGCAGCGGCGCCGGGTCGGCGCCGAGCATCACGTCGGCGACCCGCCCGAAGGTCTGCGCGTCGCGGGCGAAGAACCCGCAGGTATCGAAGCTCGGCGACAGGTCCAGCGTCCGCTGCAGCGAGACGCGACCGTGGGTCGGCCGGATGCCGTACAGCCCGCAGTGGCTCGCCGGTGCGCGCACCGAGCCGCCGGTGTCGGTGCCGAGCGCGATGTCGCAGAGCCGGTTGCTGACCGCCGAAGCCGATCCGCTCGATGATCCGCCGGGGATCCGGTCGGGGGCCGCCCCGTTGATCGGCGTGCCGAAGTGGGCGTTGCGCCCGTTCATGCTGAAGGCGAACTCGTCGGTGTGCGTCTTGCCGACGAAGCGCGCGCCCGCGTCGAGCAGACGCTGCACGGACGGCGCGTTCACCGCCTTGATGCCGGACATCGCCAGCACCAGGGGATTGCCGCCGCCGGTGGGGTAGCCGGCGACGTCGAACAGGTCCTTCGCCGCGAAGCTCAGCCCGGACAGCGGGCCGGTGGAGGCGCCGGGAACCGGCACCGCCGGGTACGGGACGAACGCCCGTGCGGGGTCGTGGGTGAGCAGCATCGGGGCTCCGGGCCGTCGGGTTCAGGCGATCCGCTGGGTCGCATCGGTGCGCACGCAGCGCACCACGTGGTCGGCCGACACCGAGACCGGCTCCGGCGGCGCGACGCGGCACGCGTCCTGGGCGAAGGTGCAGCGCTCCGCGAAGGCGCAGCCCGCCGGCAGGTTCGCGAGGTCGGGCGGCGAGCCGGCGATGGTCAGCAGGCGGGTGCCGCGCGCCATCGTCTGCCCACCGGCCCGCCCGCGCAGCAGCGCGAGGGTGTACGGGTGACGCGGCTCGCGCACGACCGTCCGGACCGAGCCCTGCTCGACGATCCGGCCGGCGTACATCACCGCGAACCGGTCGGCGACCTCGACCGCGGCGCCGATGTCGTGCGTGACGAACACGATGCCCAGTCCCAGCTCGCGCTGCAGCTCGCGCAGCAGCAGCAGGATCTGGATCTGCACCGTGGCGTCGAGCGCCGTGGTCGGCTCGTCGGCGAGCAGCAGCTGCGGGCGGCAGGCGAGCGCCAGCGCGATCATCGCCCGCTGGCGCATGCCGCCGCTCATCTCGTGGGGGTACGCATCGAGGCGCCGCTCCGGGCTCGGGATGCGCACCCGCTCGAACAGCTCCAGCGCCCGCTTTCGGGCATCGCCTTCGGACACCGGCTCGTGCCGGCGGATCGACTCGATGATCTGCGCGCCCACGGTGTAGACCGGATCCAGCGCCAGCAGCGGCTCCTGGAAGATCATCGACGCGACCTTGCCCCGATAGTCGGCGAGCGCCCGGGTCCCGAGCGACAGCACGTCGTGACCGGCGACCCGCACCGAGCCCTGGATGCGCGTGGTGCGCGGCGCGTGCAGCCGCAGCAGCGCGCGCAGCGTGACGCTCTTGCCCGAGCCCGACTCGCCGATCAGCGCGACCGTCTCGCCGCGAGCCACCGTCAGGTCCACGCCGTTGACCGCCCGCACCGGCTTCGGCCCCTTGCCGAACGCCACCTCGAGGTTCCTGACCTCGACCAGGGGCTCGCCGCCGGCATGCGGCGCACGCGCATCGCCCGCCTGCGCGAGCGTCGTCGGCACGGCGCTCATGCGGCCTCCTGCACGGCAGGGGCTCGCGAGTGACCCGAGCCCGGCTCGTACATCAGGCAGGCCACCGCATGCGGCGTGACCTTCGAGCCGAGCTTCGGTACCTGCTTGGCGCAGGCCGGCTCGGCCGCCGCGCAGCGGGTGTGGAACCGGCAGCCCGCCGGCGGATTGATCGGGTTGGGCGGATCGCCGGCGAGCGGGGCCTCCTCGGTCCGGTTGTCCGGATCCATCGTCGGCATCGACGCGGTGAGCGCGGCAGTGTACGGGTGGAGCGGCTGGCCGAACAGCGCCTCGCCGGGCCCGAGCTCGGCCACCTGGCCGAGATACATGACCATCACCCGATCCGACACGTAGCGCACCACATGCAGGTCGTGACCGATAAACACGTAGGTCAGGCCGAACGCCTCCTTCAGGTCGAGCAGCAGGTTCAGCACCTGCGCCTCGACCGACTTGTCGAGCGCCGAGGTCGATTCGTCGAGGATCACGACCCGCGGCTGCAGCGCGAGCGCGCGCGCGATGTTCACCCGCTGGCGCTGGCCGCCCGAGAGCTCGTGCGGATAGCGCTCCGCGAAGCGGCGCGGCTCCAGGCCCACCCGCGACAGCAGGTCACGGGCGCGCTCGACCGACTCCCGCGCCGCCACGCCGTGCACCCGCGGGCCGAATGCGATGGAATCCTCGATCGTCATCCGGGGGTTCAGCGACGAATAGCTGTCCTGGAACACCATCTGCACCTGGCGCCGGTACTCCTTGAGCGGCAGGTCGCGGCTGCCGACGGCCATGCCGTCGAAGATGATCTCGCCCGCGGTCGGGTCGAGCAGGCGCATCAGCAGGCGCGCCGCGGTGCTCTTGCCGCAGCCCGACTCGCCGACCACGCCGAGCGTCTCGCGCTCGTAGACCGTGAAGTCGATGCCGTCGACGGCGCGCACCACCGCCGCACGGCCGTCGTCGGCCTTCTTGCCCTTCAGCGGGAAGTGCTTGACCAGCCCCCGCACCTCGATCAGCGCCTTGGGCCTGCCGGGTTTGTCCGCGCTCATTGCTTGACGTCCATCGCCGACCGCAGACCGTCGGACAAGGTGTTGAAGGAGATCGACGTGATGAAGATCATCGCGCCGGGCAGCGCCGCCACCCACGGCTGGGTGTAGATCGCGGTGCGCAGCGTGTTCAGCATCAGGCCCCACTCCGGCTCCGGCGGCTTGACGCCCAGGCCCAGGAACGACAGGCCGGAGGCCAGGATCATCGAGACCGCGATCAGGCTGGTGGAGTAGACGAAGATCGGGCCGAGCACGTTGCCCAGCACGTGCACCCGCACGATGGTGAAGGCATCGGCCCCCGAGGCGCGCGCCGCCTCGACGAAGTCGCGGCTCCTCACCTGCGTGGTCACGCTCTCGGCGACCCGCGCGATCGGCGGTACGAAGACGATGGTGAGCGACAGCAGCGCGTTGGTGATGCCGGCGCCGAGCGCGCCCGACAGCGCGATCGCCAGCAGCACCGACGGGAACGCGTAGAACACGTCGATCGTGCGCATGATCACGGTGTTGATCGCCCCGCCCGCGTAGCCGGCGAGGATGCCGAGCGACGAGCCGATGATGAAGGCGCAGATCACCGGCGTGATGCCCATGAACAGCGACAGCCGGGCGCCGATCATCAGCCGCGACAGCATGTCGCGTCCGAGCTCGTCCGTGCCGAGCGGATAGCCCTCGGTGCCGATCGGCTTGAGCCGGGCGAGCATCGACGACTTGTACGGGTCCGCCGGCGTGAGCCAGGGCCCGAACAGCGCCATCAGCACCAGCACGCCGACCACGGCCGCCGCGAACAGCGCGACCGGGTCGCGCCGGAAGCGCCGGAACACGCTCGACCAGTAGCCGGGGCTGCGCTCGAAGATCGGCGCGGGAATCTTGGTGGCATCGACCGCGACGTTCATCGGTCAGCTCCGGGCGATGCGCGGATCGAGCGTGCTCTGCACGACGTCGACCAGCAGGTTCAGCAGCACGAAGAACATCGCGAGCACCAGGATCGTCCCCTGCAGCAGCGGCAGGTCGCGCTGGAAGATCGCGCTGTTCAGGAGGAAGCCGGTGCCCGGCCACGAGAACACGGTCTCGATCAGGATCGAGCCGCCGAGCAGGTAGCCGAGCTGCAGGCCCATCACCGCGAGCGCGGTCGGGGCGACGTTCTTGACCACGTGGCGGAACACGCCGAAGTCGGTCAGGCCCTTGGCGCGCAGCCCGACCACGAACTCCTGCGCCAGGGTCTCCGCGACCAGCGCGCGGACCGTGCGCGAGATGATGCCCATCGGGATCACGCTCATGGTGATCGCGGGCAGCACCAGGTGGCGCATGTGCGCCCAGTCCCAGGCCCAGTCGCCCGAGCCGCCCGGCCCCGCGCCGGTGGCGGGCAGCCAGTTCAGCTGGGCGGCGAAGATGATGACCAGCACCATGCCGAGCCAGTAGTGCGGCACGCTCACGCCCACGACCGACAGGAAGGAGGCCGTCTTGTCGGCCCACGAATCGCGGAAGTAGCCGGCCACGAAGCCGAACAGGCAGCCGAAGAAGAAGCCGATCATCGTCGCCACCGAGGCGAGGATCAGGGTGTTGCCGACCGCGCGCAGGACCTCGGTCGAGACCGAGCGGCCGCTGGCGATCGAGGTGCCCAGGTCGCCCTGGAGCGCGCGTCCGATCCAGCTGACGAACTGCACCGGATAGGGCCGGTCGAAGCCGTACAGCGTGCGCATCTGGGCCTGGAGTTCCGCCGAGGCGTCGGCCGGCAGCACCGAGACCAGCGGGTCGCCCGGTGCCAGGTGCACGAGCGCGAAGCACACCAGCGCCACGCCGAACATGATCGGCAGGGTGTAGACGATGCGTCTGAAGAGGTAGGCGAGCACAGCGTGTGTCCGTGAAGCGTGTCGACGGGGACGCCCCCCGCCGGGTGACGCCGCGGCGGGCCGGCATCGAGCCGGCCCGCCGCGGGCGCCGCGACCTGCCGCGGGCCGATCGCGCCCGCCCGCGGCACGTCCGCGTCAGTCCATCGTCATCGTGGCGATGTCGATGAACCAGCTCTTCGGCTGCACGACGTTCTTGACCTTCGGGCTCATCGCACGCGGACCGACGTCATGGGCGATCCAGATGAACGGCGCCTCCTCGACGATCCGGGCGTGCAGCTTGGCCAGCGCCGCATCGCGCGCCTTGTCCTCGAAGCTGCCGCGCGCATCGGCGATCAGCTTGTCGAACTCGGCGTTGCCGAAATAGCCCCAGTTGTTCGACGTCGGCGGGAAGGCCTTGGTGCTGGTGAAGCGCACCATCGCGAAGAACGGGTCCATCGCCGCGAAGCTGACGTTGATCGCGTTGGCCCCGTTCGCCGTCGGGTCCTTCGCGCCGCGGCGCCAGTTGGTGAACAGCGTGTTCCACTCGATGACGTCGAACTGGACGTCGAAGTGGCACTGCTTGAGCGACTGCTGGACCGCCTCGTTCATCGGCAGCGGCTGCATCTGGCCCGAGCCGGACGCCGAGATCTGCACCTTGACCTTCAGCGGCTTCGCGGCGGTGTGGCCGGCCTCGGCCATCAGCTTGCGGGCGGCCTCGGGGTCGAAGCGGATGTCGAACTTCGGATCGCCCCACCACGGGTGGCCCGGGGGCACGGTGCCCTTCGGCACGCCCATCATGCCGCC
>RPRK01000163.1 GCA_003818495.1 Burkholderiales bacterium
ATGTCTGCCCGGATCCAGTCCTCGACTGTGCCCAGATCCTCGCCGATCACCACCGCGCCGACCCAGAACAGCCACGGCTCGCCGGCGGTCACGGCGAGCAGGCCCGCCGCGCACAGCAGCGGGCAGGCGCGCGACACGCGCCAGGCGCCCCAGCGCGCGACGAGCGCACCGCCCGCGGACGAGGCGAGGATGGCGGTGCCCCAGACCACCGACGAGAACAGGCCGATCGCGGTCGGCGGCAGCGCCAGCGTCTCGAGGATGCGCGGCGCGAGCGCGGCCACGCCGACCAGCGACAGCGACGCGGCGACGAGGACGCCGCCGAGCCACATCGAGACCGGCAGGCTCGTGCCGCCCGCGGGGTGCGGGCCGGCGCCGCGCGGTGCGTCCGAGGTCAAGCGATCCGCGGCCGCATCGCCCCCCACGGCGTGACCTGCTCGTAGGCGCGCGCGGCCCGGAAGCACAGGTCCTCTCGGTGGTTCGGCGCGACGAGCTGCAGCGACAGCGGCAGGCCCGCCGCCGAGAAGCCGCAGCCCATCACCAGCGCCGGCTGCTGCGTGAGGTTGAACGGGAACGAGAACGGGGTCCACCAGGTCCAGTCGTTCTCGTTGAGCGGCGTCACGCCCGGCGGCAGGTCGGGCATCACGCGGCCGACGTCGAACGGCTGCGCCGCGGTGCCTGGCGTGAGCATCAGGTCCCAGTCGCCGTGGAAGCGCTGCATCGCGACGGCCAGCTCGCCGCGCGCCTTCTGCGCGTCGAGGAAGTCGTCGATCGTGTAGCGGGCCGCGAACTCGATCGAGCCGCGCAGGCCCGGGTCGAGCTGCGCGAGCTGCGCCTCGGGCAGGCGGTGCAGCAGGTTGCGCGCCGACGAGAACCAGTGGGTCGCGAAGATCCAGGCCGGATCGGCGATGCCGGGGTCGACGCGCTCGACGGTGGCCCCCAGCGACGCGAACACCTCGGCGGCCTTCGCGACCGCGGCCTCGATCTCGGGGTCGACCCACTGCACGTAGCCCATCCGCGGGCTGTAGGCGATGCGCAGCCCGCGCAGGTCGGTGCCGAGCGGAAAGCAGCCTGCCCGCGAGGCGTCGCCCGCGAGCGCCGCGGCCCAGCTGCCGGGGGGCGGGGGCAGCGCCATCCAGTCGCGTGCATCGGGGCGCGCCAGCACGTCGAGCATCAGGGCCGCGTCCTCGACGGTGCGCGCCTGCGGGCCGACGTGGGCGACCGTGCCCATCGGCGACAGCGGCCAGGCCGGCACCCGGCCGAAGTGCGCCTTGATGCCCACCGTGCCGGTGAAGGCCGCCGGGATGCGGATCGAGCCGCCGCCGTCGGTGCCGGTGGCGAGTGCGCCCATGCCGGCGGTGATCGCGGCGACCGCGCCGCCCGAGGAGCCGCCAGGCGTCTTGCGCAGGTCCCACGGGTTGCGGGTGATGCCCGACAGCGGGCTGTCGGTGCTGCCGCGCCAGCCGAACTCGGGGGTCGTGGTCTTGCCGAGGAGCACGGCGCCGGATTCGCGCAGTCGCGCGGTCGTCGGGGCGTCCGTGTCCCAGGGCTGCTTCGGGTCGGTGGTGCGCGAGCCGCGCAGCGTCGGCCAGCCGCGCGTCAGCAGCAGGTCCTTGACCGAGGTGGGCACGCCGTCGACGGGGCCGGCCGGTTCGCCGCGCAGCCAGCGGGCCTCGGAGGCGCGCGCGTCGCGCATCGCGGCCTCGTGGTCGACGAGGATGAAGGCATTGACCTTCGGGTTGAGCGCATCGATCCGCTCGAGGGCGATGCGGGTCACCTCGACCGGAGACAACGTCCGGTCACGGTACGCGGCGACCAGGGCGGTCGCGCTCAGGTAGGCGATGTCGTCGGCGTCCATGGTTCGGGCCTGTTCGGTGTCGCGGTCGACGTTATCACGACGGGCCCGCGCGGCGGGCGCTCAGGGGCCCGTCTTCAGGAACGGCAGCGCCCGCTCCAGCAGGATCCCGGGCGCCTCTTCGGGGATGTAGTGCCCGCAGGGCAGGGCCTCGCCGCGCACGTCGGTCGCGATCCGTCGCCACAGCGCGAGCGGATCGAAGCACCGGTGGACCACGCCTTCTGCGCCCCACAGCAGCAGCAGCGGCGCGTCGAGGGTGTGGCCCGCCTCGCGGTCGAGGCGGTCGTGCTCGAGGTCGATCCCGGCCGACGCCCGATAGTCCTCGCACAGCGCGTGCGCGCTGCCGGGCAGGGTCAGGCAGCGCTCGTACTCGGCGAGCGCGCGCGGATCGAAGGGCGCGAGGCCGGCGCTGCGGCGGCCCATCACCTCGCGCACGTAGGCCGCGGGATCGGCCTCGATCAGGCGCTCGGGCAGCGGCGCGGGCTGGATCAGGAAGAACCAGTGCCAGTACGCGCGGGCGAAGGCGTCGTCGGCGAGGGCGTACATGTCGAGGGTCGGCGCGATGTCGAGCAGGACGAGGCGCGAGACGGCCGCCGGATGGTCGATCGCGAGCCGGTGCGCGACGCGGGCGCCGCGGTCGTGCGCGAGCACCGCGAAGCGATCGAAGCCCAGCGCGTGCATCAGCCGCGCCATGTCGGCGGCCATCGCGCGCTTGCTGTACGCCGCGTGGCCTGCGCCGCCCGGCGGCTTCGACGAGTCGCCGTAGCCGCGCAGGTCGGCCGCGACCACGGTGAAGTCGGCGGCCAGCGCGGGGGCCACGCGATGCCAGATCGACAGGGTCTGCGGATGGCCGTGCAGCAGCAGCAGCGCCGGGCCGTGCCCGCCGATCCTGACGTGGATCTCGACGCCGTCGGCCGTCGCGATCCGCCGATCGGCGAAGCCGGGGAACAGTTCGGTAGCGGTCATGCAGGACCTCGGTGTCCGGGCCGACGCGGGCCGCATCGCGCCCCGGGACCGGCGGTGCGGCGGTGCGGCGGTGCGGCGGTGCGGCGGACCACCGTATCACGACGGGCCGCGCCCGACGCCGGTGCACCGCGCCGATCGGCACGTCGCCTTTGCGCGGGGCCGGCGCCCGCATAGACTCGGCGGCACACCCCGCAACGACACCCAAGACACGAGGACCTGGACGATGGCGACCATCGCGATCGGCGGCATGCAGCACGAGACGAACACCTTCGCGCCCTCGCCGGCCGACTATGCCGCCTTCGAGTCCGGCGGCGGCTGGCCGACCATCCAGCGCGGCGAGTCGCTGTTCGAGGCGGTGGCCGGCGCCAACATCCCCGTGCAGGGCGCGATCGACGCGCTGCGCGCGCGGGGCCATGCGCTGGTGCCGCTGACCTGGGCCGCCGCCTCGCCGTCGGCGCAGGTCACCGAGGACGCGTTCGAGCGGATCGTCGGCGACCTGATCGCGCGGCTGCGCGCGGCCGGCCGCGTCGACGGCGTCTACCTCGACCTGCACGGCGCGATGGTCTGCGCCCACGTCGACGACGGCGAGGGCGAGATCCTGCGGCGCGTGCGCGAGGTGGTCGGTCCGGGCGTGCCGGTGGTCGCGAGCCTGGACCTGCACGCCAACGTCACGCGGCTGATGGTCGCGCAGTCCGACGCGCTGTCGATCTACCGCACCTATCCGC
The DNA here is from genome assembly GCA_003818495.1 of Burkholderiales bacterium. Classification (GTDB taxonomy): domain Bacteria; phylum Pseudomonadota; class Gammaproteobacteria; order Burkholderiales; family Burkholderiaceae_E; genus UBA4615. Next base: position 3,544 of record RPRK01000163.1, read on the forward strand.
ACGTCGACATGGCCGAGACCGGCGGGCGCGCGGCCGCGCTGCTCGACGCGATGCTGGCGAAGGGCCGGCGTCCGGCCAAGGCGTTCCGGCAGTTCGACTACCTGACCGGCATCCCGTCGCAGTGCACGTTCATCGAGCCCTGCCAGGGGCTGTACGCGCGGATCGCCGACATCGAGCGGCGCCATCGCGCGTCGGTCGACTTCGCGCCGGGCTTCCCGATGGCCGACTTCCCCGAGTGCGGGATGTCGGTGGTCGCCTATGCCGACGACGCGGCCTCGGCCCAGGCGGCGCTCGCCGAGATCGGCGACGCGGTGGCCGCTGCCGAGCCGGACTTCGCGCTGACGCTGCTCGACCCCGACGAGGCGGTGCGCCGCGCGATGCGCGACGGCGCGCCGGGCGCCCCGGTGGTGCTGGCGGACACCCAGGACAATCCGGGCGCCGGCGGCAACGGCGACACCGTCGGGCTGCTCGCCGCGATGATCCGCCAGCGGGCGCCGGATGCGGTGCTCGGTCTGCTGATCGATCCGGCGAGCGCCGCCCGCGCGCACGAGGCCGGGCAGGGCGCGACGCTGGAGTTCGCGCTCGGCGCCACCTCGGGCGTGCCGGGACACGTGCCGCTCGCCGGGCGCTTCCACGTCGAGCGGCTGGGCGACGGGCGCTTCACCTGCACCGGCCCGATGTTCCGCGGCTTCCGGATGCAGCTCGGGGCGATGGCGCTGCTGCGCGAGGAGAAGAGCGGCGTGCGCGTCGTTCTGGCTTCGGTGAAGTGCCAGGCGGCCGACCAGGAGATGTTCCGGCACGTCGGCATCGAGCCGATCCGCCAGCGGGTGGTGGCGCTCAAGAGCTCGGTGCACTTCCGCGCCGACTTCCAGCCGATCGCGCGCGAGGTGCTGGTGGTGCGCTCGCCCGGACCGGCGCTGGCCGACCCGGTGGAATTCGGCTGGAAGCGGCTGCGCCGCGGCCTGCGGATGCGGCCGCTCGGGCCGGTGTTCGGCGGCTGACGCCGGTCAGCGCGGCGGGGGCAGGTCCGCGCCGAGCGCCCGCCGCCACAGCCAGTCGAGCCCGCGTCCGACGTCGCCGCGAAAGCCGACCTGCGCGGTCGGCTCGAGCGACGTCCAGCCGTCCGCGCGTCGCTCGGCGACCTCGAACGAGAACACGTAGGCCGGCTCCTGGCCCATCCTGAGGTCGGTGATCGTCGCCCGCTCGCCGCGCTGCGCGAGCGCGAAGAAGCCCCGGCTGAACCGGGCGATGTCGGCGACGGCCCACTGCCTGGCGAGCGCCTCGTACAGCGGCGCGCCGCGGTCGAAGCGATCGAAGCGCATCGCGTCGCCGTCGTCGAGCAGCGAGCGGAAGCCCTCGTGGTAGCCGTCGGGCGTCATCGCGACCACCCGCCAGAGCACCGAGTTGAACGGTGCCGGCGTCACCAGCACGCGCTCGGCGGCGATGCCCTGCGCGGCGAGCGAGCGCTCGGCCACGCCGCGGACATGGTGCTGGGCGACCATGCCCCAGCCGAGGTACAGGGTGCTCAGCAGCAGCCCCGCGCGATTCCAGCTCAGCCCGCGCGCCGCCGGCAGCCGCAGCGCGGCGATCACGCCGACCACCAGCGGCAGGGTGTACGCGGGGTCGATGATGAAGACGCTGCCGACGCCGAACGGATGGTCGGAGAACGGCTGCGCGAGCTGCGTGCCGTAGACCGTCATCGCGTCGAGCAGCGGATGGGTGACGAGCGCCAGCCAGAGCGCGACCCACCATCGCCGGAACGCGGCGCGCTCGCCGTGCACCCGGGCGGCGAGCCAGGCGATCGCCGGCGCGGCGAGCGTCAGCCAGGCCAGCGCATGGGTGTGCGACCGGTGCAGCGTCATGTTCAGGATCGGGTCGCCGTGGTCGATGAACACATCGAGGTCGGGCAGCGTGCCGCACAGGCCGCCCCAGAGCGCGGCCTTCCACGGGGCGGTGCGACGGCCCATGACCGCGACGCCGACGGCGGCGCCGAGCGCGAGCTGCGAGAGCGAGTCCATGGCCGCGATGCTGCCACCGCGGGGCGTCCGCCGTGCGGCCGGCCCCGCGGCGGCGGGGGATTACCCGAGGGTGCGGCCCGTCGGGCGTCGCGCCCGGAGCGCCCCGAGGCCCCCGGCCCTCAGGCCTCGCCGCCGAAGCGCTTGATCAGGTTGTCGACGTACTGGTCGACGAGGCCCTCGAACTCGGACTTCACCATCGGCGTGGCGACCGACTTCATCAGCGCCGGCATCGGCACCTCGACCGTCCCGGCGATCTTGAGCTCGAGCGCGGTGGTCTTCTTGCCGTCGACGAGCTTCCAGCTCCCGCCGACCTGCGCGTTGCCCACGCCCTTGACCGGCGTCCAGACGATGGTTCCCTTCTTCGCGTCGGACGCGTATTTCGACGCATAGACGGTCTGCAGGCTGATGGTGCCGATGCCGACCTTCTTCATCTCCCAGCGGAAGACGCCGTCGCCCATGTCCACGAGCTGGTCGACCTTGGGGAAGTGCGAGACCGACTCCGGAACGTTCGAGAGCAGCGCGAACACGTCCTTGTACGGGGACTTGACCGAGAATTCGTAGCCCAGCTCGATGGGGACGCTGATCGCCATGTGGGTGTCTCCTGTGGTGTGCCTGAGTGATGTCTGCGTGGTGCGGTCGACGCAGCGCCCGGGCGCTGCGCGCGGGTCGGCCGTCAGTCTAGCGACTCGGCGCGGCGGCTGGCCAGCGATGCACGCACCATGGCCCCCCGTTCCGCGGCCGCGCGGGCGCCCGCGCGAGGCGCCGCCGCCTGCGCCACAATGGCGGCTCTGATGGGAGTCGACATGGACGAGCTCTGGCGCTGGCCCGCCACCACGCTGGCCGGTGCGATCCGCACGCGGCGCATCTCCAGCCGCGAGGCGACCGAGGCCTGCCTCGCCCGGACGCGCGAGGTCAATCCGACGCTCAACGCGATCGTCGAGGTGCTCGACGCCGAGGCGCTGGCCGCCGCGGACGAGGCCGACCGCGCGGTCGCGCGCGGCGAGTCGCTCGGCCCCCTGCACGGCGTGCCGGTCACCACCAAGGTCAACGTCGACCAGCGCGGGCTCGCCACCACCAACGGCATCGTCGCGTTCCGCGACGCGATCGCCACCGACGACAGCCCGGTGGTGTCGAACCTGCGGCGCGCGGGCGCGGTGATCTTCGGACGCACCAACACGCCGGCGTTCTCGTTCCGCTGGTTCACCGAGAACGACCTGCACGGCCGCACGCTGAACCCCTGGTCGCGCGAACGCACGCCGGGCGGCTCCAGCGGCGGCGCCTCGGCGGCGGTCGCCGCCGGCATGGGCCCGATCGCGCACGGCAACGACCTCGCGGGCTCGGTCCGCTACCCGGCCTACTGCACCGGCGTCTACGGCCTGCGGCCCTCGTTCGGCCGCGTGCCGGCGTTCCTGCCCAGCGCGAAGGAGGAGCGCCCGCCGGGCATGCAGACGATGTCGGTGCAGGGCCCGCTCGCCCGCACCGTCGGCGACCTGCGCATCGCGCTGGAGGCGATGGCCGCGCGCGATCCGCGCGACCCGTGGTGGGTGCCCGCGCCGCTGCGCGGTCCGGCGCCGGCGCGGCCGATCCGCGTGGCGATGACCACCTCGGTGCCCGGTGCCGTCGTGCATCCGGCGATCGTCCGCGCCATCGGGCAGGCGGGCGCCTGGCTCGCCGAGGCGGGCTATGTCGTCGAGGCGGTCGATCCGCCGCACCTCGAGGAAGCCGCCTCGCTGTGGTCGGCGATCGCCGACACCGAGGTTCGCGCGATGATGGCCGATGCGGTGGCGCGCCTGGGCGACGACGGGTTGCGCACCGCGATGGCCGGCATGCAGCGCGGCTCGGTCGAGCTCGGCCTCGAGGGCTACATGCGCGCCATGGCGCGCCGCACCGCGCTCGTGCGCGACTGGTTCGCCTTCCTGGAGCGGTATCCGATCGTGCTCGGGCCGGTCTGCGCCGAGCCGCCGTTCCCCTGGGGGCTGGACACCACCACGCCCGAGAACATGGACCGCGTGCGGCTCGCGCAGGGCCCGCAGTTCATGGTGCCGGTGCTCGGGCTGCCGTCGCTGTCGGCGCCGCTGGGCATGGCCGACGGCGTGCCGATCGGCGTGCAGCTCACCGGCCCGCGCTTTCGCGAGGACCTGGTGCTCGACGCGGCCGAGGTGCTCGAGGCGCGCCATCCGTCGGCCACGCCGATCACGCCCGGCTGGTCGCCGTGAACGCACGCGGGCCGCTCGCGACGCTGCCGCCCGAGCAGCACGGCCCGGCCGCCTGGTACGGGCCGCACTGGCGCGGTCGCGAGGACTGGATCGTGCGGCTGTCGGCCACCGACGTCGACGAGATCGAGGCCGCGCTCGCGGCCTGGCCGGCCCGCGCGCACGGTGCGCCCGCGCCCACCCATCCGGTCGACTTCCCGCTGCCCAACCTCGGGCCCCGGCTGGTCGCGATGCGCGACGAGCTGCTCAACGGCCGCGGCTTCTCGCTGCTCAAGGGCCTGCCCGTCCGGCGCTGGAGCCGGGCGGAGGCCGCGATCGCCTTCATGGGGCTGGGCACCTACCTCGGCCGCGCCCGGCCGCAGAACGCCGCCGGGCACCTGCTCGGCCACGTGCGCGACCTCGGGCTGTCGTCGGACGACCCGTCGGTGCGCATCTACCAGACCCACGAGCGCCAGACCTTCCACACCGATTCGTGCGACGTCGTCGGCCTGCTGTGCCTGGCCAACGCGCGCCGCGGCGGCGACTCGATGCTGGTGAGCAGCACGACGATCTTCAACGAGATGCGCCGGCGCCGCCCCGACCTGCTCGCGCGCCTCTTCGAGCCGCTCGCCACCGACCGCCGCGGCGAGGTCCCGGCGGGCATGAAGCCGTACTTCGAGATCCCGGTGTTCAGCTGGCACGAAGGCTTCCTCACCGCGATCTATCAGCGCCAGTACATCGACAGCGCCCAGCGCTTCCCCGACGCGCCCCGCCTGGGGCCCGAGCACGTCGAGGCGCTCGACCTGTTCGACGCGCTCGCCGAGGATCCGGCGCTGAACTTCCGGATGCGCCTGGAGCCGGGCGACGTGCAGGTCGTCCACAACCACACGCTGCTGCACGACCGAACGGCCTTCGTCGACTGGCCCGCGCCCGAGCGGCGCCGCCACCTGCTGCGGCTGTGGCTCGCGGTGCCGGGCGCGCGCCCGCTGCCCGAGGTGTTCGCCCAGCGCTACGGCAGCGTGACGGTCGGCGACCGCGGCGGGATCGTGGTGCCGGGGATGGTGCCCTGCGTGCCGGCGGGCTGAGTCCTCGCCGCTGTCGGCCGACTGCGAACTGCCGGGCGACTGACCGTCGGCGCGGCCGTCGCCGTGCCGGTCGGCCGACCATGACACCGAGGGCGCCCCCGCGACCGACTGCACCGGGGCGGCGCCGGGCGCGCACCGTAAGGTGGCAGGCCCGTCACCGAGCCGGACCGCCATGCCCATCGCCCCGCCCGACGTTCCGTCCGGTCCGCCGCACGACCTGCCGCCCGATCTTCGGTCCGATCTTCGGTCCGACCTTCCATCCGACTTGCAGCCCGACCCGCTCTCGCGACGCGTGCGCGCGATGCGTCGCTCGGACGTGCGCGACCTGCTGCGCCATGCCGGCCTGCCCGACATGATCTCGCTCGCCGGCGGCCTGCCCGCGGCCGAGCTCTTCGACGTCGAGGGCCTGCGGGCCGCGACGCTGGCCGCGCTCGACGACGCGCCCGCCTCGGCGCTGCAGTACGGCATGACCGAGGGTCAGCCCGCGCTGCGCGAGGCGATCGCCGCGCTCCTCGCCGGGCGGGGCATCGCGGCCGGGGCCGAGGACCTGGTCGTCACGGCCGGCTCGCAGCAGGGCCTCGACCTGGTGGCGCGCGCGCTCCTCGACGACGGCGACGCGATGGTCGTCGAGCGGCCCTCGTACCTGGCCGCGCTGCAGGCCTTCGGCCTCGCGTCGCCGCGCTGGTGCACGATCGGCGTCGACGCGGACGGCGGTCGGGTCGAGGACCTCGACGCCGCCTGCGCGGGCGTGCGCCCGAAGCTCGTCTACGTCGTGCCCGATTTCGCGAATCCGACCGGCGCCTGCATGTCGGTCGCGCGGCGACGCGCGCTGGTGCGCTGGGCCCTGCGTCATCAGGTGACGGTGCTCGAGGACGATCCGTACGGCGCGCTGCGCACGCGCGGCGAGCCGCTGCCCTCGATCGCCGCGCTCGCCGGCGAGGTCCCCGGCGCGTCGCGCTGGATCGCGCAGGCCTCGACGCTGTCGAAGACCGTCGCGCCCGGGCTGCGGACCGGCTGGCTGCTGCTGCCGCCCTGGCTGCGCGACGCGGTGGTGCGGCTCAAGCAGGCCGCGGACCTCCACACCTCGTCGTTCGCGCAGGAGGTGGCGCGCCACTACCTCGCATCGGGTCGGCTGCCCGAGCGCCTCGCGCTCGTGCGCGCGGAGTACGCGCGACGTCGCGATGCGCTGGCCGATGCGCTGCACGCGGGCTTCGGCGATCGCCTGGCGCTGCAGGTGCCCGATGGCGGCATGTTCCTCTGGGGCCGCTTCACCGACGGCACCGACACGCGTGCGCTGCTGCCGCACGCGCTCGAGCGCGGCACGATGTTCGTGCCGGGCGATGCGTTCTTCGTCGACGCGGCGGACCCCGCATCGCTGCGGCTGAACTTCAGCGCCGCGCCGCCCGAGCGCCTGAGGGAGGGCGCACGGCGGCTGCGGGCGGCGCACGCCGCGCTGCACGCCCGCGGCGTGGCGGCCTGAGGGGCCGCGGCGCTGCGACCCGAGGTGCCCGCGGCGCTGCGGCCCGAGAGTCCCGCGGCGCTACGGCCCGGGATGCCCGAGGTGCCAAGGCCCGGGACGCCCGCTTCGCGTCAGGCCGCGGCCCGCACGCACCGGGCCGGCAGCGCCATCGACCACGCCTGCACGATGCCGGCGTCGGCGAGGTCCTGCACGAACGCGGTCACGCCGAAGCGCGCCGGCGCACCGCCCGTCGCGGCGAGCGGCGCGGAATAGGCGGCCCGACCCTCGGCGTCGAGCGCCAGCGGGCCGTCGAGCCGCAGCGCGACATGATCGTGACGCAGCGTCGCCCCGCGGTTCTCGCCCGCATCGACCGCGGACTGCAGACCGCTGCGCGTGAGCGCGACGTACAGCGCCGGGCGGCGCGCCGTCGCGCCGGGGGCCAGCGCCGCGCTCACCTTCAGCACCGGTGCATCCGCCGGGCCGTCGACGGCGATCGCGATGCGCGCGCCCGCAGGCCGGCGCTGCAGCTCGGCGAGCCTGCGCTCGAGCGCGACCGGGTCGTCCCAGCCCCGCCACTCGCGTCCGGCGAGGTAGACCCCGGGCGTGTAGACCGTGCGTCCGCCGCCCGCCGCGGTGAGCCAGCGCTGCCGCTCGCCGAAGGCAGTCTGCGCGAACGGGTCCTTCCAGCCGATGTGGTCCCAGTACCGGACGTGCAGCGACAGCGGCGCGATGCGCGCCGGATCGCCCGCCGAGACGCGCGACAGCCAGCGGTCCGCCGGCGGGCACGAGCTGCAGCCCTCGGAGGTGAACAGTTCGACGAGCGCCACCGTGCCGGCCGGCGATTCGCTGCGGCAGCCGGCAGCCTGGAGCGGCGCGTGGACGAGGCCGGCCCCGGCCGCACCGGTCGCGAGCAGTCGCCTGAGGGTGTCGCGTCGGTCCATCGAGGGCTCCGGGGGGCCGTTGAACGAGCCTGTCGGTCGCCACCGCGCGCGCGGGCTGACACCCCAGGTTTTCAGCCGATGGGCCGCGACCCTTCTTCGTGCGGGCGGCAGCGCGCGATCAGCTCGGGCGGCCACGGCAGCGCCGCGCCGTTCGAGCGGTCGACCCACACGTGCACGACGCGTCCGCGCCCCGCGAGCAGCGGTGCGCCGTCGCCGTCTCGACCGAGGTC
>RPRK01000164.1 GCA_003818495.1 Burkholderiales bacterium
GATGTAGGCCGCGAGGTCCTGCATGTCGTACCCGCTCAGCTTGTTCTGATAGAACGACATCGAGGCATTGCCGGGCGAGCTGGCGTTCCAGACGGCCTTCGAGATCAGGGCGTACTCCAGCGCTTCGGTGGACGTCCGGTTCGTCGGGCTCGTGCCATGACACGTCATGCACGCCACGCCCGTCGAGCCCCCGGTGGTCTGGTAGATCGCCTTGCCCTTGAGTCGATCCGGCACGTAACCCGGCGCGGGTGCGGGCGCCGGTGAGGGCGCCGAGGCCGGCGAGGGGGCCGGTGCGGGCGCGGGGGCGGGTGCCGAACCCGGCGCTGGAGCCGGTGCCGGCGCCGCAGCCGGCGCGGCGACGCCGCCGGCAGTCGGGGAAGACGCCGGCGACGATTCGCCGCCACCGCCGCCGCAGGCCGCGAGTGCGCCGGCCGTCAGGGTGGCCGCAAGCCGGATCGAGAGGGGGATCGTCTTCTTCATCGTGCGCTCCGCAGGCGCGCCGCCCAGTGCGCGACGCAGCCGGCAGCGTGCCGTCTGTCCCGTGCCTTGCCGCCGACCGACGGACGGACGGTCGACCCGAAGCTCCGGGCGGCCGGGCAGCCTTCGGTCGCGACCGCTCGTCGGGGATCTGCTCCGCCGGGCCGGCTCCGATCCGGTGCGGCGCCGGTGCTACACTGAATCGCAGTCGGGGCGTAGCTCAGCCCGGTAGAGTGCTTGCTTTGGGAGCAAGATGTCGGAGGTTCGAATCCTCTCGCCCCGACCATGAGCTATACTTGCGGTCTTGCCCCCGCAGGACCGTTCTGCCCGTAGCTCAGCTGGACAGAGCATCGGCCTTCTAAGCCGAGGGTCACAGGTTCGAGTCCTGTCGGGCAGGCCAGTGTTCCGGTTGGTACACATCGGCCGCAGGCAAGTCGAGTTCTACCCGTCGTGACGCTGGTCCCGGCGGTTCCGGTGGTGGCTGTAGCTCAGTTGGTAGAGTCCTGGATTGTGATTCCAGTTGTCGTGGGTTCGAGTCCCATCAGCCACCCCACCCCAGCGTACCGCGCGTCGTCCCGATCGCTCTAGCGCCGGACGCACGGTCCTGATGCCGGCGAACCTGCCGCGCGCCGAACTTCCAGTCCGGACACGCCACCGCATTCAGGTCGGCAGATGGAGCTTGCTGGAGGTCTTCACCTCCTCCATGACCGCATAGGTCCGCGTTTCCCGCACACCGGGCAGCCGCCACAGGACCGTCCCCGCGAACTGCCGGTACGACGCCATGTCGGGCACGCGGGTCTTCAGCAGGTAGTCGAATCCCCCGGCCACCATATGGCACTCCAGGATCTCGGGGTGGACCTCGACGGCCGCGCGGAACTGATCGAACACGTTCGAAGTCGTGCGATCGAGCAGGACCTCGACGAACACCAGGAGTCCGGCACCCAGTTGCTTCGGATTGAGGACGGCCTGGTAGCCCACGATGAACCGGTCGCGCGTCAGGCGCTGTACGCGCGACAGGACTGCGGTGGGAGACAGTGCGACCTCTTCGGCGAGCTTCAGGTTGGACACGCGGCCGTCGTCCTGAAGGAGGGAAAGGATGCGCCGATCAATGCGGTCGAGGTCGTCCAGGCTGGGCATCGATCGAATGTCTGTCTATAGAACGGACGAATTATAGAACAAAGCGCTAGCTAGATTACGGATCATGGAGGATGTGACTATACGGAGCATCGCCATGGTTCCCCGAGCCTCATCCGACCCGAGCCGCGCATCGCTGTGCTTCGCAGCGTCGCCTTTCGCCGGCCTGCCCCTGCGGCGGGCGATCACCGCCGCCACGCGGATCCCGGAACCCGATGCGCTGGCAGGCGTGCTCGAGGGCGCCCGCCTGCCACCCGACGTGGCCCGGCGCAGCCACGACCTGGCCATTCGACTCACCGAGGCCCTGCGGGCGCGGCCGTCGTCGGCCGGTCGTGCGGGCCTGGTGCAGAGCCTCCTGCAGGAGTACGCCCTGTCGTCCCAGGAAGGCGTCGCGCTCATGTGCCTGGCGGAGGCGCTGCTCCGCATCCCCGATGCGGCGACCCGGGACGCGCTCATCCGCGACAAGATCGCTCGGGGGCAGTGGGCCGCGCATCTCGGCAAGAGCGCGTCGCTGTTCGTCAACGCGGCGACCTGGGGGCTGCTGCTGACCGGACGGCTGGTGTCGACCCACAGCGAGGCCGGCCTGTCCGCCGCCATCGGACGGCTCCTGGGGCAGGGCGGCGAACCGCTCATCCGCAAGGCCGTGGACAGGGCGATGCGTCTGATGGGCGAACAGTTCGTCACCGGCGAGACGATCGCGGACGCGCTCGACCATGCTCGGGCGCAGGAGCGCCTGGGGTTCCGCTACTCGTACGACATGCTCGGCGAAGCTGCCCTCACCGCGCGGGACGCGGAGCGATACCTGCACGACTACGAGGCAGCCATCCTGGCGATCGGGCAGGCGTCCGCCGGTCGCGGCGTCTACGAAGGGCCCGGCATCTCGATCAAGCTGTCGGCGCTGCACCCGCGCTACAGCCGGGCGCAGTACGGCCGCGTGATGGCCGAGCTCTATCCGGTGCTGCTGCGCCTGTGCGCACTGGCCAAGCGCTTCGACATCGGGCTGAACATCGATGCCGAGGAATCCGACCGGCTCGAGCTGTCGCTGGACCTGCTCGAGCGACTCGCAGTCGAGCCGCAACTGCAGGCGTGGAACGGCCTGGGCGTGGTGGTCCAGGCCTATCAGAAGCGATGCCCGCGCATCGTCGACCACCTGATCGATCTCGCCCGGCGCAGCGGTCGGCGCCTGATGGTCCGGCTGGTCAAGGGGGCCTACTGGGACACGGAGATCAAGCGCGCGCAGGTCGACGGACTGGCCGGCTATCCCGTCTACACGCGCAAGCCCTACACCGACGCCTCGTACATCGCATGCGCGCGGACGCTGCTCGCTGCCAGCGACGCGATCTACCCGCAGTTCGCCACGCACAACGCCGGCACGCTGGCGGCGATCCACGAGCTGGCGGACCCGGCGCGCCATACGCCGCGGCAATACGAGTTCCAGTGCCTGCATGGCATGGGCGAGCCGCTCTACGAGCAGGTGGTCGGCGACGTCGACGCCGGCGGGCTCGGCCGTCCGTGCCGCATCTACGCGCCCGTGGGCACGCACGAGACGCTGCTCGCGTACCTGGTGCGCCGGCTGCTGGAGAACGGCGCCAACACCTCGTTCGTCAACCGGATCGCGGATCGGACGCTCGCCGTGGAAGCGCTCGTCCGAGACCCGGTCGCGGTGATCGAGGCCCTGGCCCGCACCGATGGCGCGCCGGGCCGGCCCCATCCGTCGATCCCGCTGCCGAGCGCGCTGTACGGGCCGACACGCGCCAATTCCCGCGGACTCGACCTCGCCAGCGACGCCACGCTGATCGAGCTCGCCGAACGCATGGCCTCGTGCGACGCGATGCCACGAGCCGGCCCGCTCCTGGCGATCGACACCCTCGAGGTCGCAGACCACGAGCCGGTCATCAACCCGGCGAACGTCGTCCACGTCGTCGGCGAGGTGCGCGACTGCACCCTCGCGGAGGTCGACGAGGCGATCCGACAGGCCGATGGCGCTGCCTCGCTCTGGGCGAACGTGGCGCCCGTCGAGCGGGCGCTGAAGCTGGAGGCCGCGGCGGCGCTGATGGAGGCCGACACGCCGTGCCTGGTCCGCCTGCTGGTGCAGGAGTCCGGCAAGACGGCGTCGAACGCCGTCGGGGAAGTGCGTGAGGCGGTCGACTTCCTGCGGTACTACGCGGAGCAGGTGCGGCGGGACTTCGACACCGCCACGCATCGGGCACTCGGACCCGTGGTGTGCATCAGTCCGTGGAACTTCCCGCTTGCGATCTTCGTCGGTCAGGTCGCGGCGGCCCTGGCCGCCGGAAACGTGGTGCTGGCCAAGCCGGCGGAGCAGACGCCTCTGGTGGCCGCCCGTGCGGTCCGCAGGCTGTGGGACGCCGGCATTCCACGCACCGCCGTGCAGCTCACGCCGGGCCGCGGCTCGGTGGTGGGCGCGCGCCTCGTCTCGGACCGCCGCATCCGAGGCGTGCTCTTCACCGGTTCGACGGACGTCGCACGCGCTCTGCAGCGCAGCCTGATCGGCCGGACCGACGAAGCGGGCAGGCCCGTGCCGCTGGTGGCGGAGACCGGCGGGCAGAACGCGATGATCGTCGATTCGTCCGCGCTGGTGGAGCAGGCGGTCGGCGACATCCTGGTCTCGGCATTCGACAGTGCCGGGCAGCGCTGCTCCGCGTTGCGTGTGCTCTGTGTCCAGGAAGACGTCGCCGATCGCGTCCTGGACATGCTGCTCGGCGCGATGGCGGAGCTGCAGGTCGGCGATCCGATGCGCCTGGAGACGGACGTCGGACCCGTGATCGATGCCGAGGCCAAGGCGACGCTCGAACGTCACATCGATGCCATGCGCGCGAAGGGGCGCACGGTCCACCAGGTCTCGGCGCAGGCAAGGGATCCGCTGCGGGCCGGCACCTTCGTCCTGCCCACGCTCATCGAGCTGGACAGCATCTCCGAGCTCGACCGTGAAGTGTTCGGGCCCGTGCTGCACGTCGTGCGTTACCGCCGCGAAGCACTGGACGGGCTGCTCGGCCAGATCAACGCCACGGGCTTCGGCCTCACGATGGGGCTGCACACGCGCATCGACGAGACCATCGCCCGCGTCGTCGACATCGCCCGCGCAGGCAACGTGTACGTCAATCGCAACATGGTCGGCGCGGTGGTCGGGGTGCAGCCGTTCGGCGGGGAGGGCCTGTCCGGTACCGGACCGAAGGCGGGCGGTCCGCTCTACCTCCATCGCCTGCTCTCGAAGCGTCCCGATGACGTGCTGTGTAGGGCGTTCACCGACGGCGATCCCTAGCACGCCCCGACGGCATCTTCCCGTTCGAACCGGACGCTGACGTCCTTCGCGACCTGGGCGGCCGACCGTTTCCCGCAGGTCGCCCGATGTGCCGACCGGTTCGCGGCGCGGTTGCCGGCATCCCGGACCCGGACGCTGCCCGGCCCGACCGGCGAGCGCAACGTCTACCGGATCGCTCCACGCGCCCACGTGATGTGCCTGGCGTCCCGCGACGAGGATCGGCTGGTCCAGCTCGCGGCGACGCTCGCGGTCGGCAGCCAGGCGATCTGGCCGCTCGACGCGGCGCCCTTGCGGGACGCGCTGCCCATCGATGTCCAGGCCCATGTGGCGATCGCTGGGGACTGGCTGAACCCGTCGGTGAGGTTCGATGCCGTGCTGCTCCACGGCAGTCTCGACGTGTTGACCCGAGTGCAGGCGCAACTGGCCGAACGAGCGGGTCCGATCGTCACGGTCGAACGCCTCGACCCCGGCGACACCGCGATCGCGCTGGAGCGGCTCGTCATCGAACGCGTCGTGACGACGAACACCGCCGCAGCGGGCGGCAATGCCTCGCTGATGTCCATCGGATGACGTGTCCTTCGCCCGGTCGCGTGACACCGACGCGGGTCGCCGCGTCGTGGCCGCGCCGGTGGGTCGAACGGTCCGGCGGGCACGCCGCCGAGCGACGGGCGCGTCGGCTATGCTCGGCGCCATGAACACCGAGCCCCCGCCCGTCCTCGAAGTCCTGCCACGCGACCTGTCGGCCTACCGCACCGGCAACGTCGGCATCGACTACGTCCATCGATTCGATTCGGGGCGCGCCGGCCCGCACGTGCTGGTCAACGCGCTCACGCACGGCAACGAGCTGTGCGGGATGGTGGCGGCGACGCACCTGCTCGACACCGGCGTGCGGCCGCGCATCGGATCGCTGACGGTGTCCTTCGCGAACGTCGCGGCCTACGAGTCGTTCGATCCGGCGCGGCCCTTCGAGAGCCGGCAGCTGGTCCACAACCTGAATCGCGTCTGGTCGGCCGACTGGCTCGACGGCGGCGAGGACAGCCCGGAGCTTCGCCGCGCCCGCGAACTGCGGCCGGTGGTGGCGGCGGCCGACCACGTGCTGGACCTGCACTCGACCTCGCAGGACGTCGAGCCGTTCTGGGTCTATCCGGCCTTCGCGAGAAACGCTGCGGTCGCGCTCGCGATCGGCCGGCCCGCGGTGCACCTGGTGATGCCGCGCGGGCTCGGCTCGGGCGTGCCGCTGATCGAGCACGGCCGCCATGGCGACGGGGCCTCGGACGCCGGCGCGGCACTGGTGGCGGAGTGCGGCCAGCACTTCCGCAGCGGAACCGCGGCGCTGGCGATCGAGGTCACGCTCGACTGGCTGGCGCACTTCGGCCTCGTCGAGCGCGGCCCGCGCGCGGTGCGGCCCGATCCGAGGCGCTACGAGCTGCTCGAGACGAGGATGGTGCGCACACCGGGGTTCCGGTTCGCCCGGCCGCTGGTGGGCTTCGAGACCTTCGAGGCGGGGGAGCTGATCGCGACCGACGGCGACGAGGAGATCCGCGCCGCAGAGCACTGCGCGGTGCTGATGCCCACCCGCGAGCCGATCGTCGGGCGCGAGGCGGTGTATCTGGCGCGTCCGCTGCCGAACGACGGCGACTGAGCTTTCCCGGGCCGGACGAGGGGCCGTCGTCCCGGGCGTCCGGACCGCGGACGCATCCGCCGCCCGGGCCGACGCATTCCCTGCGGGCCGACGCATCCTCCCCCGGGCCGGCGCGGCCCCTTCGACGCGTCGGGTATCGCTTGCATGGGCCGCGCGACCGACGTATGAAGTCGGACAGGCGCCGCGACGGCCGAGGGCCCGCACCACCACCGGTGCCGAGGCACGGACCGGCGATGCGGCGACGGAGGCGAACGACATGAACGGTGTCTCTTCAGCGGCGGCGCGTACCGAGATCTACGCCCGCACGGCCCGCGTGCTCCACTGGCTGACGGTGATCCTGGTCGCCGTGCAGCTCCCGGTGGGCTTCTACATGTCGTACCGCGGCGGCACCCTCAACGTCTGGGACGGCCTGACCAACGCGCTCTACAGCGGGCACAAGGTCGGCGGCGTGCTGATCCTGCTGCTGGTGCTCTGGCGGATCGCCTACCGGCTGAGCCGCGGCGCGCCCGCCGACGAGCCGACGCTCGAGCCGTGGCAGCGGCTCGTCAGCCACCTCAACCACTGGGGCCTGTACCTGCTGCTGATCGCGGTGCCGGTCGCGGGCTACATCGGCATCTCGCTGTTCCCGGCGCTCGACATCTACGGCTTCAAGCTGCCCGGCGTCGTCGCGCCGGACAAGGACGCGGCCAAGGCGGTGTTCGAGATCCACGCGCTGCTGGCGCTGGCGATGGTGGCGCTGATCGCGATGCACGTCGGGGCGGCGCTCCACCACCACCTGTTCCGCAAGGACAACGTGCTCGCGCGGATGCTGCCGTCGCTGCTCAAGCGCTGAACCGGACCGGCCGATCGCTGGCACACTCCCGTTCCCCCTCCGAGGAGTGACTGCGTTGAACGTACCGAGCCCGTTTCAGTCCGCTGTCCTGTCCGCCGCCCTGGCCGTCGCCCTGTCGATCACGGCCGCGGTCACGCCCGTCGCCGCCCAGACCGCCCCGCCGCAGAAGGAGGCGCTGCCCTCCGGCGTCGTGGTCGAGCATCTGAAGGCGGGTACCGGCGCCGCGCCGAAGTCGACCGACACGGTGTCCGTGCACTACAAGGGCACGCTGGACGGCGGCGCCGAATTCGACAGCTCGTACAAGCGCGGCCAGCCGGCGAGCTTCCCGCTCAACCGGGTGATCCCGTGCTGGACCGAGGGCATGCAGAAGGTGAAGGTCGGCGGCAAGGCCCGGCTGACCTGCCCGGGTGCGACGGCCTACGGTGCGCGCGGCGTGCCGGGCGTCATCCCGCCGAACGCGACCCTGACCTTCGAGGTCGAGGTGCTCGCGATCCAGTAGGCGCGCGATGTCCGCGGGCCTGGACCCGGCGCCGCCGGGCTGCGGGGGCGGGCTGCGGGGGCGGGACAGCGGCTCCCCGGCTCGGATCAGGCCGCGACCCGGACCCAGACGCCCTTGCCGGCCAGCGGCCGTGCGGTCAGCCACTGCACCCTGACCCGCCATTGCGCCTGGCTGCGGTGGCAGGCGACCACGCGGCCGACGGCGTCGATCGAACCGGTCACGATCCGGACCGCGGTGCCGGGCGACACGGCCGCGGCGGCGAAGAGTCCGGCGCCGCCGAGCGACAGGTCGACGAGGCGGGCATCGATCGGCACGCCGCGGCAGTCCGAGATCAGCGCCGCGCTGTCGCTGCGGGCACGCCGCGCGGCCGCCCGCCGCCCGACCAGCTCGCGCTCGCCGGCGGCCGCTTCGGGCGCGGGCGTGAGCGGCGCGTCGCAGCAGGTGCAGCGGGCGTCGACCCGCATGGCCGCGGGCAGGGCGGTGCGGCACATCGGACAGCAGCGGTCGGTGCGCCAGCGGGCGGGGTCCACGCGCGGCGCGGGCACGGCGGGCGCGTCCGCGGCGATCCGGCCGCGCATCCGTCCGAGGTCGAGCTGGCGGTCGTAGTCGCGACGCCGCTCGGCGTCGCCCAGCACCGCGTAGGCCTCGTTGATGAGCGCCGCGGTGGCCGGATCGCCGCCCAGGTCGGGGTGGCCCCGGCCGGCGTGCATCAGCGCGCGCCAGCTCGCCTTGATGACTTCGGGGGGCGCCTCGGGCTGGACCTGCAGGATCCGGTAGTAGTTGCGTCGGTTCGGCGTCATGGGTCCGCCATGGTCGACGGCGCCGCGGCGGGGCGGGGAATGCGCCTGCCGCCCGGGCTATGATCGCCGACGGCCGGCCGCGGCCCCATGAGGAGACCCCTTCGATGATCGTCGTCCACCACCTCAACGATTCGCGCTCGCAGCGCGTGCTCTGGCTGCTGGAGGAGCTCGGGCTGCCGTACGAGCTGCGCCGCTACCAGCGCGACGCGCAGACGCGGCTCGCGCCGCCCGAGCTGAGCGCGGTGCACCCGCTCGGAAAGTCACCGGTCATCACCGACGGCGCCGACACCGTCATCGAGTCGGGCGCAATCGTCGATTACCTGGTGCGCCGGCACGGCGGCGGACGGCTGCAGCCGGATCCGGCCTCGGCCGACTACGACCGCTATCAGCAGTGGCTGCACTACGCGGAGGGGTCGGCGATGCTGCCCCTGATGCTGAACCTGTACGTGTCGCGGCTGGGTGAAGCCGGCGCGCCGCTGCATCCGCGCATCCAGGGCGAGATCGCGAATCACCTCGGCTACGTCGACCGCTCGCTCGCCGGGCGCGAGTTCATGGTCGGCGACGCCTTCTCGGGGGCGGACGTGCAGATGAGCTTCGTCGGCGAGGTGGCGGGCGCCTACGGCCTGCGCGCCACCTATCCGGACCTCGACCGATGGATCCGCGCGATGCAGGCGCGGCCCGCCTACCGCCGCGCGCTCGAGCGCGGCGGCCCCTACCGCTTCGCCTGACCCCCGGAGGCCCGCCCATGAGTGCGCTCGGACTGTTCCACGTCGCCATCCGTACCGCCGACCTCGATGCCACGCGGGCGTTCTACACGCGCGTGCTCGGCATGGTCGAGGATACCGGCCGACCGCAGATGGCGTTCCCGGGCGTCTGGCTGCGGGCGCCGGTGGCCGGCTCGCCGGCGATCATCCACGTCTATGCGGGTGCCGCCGCCGCAGGCAGCGAAGGCGCGGTGCCCTCGGGCGGCGCCGCGGTCGATCACGTCTCGATCACGGTCAGCGGCTTCGCGGCGCTGCGCGAGCGGGTGCGCGGGCTGGGGCTCGACTGGCGCGAGCAATGCCGCCCGGGGCGGCCGTACCAGCTCTTCGTGTTCGACCCGTCGGGCGTGCTGCTCGAGCTCACCGCGGACGACCACGGCGAGCCGCTGCCGGAGCCGACGCCGGGCAAGCAGTACCTCGCCGGCTGGCGCGACTGGTTCGAGCCCGCGGCCTACCGGCAGTTCTCGGCCCGCTGAGTCGCGCGCGACCCGGCGGGGTCCGGCTCAGCGCGGTGCCGCGGCCGGCACCCAGCCGCGCATCTCGCGCTTGAGCAGCTTGCCGTTCGCGTTGCGCGGCAGCGGGGTCTCGCTCAGTCCGACGGTCTCGGGCACCTTGTAGTCGGCGAGCCGCTCGGCGCAGAAGCGGCGCATCGCCTCGGCGAGCGCGTCGGCGTCGCCGCCAGCGGCCCGTGCGGCCGGGTCCATGTGCACGAACGCATGCACCCGCTCGCCGAGCACCGGGCAGGGCACCCCGACCGCCGCGGCCTCGATCACGCCGGGAAAGCCGACCAGCGTGTTCTCGACCTCGATCGACCAGATCTTGTAGCCGCCGCGGTTGATCATGTCCTTCTTGCGGTCGTGGATCCGGACGTAGCCCTCGGCGTCGATGCTGCCGAGATCGCCCGAGCGCCAGTAGCCGGCGACGAAGCCGGCCGCGCTCGCCTCGGGGTTGTCCCAGTAGCCGCGCACCACCATCGGTCCGCCGATCAGCAGCTCCCCGGTCTCGCCGGGCGGCACCTCGCGGCCGTCGTCGTCGACCACCACGATGTGCGCGCAGGCGACCGGCCGGCCGACGCTCTCGAGGTGCGCGGCCTGCTCGCCGATCGGCATCAGCGTCGCCGGCGACGTGGTCTCGGTCGAGCCGTAGGCATTCATCGGCGTCATCCTCGGGAGCCGCTCGGCCAGTGCCTCGATCATCGAGCGCGGCATCGCCGCGCCGCCGTAGGAGCCGATCCGCCAGGCGGACAGCTCGGCGGTCCCGAACTCGGGCTGCATCAGGCACAGCGCGTACATCGCGGGCACCAGCATCGTGTGCGTGATCCGCTCGCGCGCGGCCAGCGCGATGAACTCGGGGGCCTTGAACTGCGGCACGAGCACCAGCGTGCCGCCGGTGCGCCACAGCGTGGTGATCATCGCCACCAGCCCGGTGACGTGGCTCGCCGGCACTGCGAGCACCGAGCGCTCGTCGGGGCCGAGCCGCATGTGGTGCTCGTAGTGCAGCGACGAATGCACGATCCCGAGCTGCGACAGCATCGCGCCCTTGGGGCGCCCCGTGGTGCCCGAGGTGTAGAGGATCACGGCGGTGTCTTCCTCGGCGACCGGCGCGGCTTCGCGGCGCGGGGCGAGGGCGGCGTCCGTGCCGTGTGCGGCCGCCTCGCTCGCCGCGAGGCGCAGCCGCAGCGACGCCGGCGTGCCCGCCGGGGGGAGGCGCTCGGCGAGGCCGTCGTCGTAGACGATCGCGGCGGCGCCGCACTGTCCGAGCACGTACGCGAGGCCGTCGGCCTGCTCGCGCACCGACACCGGCACCGCGATCGCGCCGAGCCGCAGCACCGCCAGC
>RPRK01000165.1 GCA_003818495.1 Burkholderiales bacterium
GGCCTCGCCGACGAAGCGCAGGCTGCCGTTGATCGAGGTGACCACGCCCAGGGGCAGGCCGGCCTCGGCGAGCACCGGTCCCTGCTCGATGTGCACCTCGACGAAGCCGAGGTAGCGCGCCGGGTCGCGGACCAGGGCGGGGATGTCCTCGATGGCGAGGCCGGCGCCGCGCATCGCGTCGCGCATGGTGATGCCGGCGGCGTCGGCCTGGTCGAGCCAGGCCGGATCGAAGCGTCCGACGAGCGCGCCCGAGCCGAGGAAGGTCGCCTTGTACCGCTGGCCTTCCTCCTCCGCGAAGCCGACCACCTCGATGCCGTAGGGCAGTCGGCGGCCGGACTTCGCCAGCGCCCGCACGCACGCGATCGGCACCAGGATGCCGAGCCGGCCGTCGAAGCGGCCGCCGTTGCGCACGGTGTCGTAGTGGCTGCCGGTCATCAGCCTGCGCGAGGCGGGGTCCGCGCCGTGGTAGACGCCGACCACGTTGCCGACCGCGTCGTGGACGACCTCGTCGAAGCCGGCCTCGCGCATCCACGCCTCGAGCTGGCGGGCGCACGCGCGGTGCGCGTCGGTCAGGTAGGTGACGGTGAGCAACCCGTGCTCGGCGAAGCCCGGGTCGGAGTGCACGGCGAGCGCCGCGGCGTCGTCCAGGATGCGGTTGCCGAGCGTCGGCTCGTGGCCGAGCTTGTCGTCGAGGCGGATCTCGACGACCCGGTGCACCTGGCGCAGGCACTCCTCGAGCTCGTGGTCGACCGGGTTCGCAAGGCGGCGCTCGAACTCCGCGATGATCTGGCCGCGGGTGAGCCCGGTGCCGCGCGGCCCGCGCACCGCCAGCATGAACGGGAAGCCGAACTTCGCGTTCCAGGCGGCGTTCAGCCGCTGCAGCGTCGCGAACTCCTCGGGCGAGCAGGCGGTCAGGCCGGCCCGCGACTGCTCGTCGTTCGATTCCGCCGTCAGCGCGTTCGACACCATCGCGCGCCCCGCGAGCTCGGGGTGCGCGCGCAGCAGCGCGAGCCGCTCGTCGTGCGTCGCCTCGCGCAGCACCCGCACGAAGGCCAGCTTGAGCTGCGCGAGGCTGGCGAACGGGCGCATCGGCGCCGCGCGCTCGACGACCCAGGGGGAATGCTCGAAGGTCCCGTCGAGCAGCCGCGCGAACTCGGCGGTCGACGCGGCGTTGAGGGCGGCGAGGGTGAGGCTCAAGACGGGGGCTCCAGCGAGGGGCCGCGTGCCGGTCGTCCGGGCGCCGCGGTGCCCACAGTGTAGGGCATCGCCCACGGAGGTCGGCCGGTGCCCCTGCCCCCCGCACCGACCCGGGAAACGGATGTCCCGCGTTGACAAGTATCGACCGTTCAACCACGATTGAAACTCGAAAGTGCCGCACAGCGGCGCTCATAACGAGAGAGGAGACACAATGTTTCATTCAATGAAACACCTGCCGAAACTGCTCGCCGGGCTCGCGCTCGCCAGTGCGGCGGGCGTCGCGGGTGCGCAGAACACCATCAAGGTCGGCTGGCTGTCGTCGCTGACCGGCCCGCTGTCGTCGGCGGCCATCGCCGAGAACCAGGGCGTGCAGCTCGCGGTCGAGGAGATCAACGCCGCCGGCGGCATCAACGGCCGCAAGATCGAGCTGCTGACCCGCGACACCGCCGGCGATCCCACCAAGGCGGTCAACTTCGCGCAGCAGCTCGCCTTCCAGGAGAAGGTGCATTTCGTGATCGGCCCGGTGAACTCGGGCGAAGGGCTGGGCGCCACGCCGGTGCTGGCGAAGGCCGGCGTCCCGAACCTGGTGATCGGCGCGATCGAGGAGCTGATCGACCCGATCCGCTACCCGCGCGCCTTCCGCGTGATCAACACCAACACGCAGTGGATCTCCACCGCCAACGACTACGCGCTCAAGAAGCTCAAGCGCACCAAGGTCGCGGTGATCGGCGACACCACCGGCTACGGCACCGCGAGCGCGCGCACCGCGACCACGCTGCTCGAGGCGGCCGGGATCAAGCCGGTCTACACGGTGCTGATCGACCCGAACAAGACCGACCTGACCGACGAGCTTCAGAAGGCGCGGGCGGCTGGTGCGGACGTGATCATGCCGTGGTCGGCGGCCACCGGCCTGCTCGGCCGGCTGCTGAACGCGCGGGGCGACATGGGCTGGGACGTGCCGGTGGTCGGCCACCCGGCGCTGATGGCCGCGCAGATCCGCAAGCTGCTGAACAAGCCGGAGTACTGGGCCAACACCGTCGGCTCGGGCTACGTCAGCACCTCGTTCGGCGAGGACGGCAAGCTGCCCGCGCAGACCCAGCAGCTGGTCGACAAGGTCCGCACGAAGCTCGCGCCCGGCGGCGGCGAGATCGACATCCTGTTCTGGTGGGTGGCGATGGGCTACGACTGCGTGAAGATCATCGAGCACGCGATCAAGACCGCGGGCTCGACCGATCCGGCCGCGATCCAGAAGGTCCTCGAGAACACGAAGAACTTCAAGGGCGTCTACGCGACCTACAGCTGGGGCCCGACCAAGCACGACGGGTTCCCGGACAGCGGCATGACGGCGAACATCGCGAACACGTTCAAGGACGGCAGCTTCAAGGTCGCTAAGTAGGAAGCCGCGGATAAACCTACTGCGCGTCCCGATTCGGCGACTGCGGTGCTCGCCGTACATCACGTACGGCTGCGCTCCTCGTCGCCGACTCGGGCCTGCTCGCTACGGTTTCTCCGCGACTTCGGGAGGTCGCACCTCTTTTTCCCTGCGACGTTCGTCTCTTTCCTTTTCGGATGGTTCCATGCTGTTCGTGATCGTCAGCGGGCTGGCGACCGGGGCCGTGTTCGCGGCGACGGCGCTGGTCTACAACGTGATGTTCTCGACGTCGAAGGTGCTGTCGGTCACGACCGGCCACATCGCGATGCTCGGGGGCGTGTTCGGCGCCTACGCCATCACCGGCCTCGGCCTGCCCTGGTGGGTGGGGCTGGCCGCGGCGATCGGGGTCGGTGCGCTGTTCGGCTGGGTCACCGACGTGATCGCCATCCGACGGGTGCTCGCGCGCAGCGACGAGCACCTGTGGCTGCTGTCCACGCTCGCGGTCGCGACGATGGTGCAGCAGGCGGTGGGGCTCTGGTGGGGGACCGAACCCCGGCCCTTTCCGCGCCTGATCCCGCAGGACTTCAGCGCGGGCATCGGCGACCAGAAGTTCTGGCTGCCGGTGGGGCTCGCGATCGTCATGGCCATCGGGCTCGAGGCGTTCTACTCGCGCACCATGTACGGCAAGCTCTTCGTGGCGATGTCCGAGGACGCGTTCGCCGCCCGCGCCCGCGGCGTGTCGACGGATCGCATCCGGGTCGCGTCCTACGTGCTGGCCGGCGCGCTCGGCGGCATCGCGGGCTTCGCGGCCGGGCAGCTCACCTTCGCGTACTTCGCCCTCGGTCTGTCGCTGACCCTCAACGGCTTCATCGCGCTCGCGGTCGGCGGCCTGGGCAGCAACGTCGGCGCGCTGATCGGCGGCTTCGCGCTCGGGCTGCTCAACGCCTTCGCGAGCTACTGGTTCGGCGGCGAGTACCAGCAGACGATCGCGGTCGGCCTGCTGATGGTCGTGCTGCTGGCCAAGCCCGAGGGGCTGCTCGGCTCGCGCAACGTGCGGCCGGTCTGAGGGCATCGACATGAACGCCACCTCCATGAGCGCCGCCTCCGACACCCGCCGGACCGTCCTCGTCGTCGTCTTCGCCCTGGTCGCGGCCACGCTGCCGATGTGGGCGGGCGACCAGTACCAGCTCCACCTCGCCACGTTGATCGCGGCCTACTGGGTGCTGATCGGCGGGCTGAACCTCGTCATCGGCTACAGCGGCCAGCTCTCGATCGGCCACGTCGGCCTGCTGTCGATCGGCGCCTACTCGTTCGCGATCCTCGCCGGCAAGGCGGGCGTGCATCCGGCGCTCGCGGTCGCCGGCGCCGGCGGCATCTGCGGCTTCGCCGGCCTGCTCCTCGGGTTGCCGTCGCTGCGTCTGCCGGGCTTCTATTTCGCGATGGCGACGATGGCGGTGTCGCTGATCGTCGGCGAGATCGTCCTCGCGCAGGGCGAGCTCACCGGCGGGGGCATCGGCCTGGCGGTGCCGGGCTTCCCGGCGCCGTTCGACACGCCGACCGGCTTCTACTACCTGGTCGCGGCCGCGGCCGTGGTCGTCACCTGGCTCACCTGGAACGTCGCGCGCCGCATGCAGGGCCGCGGGCTGATCGCGATCCGCGACAGCGTGGTGACCGCGCAGGCCGTCGGCGTGCCGGTCTTCCGCGCCAAGCTCGTCGCCTTCCTGTTCAGCGGCGTGGCCGCGGGCGTGGGCGGCGCGCTGTTCGCCTCGCTGCAGAGCTACATCACGCCGGACACCTTCCACTTCGAGCTCAGCATGTTCTTCTTCGTCTGCATCATCATCGGCGGGCGCGGCAGCATCCTCGGGCCGTTCCTCGGCGTGGTGGTGCTCACCGCGCTGCCCGAGCTGGTCTCGCCGCTCGCCAAGCTCGGCAACTTCTTCTACGGGCTGCTGCTGCTGCTGGTGGTGCTGGTGGTGCCCGAGGGCATCGGACGGCTCTTCGAGGTCATCGCCGAGCGGCTGCGTCCGCGCAAGGTCGAGAGCGTGCCGGTGCGGCCCGACCTGCCGCGGCTCGCCCGCGCGATCCGGGAGGGACGATGAGCACCCTCGCTACGCCGGATCCACGCGCCGGCGCCCCGGCGGCCGCACGCAATGCCGCACCCGCGGGGGATCCGCTGTGCGCGGTCGACGTCACCAAGGCCTTCGGCGGCCTGGTCGCGCTCGACCACGTCTCGCTCGAGCTGCGGCCGGGCGAGGTGCACGGGCTGATCGGCCCGAACGGCAGCGGCAAGACGACGATGCTCAACATGCTGTCGGGCTACTACGAGCCGACCTCGGGCACGGTGACGCTCGGCGCCGAGCGCCTCGAGCAGGCCTCGGTGCAGCGCCGCGCCGCCCTCGGCATCGCGCGGACCTTCCAGAAGCCGCGCCTGCTGCCGACGCTCAGCGTGCTCGAGAACGCGATGCTCGGCGGCTGGGTCCACGCCCGCGCCGGCTTCATCGACACCGCGCTCGGCCTGCCCCGTGCCGGCCGCGAGGATGCCGCGATCCGCGAGCGCGCGACCGAGCTGCTGCACGGCATCGGGCTCGGCCACGCGATCGGCCGGCGGGCCAACCTGCTCGAGCACGCCGAGCAGCGCTTCCTCGAGATCGCGCGCGGGCTGGCCATGCGCCCTCGCTTCATCATGCTCGACGAGCCGGCCGGCGGCCTCTCCACCGACGAGATCGATCACCTCGCCGACATCGTCCGCACGATGCGCGACGCGGGTCTCGGGGTGCTGCTGGTCGAGCATCACACCGACTTCGTCTTCCGGGTCTGCGACCGCGTCACCGCGCTCGACGTGGGCAAGACGATCCGGCACGGCACCCCCGACGAGGTGCGCAACGACCCGGAGGTCATCCGTGTCTACCTGGGGGCCTGAGCGATGAGCACGACGCAGACGCAGCGCCCGGAGAAGGTGCTGCTCGACGTGCGGGGCCTGCGGGTCGCGTACGGCAAGGCGGAGGTGGTGCGCGACGTGTCGTTCGACGTGCGCGCCGGCGAGTTCGTGGTGGTCCTGGGGCGCAACGGCGCCGGCAAGAGCACGATCCTGCACGCGGTCTCGGGGCTGATCCCCAAGCGCGCCGGCACCGTGACCTTCGAGGGCCGCGACCTCAGCGCCGCGAGCCCGCGCGACACGGTGCAGGCCGGCATCGTCCAGGTGCTGGAGGGCCACCGGGTTTTCCAGACGCTGTCGGTCGAGGACAACCTGCTGATCGGCACCTACGCGAAGGCGCCGCGCGGCGACCGCGGCAAGCTCGAACGGATCTACACGCTGTTCCCCGAGCTCGCCGAGCGGCGCCAGCAGATGGCCTCGCGGCTGTCGGGCGGGCAGCAGCAGATCCTCGCCGTCGCGCAGGGCGTGATCGGCGAGCCGCGGCTGCTGATGCTCGACGAGCCCTCGGGCGGCCTCGCGCCGATCGTCATCGACCGGATCCTCGAGGTCGCCGCGCAGCTGTGCGCCGGCGGGCTCGCGATCCTGCTGGTCGAGCAGCTGGTGGAGAAGGCGCTCCGCCACGCGCACTGGGGCTACATCGTCGAGACCGGCCGCATCCCGGTCAGCGCGCCCGCCGAGGCGCTGCGCGACGGGGAGCTGGTACGGCAGGTCTATCTGGGCGGCGACGCCCGTCACGAGGAGATCCGGGCATGAGCAGCGACGACCGCACGACCCCCCCGCGCTGGGTGCGCCGACCCGAAGGCTCGACCTGGGGCGACTTCGGCCCCGACGACCAGCTCGGGCGCCTGAACCTGCTGACCCCGGCGAAGGTCCGGGAGGGCGTCGCCGAGGTCCGCGAGGGCCGCACGTTCTGCCTGTCGCTGCCGCTCGACCTGCCGGGCGGCAACGCGCTGAACCCGCGCCGCCACCCGCCGGTGATCCGTCCGACGCTGCGCAACGGCCGGCCGAACATGCTCTACCGGATGATGGACGACGATCCCAACCACACCGACGTGGTCTGCGACGACCTCGCGATCCTGCACCTGCAGTACTCGACGCAATGGGACAGCTTCGCCCACGTCGGCCAGATGTTCGACGCGAACGGCGACGGCCTGCCCGAGCCGGTGTTCTACAACGGCTTTCGCGGCGGCTTCCACATCTTCGGGCCGACCGACCCCGAGGACGCGGGCGTGCCGGTCACGCGCGGCCCGAAGACGACCTCCGGGGCGCGCGCGCTCGGCGTCGAGAACATGGCGGTGCAGGGGCTGCAGGGCCGCGGCGTGCTGATCGACCTGCGCGCGCATCTGGGCGATGCGCGCACGCTGGTGGGCTACGACACGCTCATGCGGGTGATGGAGGCCGACCGGGTCGTCGTCGAGCCGGGCGACATGGTGCTGCTGCACACCGGCTTCGGCCAGCGGCTGATCGACATGAAGGGGCAGCCCGATCCCGAGGCCCTGCACGGCGCGTGCGCGGTGATCGACGGCCGCGACGCGAAGCTGCTGCAGTGGATCACCGACAGCGGCCTCGCCATCCTCGCCGCCGACAACTACGCGGTCGAGGCCCATCCGGCGACCGCGAAGTCGGGCGCCTGCGCGACGCTGCCGCTGCACGAGCACTGCCTGTTCAAGCTCGGTGTCCACCTGGGCGAGCTCTGGTACCTGACGCAGCTCGCCGAGTGGCTGCGCGCCAACGGCCGCAGCCGATTCCTGCTGACCGCACCGCCGCTGCGCCTGCCCGGCGCCGTCGGCTCCCCCGCCACCCCGATCGCCACCGTCTGACGGCGCATCACGCGCATCACCCATGCCCAAAGCCTCCGACACGTCCTCGGTCCAGAAGGTCTGCCGGATCCTGCGCGCGCTCTCGGTCCCCGAGGCGCTGCGCCTGGCGGACGTCGCCGCCGCCACCGGCCTGAACAAGGCGACCGTGCTGCGCCTGCTCGAGTCGCTCGCCGACGAAGGCTTCGTCGATCGCGACGAGGACAGCAAGCGCTACCGCCTCGGCGAGCACGCGATGCTGATGGGCCTCGCCTCGCAGGGCCGCGACCACCTGCGCGACCGTGCGCGGCCCTGGCTGATGCGGCTGGCGACGCTGTGCGGCGACACCGTGCTGCTGTCGGCGCGCAGCGGCGCCGAGGCGGTCTGCCTCGACCGCGAGGTGGGCAACTACCCGATCCGCGCCAACTACCTCGAGATCGGCAGCCGCCGGCCGCTCGGCGTGGGGGCCGGCAGCCTCGCGCTGCTGGCCTGGCTGCCCGACGGCGAGGTCGACGCGCTGCTGGCCGAGTCGGTGCCGCGGATCGTCGCCCGCTATCCGCGCATCGACGAGGCGCTGCTGCGCGCCAAGGTCGCCGAGTCGCGCAACCGGGGCTTCGCGGTGCTGCTCGACGTGGTGGTCGAGCGCATGGGCGGCATCGCGATGCCGATCCTGGGCACCGACGGCCGCCCGGTCGGCGCGCTGAGCATCGCCGCGCTCAACGAGCGGATCGTCGATCGGCTCGACATGCTGGTCGCGGCGCTGCGCGAGGCCGCCGAGGCCCTGTCGCCCAATCCGGTCGCGCAGACGGCCCAGCGTCCGGCGCTCGCCCGTGCGCTCGGGCGCGGCGCGATGGAGACCATGGAATGAGCTTCGTGCTGGGCAGCGGACTGACCCGCTTCGGCCGCCACGAGGGGCGCGGCACGCTCGACCTGATGAGCGAGGCGGCCGCGGCCGCGCTCGCCGATGCGGGCCTCGAGCGCGGCGACATCGACGGCCTGATCTGCGGCTACGCGACGACGATGCCGCACATCATGCTCGCGACGGTGTTCGCCGAGCACTTCGGCCTGAAGCCCACCTATGCCCACGCGGTGCAGGTCGGCGGCGCCACCGGTTTCGCGATGACCATGCTCGCGCACCTGCTGGTCGACTCCGGCGCCGCGCGCCGGGTGCTGGTCGTGGGCGGCGAGAACCGGATGACCGGCCAGAGCCGCGACGCCTCGATCCAGGCCCTCGCGCAGGCCGGGCACCCGGTCTACGAAGTGCCGTTCGGCCCCACCATCCCCGCCTACTACGGGCTGGTGGCGTCGCGCTACATGCACGAGCACGGCAGCTCCGAGGCCGACTTCGCCGAGCTCGCCGCGCTGATGCGCCGCAATGCCGTGCGCCACCCGGGCGCGCATTTCCGGGATCCGATCACCGCGGCCGACGTGCTCGCCTCCCGACCGATCGCCACGCCCCTGAAGATGCTCGACTGCTGCCCGGTCTCCGACGGCGGCTGCGCGGTCGTGATCGGCCGCGAGCCCGGCCGGCTCGCGCCGGTCGCGATCCGTGCCGCCACGCAGGTCCACACCTCGCAGCACGTGAGCGCCGCGCCCGACCTCGGCACCTTCGGCGCCGGGCGCTCGACCGCGCGGGCCCTCGAGGCGGCGGGCCGCTCGCTCGCCGACGTCGAGTACGGCGCGATCTACGACAGTTTCACCGTCACGCTCGCGCTGCTGCTCGAGGAGATCGGGCTGGCGCCACGCGGCGGCTCCGGGCAGCTCGCCCGCGACGGCCACTTCGAGCTCGACGGCGCGCTGCCGCTGAACACACACGGCGGCCTGCTGTCGTACGGACACTGCGGGGTGGCCGGCGCGATGGCGCACCTCGCCGAGACCCACCTGCAGATGACCGGGCGCGCCGGCGAGCGGCAGGTGCCGCGCGCCGGCGTCGCGCTGCTGCACGGCGACGGCGGCGTGCTGTCCTCGCACGTGAGCCTCGTGATGGAGGCCGCATGACCGCCGCATCCGTGCCCGACTGGACGCGTGGCGAGCCGGGCGTGGCGCTGCAGCGCTGCGCCGGCTGCGCCCACGTCTGGTACTTCCGACGCGGCTTCTGTCCGGCCTGCGGGCGGGAGGCGCCCGAGACCTTCGCCGCGGGGGGGCAGGGCACGGTCCATGCCGCCACCCTCGTGCACCGCGCCCCCGACGACGCGTACCGCGCGCTCGCGCCGTACGGCCTGGTGCTGGTCGAACTCGACGAGGGGCCGCGGATGATGGCCCACGCGCCGGCCGACCTCGCGATCGGCGACCGGGTGGTGCTCGGCTTTCGCGAGATCGCCGGACGGCCGCTTCCGTACTTCCAACGCAGCAGGCCCCCGGGAGGGGCGGACCGATGAAGACCGACCCTCGCGACGCCCTGCGCGTCGCCCTCGCGCCCCGCTCGATCGCGGTGATCGGCGCCTCCGAGAACCCGAACAAGATCGGCGGTCGGCCGATCGCCTACCTGTCGCGATTCGGGTTCCGCGGTGAGGTCTATCCGATCAACCCCGCCCGGGACACCGTCCAGGGTGTGAGGGCCTACTCCGGTCTCGCGGCCCTGCCTGCGGTCCCCGACGTGGCGGTGGTAGCGGTCCCGGGGCAGCTCGCGGTCGATGCGGTCGCCGAGTGCGCCGCCGCCGGCGTCAAGCTCGCGATCGTCATGGCCTCGGGCTTCGGCGAGACCGGCGACCCGGCGGCCAAGGCCCAGGAGCTCGCGATGGTCGCCAGCGCACGGGCGGCCGGCATGCGGATGGTCGGCCCCAACTCGCAGGGCCTCGCCAACTTCGGCAACGGCGCGGTGCCCAACTTCTCGACGATGTTCGTCGACACCCCGGCGAAGGACGGCCCGGTCGGCATCATCAGCCAGTCGGGTGCGATGAGCGTGATCCCGTACGGCCTGCTGCGCGCCCGGGGGGTCGGCGTGCGGCATGCCCACGCCACCGGCAACGACGCCGACATCACCGTCTGCGAGCTGGCGACGGCGGTCGTCGAGGATCCGGACCTCAAGCTGCTGCTGCTCTACCTGGAGGGGCTGCCCGACCCGCACAACCTCGCCGAGGCGGCGCGGATCGCCCGCCGGCGCAACCTGCCGATCGTCGTGCTGAAGTCGGGCCGCTCGCAGGCGGGCGCCGAGGCCGCCCGCTCGCACACCGGCTCGCTCGCGACCGAGGATCGGGTCGTCGACGCGTTCCTCGAGGACCAGGGCATCTGGAGGGTCCGCACCACCGCCGAGATGGTCGACATGGCGGAGCTCTACCTGAAGGGCTGGACCCCGAAGGGCCGGCGGCTGGTGGCGATCAGCAATTCGGGCGCGGTCTGCGTGATGACGGCCGATGCCGCGACCGACGCCGGCATGCCGCTCGCGCCGCTGTCCGACGCGACCCAGTCCGAGCTGAGGACGATCCTCCCGGGCTTCGCCACCACCCGGAACCCGGTCGACATCACCGCGGCGCTGCTGTCGAACAGCAACCTGTTCGGCGCGATCCTGCCGGTGATCGCTAAGGATCCCGCCGCCGACGCGTTCTTCATCGGCGTGGCGGTCGCCGGCGCCGGCTACGACGTCGAGGCCTTCGCGCGAGATGGCGCGGCCTTCGCCGCCGACACCGGCAAGCCGCTGGTGGTGGCGGCCTCGCAGCCCGCCGTCGCCGAGCGCTTCGAGGCGCACGGCGTGTCGGTCTTCGCGACCGAGGCCCAGGCGATCCGCGCCCTCGGACAGTACGTGTCGCATGCCGAGCGGCTGCGCGCGGCGCAGGCGGCCGATCCGCCGCCGCCGGCCCGCCGTGCGCCGCCGGCCGCGACGCGCATGCTCGACGAGGCCGCCAGCCTGGACCTGCTCGCCGCCCGCGGCGTGCCGGTCGTGCAGCCGGATCATGGA
>RPRK01000166.1 GCA_003818495.1 Burkholderiales bacterium
CCTCGCAGCGCCTTCACCCGCCCGCGCGACGCCTTCTCGTCGAGGCGCCTGCGCTTGGACGCGTAGGTCGGCTTCGTCGGCCGTCGCTCCACCGGCACCACACCGGCCTCGTCGACGATCGCCTGCAGGCGCGCGATCGCATCGTCGCGATTCTTCTCGAGGCTGCGGAAACGCTGCGCCTTGATGACGACCACGCCTTCGTCGCTGATCCGCGTGTCCCGCCGCTCGAGCAGGCGGACCTTGACCGCCTCCGGCAGCGACGACGCCCGGACGTCGAACCGCAGGTGGATCGCGTTCGAGACCTTGTTGACGTTCTGGCCGCCCGCGCCCTGCGCGCGGATCGCGGTCAGCTCGATCTCCTCTTCGCGCAGCACCGCGCCGCTCACGGCGCCCGCCGCGACGAAGCTTCGCGCATGAGCCGGCCGCGCACCGTCTCCTCAACCGTCGGCGCGGGCGTGTCATGGGGGTCCGGCTCGACGACCACGTCGCGGGCGAACAGTTCGTCGGCGACGCGCGCGACCCGCTCCGTGTCCCACCACGCGTAGGCCGCCACCGCCGCGGCGCCGACGCCCGGCACCCAACGGCTCGCCGACTTCGCGATCAGCTGGCGGCTGAGCGACACACCGAGCCGGGCCGCGATGGACTGGATCGCGCCGACCGTGAGCCGGTGGACGATCGCCCGCTCGCCGGCACGCACGACGACGTCCCGCAGCAGCTGCGAGGCCGCGTGCCGGAACAGGCAGTAGAGCATCTGCTCGCGGGTGAGCGAGCCGCTGCGTCCGCGCGCCCCGGCGATGTCGGCGACGAGCTGGGCCTGGATGCGCCAGATGGCCAGCAGGTCGGGCACCAGCGTCAGCACCCCGAGCGGGCCGGGCGGCAGCGCGAGCCCTCCGGAGACCAGCGCGGCACGGCGCGCGGCCTGCCGCGACAGCTCGCGGATGCGCGCGTCCGGATCGGCGAGCGGTGCCTCGCGGGTGGCGGGCACGCGCGAGACGACCGCGACGATCGCATCGCCCACGGCCGTGCCGGCCCGCGGGGCCGCGTCGGCGTCAGGCTCGACCATGGCGGCGTCCGGGCGGCGCGAGGCGCCACCCGCGGGGGCGGTCGCGACCCGCGCGGGCCGCGTTCGGGCTGAGAGGTCGGCGTTGCGGCGGGGTGCGCATCGGTGGAGCGGAGTGGAGCGGGCCTGTCGGACGGGATCGGATCGGCCCTCATCATACGACCGCCATCCCGCGTAAGGCGGCCGTCAGGCGATCGGCCGATCATCGCCCCATCGAATCCAGACCGAACCAGGGAGTGCCAGCATGAGGGAAGTCGTCGTCGTCAGCGCGGTCCGGACCGCGATCGGAACCTTCGGCGGCAGCCTGAAGGACGTCCCGCCCACCCAGCTCGCGGCGCTGGTCGTGCGCGAGGCGGTGCGCCGCGCCGGCGTCTCGCCCGCGCAGGTCGGCCACGTCGCCTTCGGTCACGTCATCAACACCGAACCGCGCGACATGTACCTGTCGCGGGTCGCGGCCGTCGACGGCGGCCTGTCGCAGGACGTGGCCGCGATGAACGTCAACCGGCTCTGCGGCAGCGGCCTGCAGGCGATCGTGTCGGCCGCCCAGTGCGTGATGCTGGGCGACACCGACGTCGCCATCGGCGGCGGCGCCGAATCGATGAGCCGCGGCCCCTACGTCGTGCCGAGCGCCCGCTGGGGCGCGCGGATGGGCGACTTCAAGACGCTGGACATGATGACCGGCGCGCTGCACGACCCGTTCGACGTGATCCACATGGGCGTGACCGCCGAGAACGTCGCCGCCAAGTACGGCATCACCCGCGGCGACCAGGACGCGCTCGCCCTCGAGAGCCACCGCCGCGCCTCGGCCGCGACGAAGGCCGGCTACTTCAAGGACCAGATCGTCCCGGTCGAGCTGAAGTCGCGCAAGGGCACGGTGCTGTTCGACGCCGACGAGCACATCCGCCACGATGCGACGCTCGACGATCTCGCCAAGCTCAAGCCGGTGTTCCAGAAGGAGAACGGCACGGTCACCGCGGGCAACGCCTCGGGCATCAACGACGCGGCCGCCGCGGTCGTGCTGATGGAGCGCCAGGCCGCGCTGCGCGCCGGCCTCAAGCCGCTCGCTCGGCTGGTCTCCTACGGCCATGCCGGCGTCGACCCGAAGATCATGGGCATCGGCCCGGTGCCGGCTTCGCGCAGTGCGCTCGAGCGCGCGGGCATCACCGCCGCGCAGCTCGACGTCGTCGAATCGAACGAGGCCTTCGCCGCGCAGGCCTGCGCCGTCACCCGCGAGCTCGGTCTCGACCCGAAGAAGGTCAACCCGAACGGCAGCGGCATCTCGCTCGGGCATCCGATCGGCGCGACCGGCGCGATCATCACCACCAAGGCGCTGTACGAGCTGCAGCGCATCGGCGGGCGCTACGCGCTGGTGACGATGTGCATCGGCGGCGGTCAGGGCATCGCCGCGATCTTCGAGGCGATCTGACGCATCGGACCCGTGCGATGATCGGGCGCGCCGCCACGCTGCGCGCCCGACGATGACCGACTCCGACCTGCCGCCTCGCCCGGCACCCGCCCCGCGGGCCACGCCGCCGTCCGACGCCCACCGCGCGTGGGTCGGCGACGCGATCGCCACGATCGCGGCCGAGCTCAACCGCTCGGCCGACACCCACCTGCTGCGCCTGCCGCTGCCCGCGCTGCCCGGCATCGACCTGTACCTGAAGGACGAGTCGACGCACCCCACCGGCAGCCTCAAGCACCGGCTCGCGCGTTCGCTCTTCCTCTACGGCCTGGTCAACGGTCACATCCGCGAGGGCACGACGATCGTCGAGGCCTCGTCCGGCAGCACCGCGATCTCAGAGGCGTACTTCGCGCGACTGCTGGCGCTGCCCTTCGTCGCGGTCGCGCCCGAGGGCACGGCCGCGCGCAAGCTCGAGCAGATCGCGCTGCTGGGCGGCGAATGCGTGCTCGTGCCGGGGGCCGGCATCTACGCCGCCGCCGCGCGCATCGCTCGCGAGCGGGGCGGCCACTACATGGACCAGTTCACCAACGCCGAGCGCGTGACCGACTGGCGCGGCAACAACAACATCGCCGAGAGCCTGTTCGCGCAGATGTCGCGCGAGCCGCATCCGGTGCCGGCGTGGGTCGTCGTCGGCGCAGGCACCGGCGGCACCTCGGCGACGCTGGGGCGCTGGGTGCGCTACCGGCCGCGCTACGCGGCCACCCGGATCGCGGTCGCCGACCCGGAGTTCTCGGTGTTCCACGCCTATCACCGCGACGGCGACGCTTCGATCGTCGGTGCGCGCGGCTCGCGGATCGAGGGCATCGGCCGGCCACGGGTCGAGCCCTCGTTCGTGCGCGAGCTGGTCGACGAGGTGATCCCGGTGCCCGACGCCCAGAGCCTCGGCGCGATCCGGTGGCTCGAGCGCGTGATCGGCCGTCGCGTCGGCGGCTCGACCGGCACCAACCTGTGCGCGGCGCTCGCCCTCGCGCAGCGCATGCACGCGCGCGGCGAGTCGGGCAGCGTGGTCACGCTGATCTGCGACGGCGGCGAGCGCTACGCCGACACGATCTGGGACGCGTCGTGGCTGGCACGCGAAGGGCTCGACCCCGCGCCGCACGCGGCGCACCTGCGGGACGCGACCGGGATCGGCTGAGCCGCGGCCCCGCCCGGCTTCAGCGCGTGCGTTCCCGGATCCAGCGGCAGGTGCGCGCGACCGCACGGTCGGCGCCGTCGAGCACGCCGCCCCAGTTGAAGAAGCCGTGGTGCATGCCGTCGAAGCGTTCGGTCTCGACTGCCACACCGGCCTCGTGCAGCCGCTTGGCGTACGCCTCGCCCTCGTCGCGCAGCACGTCGTAGCCGGCGGTGATCACCAGCGCCGGCGGCAGCCCGCGCAGGTCCGCCGCCCGCAGCGGCACGGCCTGCGGCGACAGGGCCCGGGCGGCGTCGGCGTCCAGCGGTCCGCCGAGGTAGTGGTCCCAGAACCAGGCCATCGTGTCGCGCGTCAGGCCGTAGCCCTCGGCGTTCTCGACGTACGACGCGAAGCCCGCCGTGTAGTGGTCGGTGACCGGGTACACCAGCAGCTGCCCGGCGGCCCGCGGGCCGTCCTCGTCGCGCAGCCGCAGCGCGACCGCCGCCGCGAGGTTGCCGCCGGCACTGTCGCCGGCGATCACGACGCGCGTCGGGTCGGCCCCCAGCGAGGCGGCCTGCGCGAAGGCCCAGCGGGTGGCGGCCGCGCAGTCGTCGGGCGCGGCCGGGAAGCGGTGCTCCGGCGCGAGTCGGTAGTCGACCGACACGACGACCGCATCGGCCCCGAGGCACAGCCGCCGGCAGACAGCGTCGTGGGTGTCGAGATCGCAGACCACCCAGCCGCCGCCGTGGAAGAACACCACCAGCGGCCGCTGGCCGCCGCCGGCCGCCACCGGGGCATAGACGCGCACGCGCAGCGGGCCGGCCGGCCCCGCGATCGAGCGGTCCTCGACGGCGACCGGCTCGGCCGGCCGCGGGATCAGCCGCACCGACGACTCGGCATAGGCGCGCCGGCCGACCTCGACCGGCAGCAGGTTCAGCGTGGGGCGACCGACGACCAGCTGGTCGAGCAGCGCGCGGACTTGCGGATCGAGGGCCATCGCGTCGCTCCGGGGCTCAGGGCTGCAGCACCACGCGCCCGACGACCCGCCCTGCGGCGAGGTCCTCGAGCGAGCGGTTGACCTCGGCCAGCGGACGCAGCGTCAGCGGGATCTCGGGCAGCGTCACGCGCTGCGCCAGCGCGATCAGTTCGCGCAGCTCGTTGAGGCCGGCGACGTACGAGCCCTGCACCGCCATCGACTTCAGCGGGAACATCGGCACCGGGCAGCGGAACTCGCCGCCGAACAGCCCGACGATGACCACCATGCCGCCGCGCCGCACGATCGCGACGCCGAGCGCCGAGGTCGATTCGCCGCCGACGAAGTCGACCACGCCGAGCACGTTGTTGCCGGTCGCCTTGGAGATCGTCCGCGCGGCGTCGGCCGACGCCGGGTCGATCACCAGCGCGGCGCCGTAGCGCTGGGCGGTCTCGCGCTTGGCCGGATCCGGGTCGATCGCGACCACCTTGGCCTTCGACAGCGCCGACAGCAGCGCCACCGCGGTCATGCCGACGCCGCCGCAGCCGATCACGGCGATCCAGTCGCTGGCCTCGGCCTCGGGCAGCTTGCGGATCGCCCCGTACGCGGTGATGCCCGCGCAGGCGAAGGTCGCCGCACGCGCGGGGTCGAGCGTGCCAACGGGCACCAGGTAGCGCTCGTGGGGCACCCGCACCAGGTCCGAGTAGCCGCCCGGCAGCTGGATGCCCAGATTGCGCGCGCCCTTGTTGCACAGGTGGTCGTTGCCCGACAGGCAGGTCGGGCACTCGCCGCAGCCGAGCCACGGGTAGACGACGACGCGGTCGCCGACCTTCGCATCGGTGACGTCGGGCCCGACCTCGACCACTTCGCCGCCGATCTCGTGACCCATCGTCACCGGCAGCTTCGTGCCGGCTCGCTCGAGCGAGGACAGCTTGCCGCCGCCCATGTCGAAGCCGCCGGCCTGGATGTGCAGGTCCGAATGACAGATGCCGCAGTGGGTGACGCGGATCGTGACCTCGCGCCCGGACGGCGCCGGCAGCGTCTCCTCGATGGGTTCGAGCGCGGCGCCCCATTTCGGGAACGCCCAGCGATGCGCGCAGCGGTAGTCCATCCGTCATCCTCCTGTCGTGTAGTCGGTCGTGCGTGGAGACGGATCATGCACCGGTGCCGGACGCTTGGCGACCGGCGGCCCCGTCGCGCGGAACCGGGGGCGCGCCTCGGGCCCGGCCGCCCGGTCCGGACTGCGCTCAGGCCTCGACCACGTCGGCCTCGTGCGGCAGACGGACCACGAAGCAGGCGCCGCGGCCCGGCCCGTCGCTGTGCGCGGACACCCGCCCGCCGTGCAGCTCGACCAGGGTCCTGACCAGCGACAGCCCGATCCCCAGGCCGCCCTGCGCGCGGTCGCTGCCCGACTCGACCTGGGTGAACAGGTCGAAGACGCGATCGAGCTGCTCCGGCGGGAGCCCGATGCCGGTGTCGCGCACACGGATCTCGATGCCTTCGCCCGTGTCGGTCACCGAGATCTCGATGAAGCCACCGGGGTCGGTGTACTTCGACGCATTGGACAGCAGGTTCTCCAGCACCTGCGCCAGCCGCAGGCCGTCGGCCCGCGCGACCGGCGAACTCGGCGGCAGCCGCACCGCGATCCGCTGGCCGCGCTGCTCGAGTGCAGGCCGGATCGCCTCGACGGCCTCGGAGACCGCGTCGGACACCGCGATCGGCCGTCGGTCGAGCGCGATCTTGCCCTGGGTGATCCGCGAGACGTCGAGCAGGTCGTCGACCAGTCGGGTCAGCTGACGCACCTGGCGGTCGGCCATCGCGACCGTGCGCTGCGGGATCGGGTCGGCGCCGAGCGTGCGCGCGAGCACGCCGATGGCGTTGCGCAGCGGGGCCAGCGGATTGCGCAGCTCGTGCGCCAGCATCGCGAGGAACTCGTCCTTGCGGCGATCCGCATCGCGCAGCGCCGCGACCGCCCGATCCCGTGCCTCCTCCTTCTCGCGCTGCACGCGGCTGGCCTCGCGCAGCGACTCGAAGAGCGCCGCCACCTGCGTGATCGGCGAGCGCCGGGCGGTGACCGGCGCCCCCGCGGCCAGCGCGCGTGCATCGAGCGACACCGCCTCGATCGACCGCGAGATCGAGCGGCCGAGCAGCACGCTCGCGCCGACGCCGGCGGCGAGCACGATCAGGCCGAAGGCCAGCAGCACGCCGAAGGAACGGCGCAGCGCATCGTCGAGCACACCGGCCGGCACGCCGATCGTCACCGTCCAGCCCGACGGCAGCCGCTGCCACGCTGCCAGGACCGTGGCACCGTCGAGGGTCGTCAGCCGGTCGACCCCGCGCTCCGGCGATACGCGCAGCGCGGCCTGCAGGTCGCCGGTCGCGGGCTCGCCGAAGAACCGCTCGGCATCGCGGCTGCGCGCCACGATGCGCGCCTGGCGGTCGACGACCGCGGCGATCGCGCCGTCGCGGTAGAGCTGGTCGCCGACGAAGCGCGACAGCACGTCCGGACGCAGCCGCGCGCTCAGCACCCAGCGCACCGCGCCGTCGCGGATCACCGGCACTGCCACCCCGATCGCGGCCCCTCCGGTCCGGCGGCTCTCGTAGACGTCGGACACCGCCGGCAGACCCGTCCGCCGCACCTGGGCGAGGTGGGCCACGTCGACCCGGAGCGGCGGCACGTCGCTGAACGGGAGCGCCGCGTTGAGCAGCACGTCGCCCTCGAGGTCGGTGATGACGACGTTGTCCCAGCCGCTGTTGCGCTCGACCAGCGTCCGGGCGTAGGCATGGAACTCCTGCAGGCGCCCGGGGGCGAGCGTCGGGAACTCGGCGAGCCGCTGCAGCTCGCGCACCGAGCCGGCGAGCTCGCGATCGAGCGAGGCCGCCAGCGTCGCCGCGACCTGCTGGAGGTCACGCCGGGCGTCGGCTCGACCGTTCTGCCACACCAGCTGCAGCAGCCACAGCGCGAACGCGAGCAGGGGCAACGTCGCCAGCGCGGACAGCGTGACGAGGAGCGTCTGCAGGCTGAAGGTTCGGGAGGCCCGCGTCGTCGACATGCATGGACCGGGGGGCTGACCGTGGCGGCCCAGTGTATCGAGAAGGCCGGAGGCTGTCAGGGCGCCCGCGGCGCGTCGGCCCGCCTCGCCGCGCGTGGCCGCCGCGCACCGTCAGGCCTGCCAGACCGCGTAGCCTTCGGCGCGCAGGCCGATGGCGAGCTCGACCTCCATCTCGCGCGCCGCCTCGTAGGGCATCGGGTTCGCCCAGGCGTACAGGTCGGGCAGCAGGCGCAGGCCGTGCTCGCGGACGTAGCGGTTCGACTTGACGCCGGCCTTGTGCCGCGCGAGCCGGAGCTCGGGCGTCAGGCCGGTCATGCCGACGTAGACGCAGGGCCGGGTGGCGTCCCAGTCGGGGTTCGCGCGGGCGAAGCCTCGATCGTTCATCACCCGGTCGTCGAGCAGCACGACGTAGACGTGATGGCGGTGACGCGCCCGGGTCGCCATCGGAACGACCCGTTCAGCGGCCGAGCAGGCCCCGGATCACGTCGATCGCGCGATCGCCGGCCGTCCCGCCCGCGCCGCCCAGTCCGCGCAGCAGCTCGCCGAGCCCGCCCCCGACGCGCGAGGCGATGGTCGCGGCCGCGCGCGAGGCGATGTCCTCCGACAGCGAGAAGCGCGGATCGTCCAGCCGACCGTCGATCACGAAGTCGAGCTCGATGCGGCCGGCGCGGTCCTCGAGCAGGGCCACCGCCGCGTCGCGCGACAGGTCGCCGAGGCCGCCGCGACCCGTCGGCAGGAGCTTGAGCCCGCTCACCGCCAGGCGCCCCGGCGCATGCAGGCGACGCGCCTCGACGGTCGCATCGAGATCGAGGTCGAGCGCCCCGCCCCCCACCCGCAGGTCGAGCGAACGCCGCAGGTAGGGCGCGAGCGCCACCAGATCGACGCCGCGCAGCGTGGTGCGCAGACGCCCCTCGCCCCGCCCGATCACGAGACTGCCGTCGACGGAGATGCGGCCGTCCGCGGCGGCACCGCGGCCGGCAGCGGCCTTGACCACGCCCTCGAGCCGCAGCGCGCTGCGCGTCGCGAGCGCAGGCGGCCGCAGGTCGGTGATGCTGGCCTCGACCTGCTCGATGCGCACGACATGGGCGGGCTTGCCGACCGAGGTGTCGAACAGCTCGACCGTGCCGTCGCGCAGCGTGACGCGCCCCACGCTCGCGGTGTCCGGGGAAACGGTGTCAGGGGAAGCGGTGGCGGGAGAACCGGCGGCCGGGGCGGCCGGCACGGTGCCGGCGGCAGGCGACGGCCGGTCGCGCGGCCCGGGTGCGGTCAGCGCGATCGCCGCGCGGTGGGAGCCCTCCAGCCGCGGCGTCACCCGGAGCCGGCCGTCGCCGGCACGCACCACGGGGAAATAGCCGCCCTCGATCGTCACGCTCGCGACCCGCGCCTGCCCGGTGATCAGGGTGCGCAGTTCGGGCACGATCACCACGCGGCGCGCGGTCATCGTCACCGGCGCCGGCCAGCCCTCGATCGCCGGCATGTGCACGCCGGTGATCTCGAGGTGGCCGAGCCCGAGCGACATCGATTCGAAGCGGCCCTCGGGCCCGAGCGCCTGCTGGATGCGCCCTTCGATCGCGCGCGCCGCGAGCGTCCAGGCGGTGGCCGCGATCACGGCGAGCACCGCGAGCGTGATCGCGATGGCCCGGGCGATGCGCAGGCCGGACATCGGGCTCACTCCCGCCGGGCGCGGCCGCTCACCTGAGGGGCTTGAAGCGGAGCCGGTGCGGGCGCGCGGCCTCTTCGCCGAGACGGCGCTTCTTGTCCGCCTCGTATTCCTGGTAGTTGCCGTCGAAGAACGTCCACTGCGAATCGCCCTCGGCCGCGAGAATGTGCGTGGCGATCCGGTCGAGGAACCAGCGGTCGTGCGAGATCACCATGATGCAGCCGGCGAAGTCGAGCAGCGCGTCCTCGAGCGCGCGCAGCGTCTCGACGTCGAGGTCGTTCGACGGCTCGTCGAGCAGCAGCACGTTGCCGCCGGTGAGCAGCGTCTTGGCCAGGTGCAGCCGACCGCGCTCGCCGCCCGACAGCGAGCCGACGAGCTTCTGCTGGTCGCTGCCCTTGAAGTTGAAGCGGCCGATGTAGGCGCGCGACTGGATCTCGAATCGGCCGACCGTGATGATGTCGGCGCCGCCCGAGACGGCCTCCCAGACGTTCTTCTTGTCCTCGAGCGCGTCGCGCGACTGGTCGACGTGAGCGAGCTGCACCGTCTTGCCGAGGGTGACCTCGCCCGAGTCGGGCTTCTCGATGCCGCTGATCATCCGGAAGATCGTCGACTTGCCGGCACCGTTCGGGCCGATGATGCCGACGATCGCGCCGGCCGGCACCTTGAAGCTCAGGTTGTCGATGAGCAGCCGGTCGCCGAAGGCCTTGCTCACGCCCTTGAACTCGATGACCTCGTGGCCCAGGCGCTCGCCGACCGGGATGAAGATCTCGGCCGTCTCGTTGCGCTTCTGGTATTCGTGCGACGACAGCTCGTCGAAGCGGGCCAGGCGCGCCTTGCTCTTCGCCTGCCGGCCCTTCGGATTCTGGCGGACCCACTCGAGCTCTTTCTTCAGCGCCTTCTGCCGGGCCGACTCGGTCGCCTCCTCGCCCTTGAGCCGGTTCTGCTTCTGCTCGAGCCACGAGCTGTAGTTGCCCTTCCAGGGGATGCCCGACCCGCGGTCCAGCTCGAGGATCCACTCGGCCGCGTTGTCGAGGAAGTAGCGGTCGTGGGTCACGCCGACCACGGTGCCCGGG
The DNA here is from genome assembly GCA_003818495.1 of Burkholderiales bacterium. Taxonomy (GTDB): domain Bacteria; phylum Pseudomonadota; class Gammaproteobacteria; order Burkholderiales; family Burkholderiaceae_E; genus UBA4615. The sequence goes on from RPRK01000166.1 coordinate 10,393, forward strand.
AAGCGGTGCAGGTACTGCTCGAGCCAGTCGACGGACTCGGCGTCCAGGTGGTTGGTCGGCTCGTCGAGCAGCAGCATGTCGGGCTTGGACAGCAGCAGCTTGCAGAGCGCGACACGGCGCTTCTCGCCGCCCGACAGCGGGCCGATCTTGGCGTCCCAGGGCGGCAGGCGCAGCGCGTCGGCGGCGATCTCGAGCTGGGCGTCGGTGTTCTCGCCGCCGGAGGTGGCGATCAGCGCCTCGAGCGCGGCCTGCTCGGTGGCGAGCGCGTCGAAGTCGGCATCCGGCTCGGCGTAGGCCGCGTAGACCTCGTCGAGCCGCTTCTTGGCGGAGACCACGTCACCGAGCGCGGTCTCGACCTCGTCGCGGACGGTCTTGTCGTGGTCGAGCTGCGGCTCCTGCGGCAGGTAGCCGATCTTGATCCCGGGCATCGGCGTCGCCTCGCCCTCGATGTCCTTGTCGACGCCGGCCATGATCTTGAGCAGCGTCGACTTGCCCGAGCCGTTCAGGCCGAGCACGCCGATCTTGGCGCCCGGGAAGAACGACAGCGAGACGTCCTTCAGGATCTGGCGCTTGGGCGGGACGATCTTGCCCACGCGGTTCATGGTGAAGACGTACTGGGCCATGGCAGGTCTTTGTCGGGTGTTCGGGTGGCGGTCGGGTGGCGCTCGGGCCGGCGCGCGCGGGCCGCGGGACACCGCGCGGGGCGATGCCGGTCGGCGGCGAGCGCGGCGCGGCGGGGAAGTCCGCATTGTACCGGGCCGAC
>RPRK01000167.1 GCA_003818495.1 Burkholderiales bacterium
CGGCGTCCGTGCTGCCGGACCCGGCGTTCATGACGACGAAGAGCGGCGGCGCGGGCGGATCGGTGTCGGGGTCGGTGTCGGGGGAGGGGTCGGAGTCGGACATCGGGTGACGGGACCGGACAGCGGGCAGCGGGCGGCTCGGCTGAGGATTCGGGGGGGGTGTATCGGCGGACGTTCCGGGCGTCTTGAAGCGCGCGGCCTGCGACAGCATAGCGATGCCGGCGTCCGGCCTACGGCCACGCCATGCCCGGCGGACGGCACGGCGGACTGCACGCTGAGCCGCCGGCTTCGCCGGGCACCGTCCCGGTGGTACGCTCCGGCCCGTTGGTGCCTGGTCGCCGCCTCGTCGGCGGCCGGGGTAAACGGGAAGCAGGAAGGTGTCGCCGCATCGCGGCATGCCCAACCTGCGCTGCCCCCGCAACGGTAAGCGGACGGAGTGCGAACCTGCACCCCCGCTCGTGCACGCTGCCACTGGAGGTCCGCCTCCGGGAAGGCCGCACGGGTCGTTCCGCCAGCCCGGATACCGGCCAACGGGTGGTGCGCGACGCGAGTCGCCGTGCCGTATTGCGCGGGTCAGCGGGGAAGCTGGCGCGCGCGAGCTCCGGAGAACCGTCCGTCATGTCCGTCCCGAACAGCCACGGCCGTCGGCGTGCCTCGTGCACGCCCGCCTGGCGAAACCGTCTCGCCCTCGCAGTCCCGTCCGCGCCCGCCACGTCCGCGCCCGCCACGTCCGCCCCGGCCTCGTCCGCCGCACTCCCGTCCGCCGCGGTGCGGTCTCCCGTCCTGCCGTCTCTCTCCCTGCCGTCTCCCGCCCTGCTGTCTCCCGCCGTGTCGGCCCTCGCCCTGGGCCTCGCGCTCGCATCGACGGGCACGCACGCGCAGACGACGGTCCCGGCGGCCGGCCCGCTCGATGCGGTGACCGTCACCGCCACCCGCACGCCCTCGCGCGTGTCCGAGGCGGTCGCGGAAGTGACGGTGGTGGAACGCGACGAGGTCGAACGCGCCACGGGTCGCACGCTCTCGGAACTGCTCGCCCGGCAGCCCGGCCTGCAGGTGACCTCCAACGGCGGACTGGGCAAGATCTCCGGCATCTCGATCCGTGGCCTCGAGCCCCGTCACACGCTGCTGCTGGTCGACGGCATCCGGCTGGGCACGGCCACGGTCGGCACGGCTTCGCTCGACAACCTGCCGCTGGCGCTGGTCGACCGCATCGAGATCGTGCGCGGCCCGATGTCCTCGCTGTACGGCAGCGACGCGGTCGGCGGCGTGGTGCAGGTGTTCACCCGCCGCGCGCAGCCCGGCCTGGTGCCGAATGCGTTCGCGACGGTGGGCTCGAACCGCTACGCGCAGCTCGGTGGCGGACTCGCCTTCGGCAGCGGTGCCTTCGACGGCGCGGTCCAGCTCGTGCACACCGGCACCGCGGGCTTCTCGGCCACCAATTCGCGCGCGCGCTTCGGCAGCTACAACCCCGACACCGACGGCTTCGACCAGAACGCCGGCAACCTCCGACTGGGCTGGCAGCTCTCGCCCGACTGGCGGGTCGACGCGATGGCGCTGGAGAGCCAGGGCACGACCCGCTACGACGACGGCCCCGGGGTCGACGCGCGCGCGAAGCTGAAGAACTCGGTGCAGTCGCTGCAGGCGAGCGGCCGGATCGCGTCGGGCTGGACCACGCGCGCGACGCTCGGGCGCTCGGTCGACGTGTACGACACGCTGTCGAGCGCGAGCGCCTTCACGCCCCTGGGCGCGACCGAGACCGACCAGACCCAACTCGCCTGGGAGAACCTGTTCGCGACGCCCGCCGGCACGCTGCTGGCACTGGTCGAACGGCTCGAGCAGCGGGTCTCGCGCCCGGGCCAGCCGTACAGCGTCGGCGACCGCACGATCGACGCCGTGGGCCTCGGCCTCACCGGAGAGGCCGGCCGCAGTGCCTGGCAGGCCGGCGTGCGCCACGACTCGAATTCGCAGTTCGGCGGCCAGACCACCGGCAGCCTCGGCTACGGGTTCGCGCTGACCCCGACCTGGCGGGTGGGCGGCTCGTACGGCACGAGCTTCGTCGCACCGAGCTTCAACCAGCTGTACTTCCCGGGCTTCGGCACGCCGACGCTGCAGCCCGAGGAGGGCCGTCACGGCGAGGTCAGCCTGCGATGGACCTCGGGCAACCAGTCGGTGCGCACCGCATGGGTCGACAACCGGATCCGCGGCTACATCGCCTCGGGCCCGCTGCCGACCAACGTGCCGAGCACGCGCATCGACGGCCTGGTGGCCTCCTGGGAAGGCCGCTGGACGGGTCTGGTGGCCGGTGCGTCGTTCGAGCACCTGGATCCGCGCAACACCACCCCGGGCGCGAACTACGACAAGCAGCTGATCCGCCGCGCCAAGGACGCGTTCCGAGCGCAGGCCGACTGGCTGTTCGGCGCGTACTCGGTCGGCGGCACGGTGTCGGCCTTCTCGGAGCGCTACGAGGATGCGGCGAACACGCTCAAGCTGGGCGGCTTCACGACGCTCGACCTGCGGGCCGACTGGCGCTACGACCCGGCGTGGACGGTGGGCCTGAGGGTCAACAACCTCACCGGCAAGGCCTACGAGACCGCGTACGGCTTCAACCAGCCGGGGCGCGAGACCTTCGTCACCCTGCGCTGGTCGCCGCCGGCGAAATGAGCGCCGCGCCGCGCCGCGCTCCGACCTCGCCCGCCCGCCGCGCGGCGGCGGCGGCGGTCGGGGCGCTGGCCGGCGCGCTGCTCGGGCCGGGGCTGCGTGCGGACCCCGCGTTCGCGCAGGCCGCGCCGGCCGCGACGGCGGCCTCCGTCACGGCCGCCCCCGGTTCGAGCGCCCCCATCACGGTGCTCGACGACCGCGGCCGACGGGTGACTCTGGAGGGCCCGGCGCGACGCATCGTCTCGCTGCTGCCCTCGCTGACCGAGACGGTGTGTGCGCTCGACGCCTGCGGGCGGCTGGTCGGCGTGGACCGTTCGTCGAACTGGCCGGCGTCGATCGCCGCGCTGCCGCGGCTGGGCGGGCTCGAGGACACGCAGATCGAGCGCATCGTCGCGCTGCGTCCGGACCTCGTGCTCGCCGCCTCGTCGTCGCGCGCGATCGAGCGGCTCGAGTCGCTCGGGATCCGCGTGCTCGCGCTCGAGCCCAAGGGCTTCGAGGACACCCGGCGGGTGCTGCGCGCGGTCGCGCAGGCGCTCGGCCGGCCCGGCGACGGCGACGCGCTGTGGGCACGCATCGACGCTCGCATCGCCACTGCCGCCGCGCGCGTGCCCGCCTCGGCGCGCGGCCTGCGCACCTACTTCGAGGTGTCGGAGACGCCGCATGCGGCGAGCGAGGGCTCGTTCGTCGGCGAGACCCTCGCGCGGCTCGGCCTGCGCAACGTGGTGCCCGCCTCGCTCGGGCCGTTCCCGCAGCTCAACCCCGAATTCGTCGTGCGTGCGGCGCCCGAACTGGTGATCGGGTCGGCGCGCGCCATCGCGGCGATGGCCGCCCGCCCGGGCTGGGCGGCGCTGCCCGCACTGCGCGAGCGCCGGGCCTGCGCGCTCGAGCCCGAGCGCTACGAGCCGATCGTGCGGCCCGGACCGAGGCTGGGCGAGGCGGCCGAGATCCTCGCGGACTGCCTGGTCGCGCTGGAGGCGCGCCGACCGTGACGTCCATGACCCCCATGACGCCCGCACGCCTGACCGCCGGGCTGCTGCTCGCCGCGCTCGCGATCGGCGCGGCCGGCCTGGCCGCGGGCGGGGACGGCTGGTCGTTCGCGTGGGTCGAGGACTGGCCGCTGCTCGCCGGCATCCGCGCGCCGCGCACGCTCGGCGCCTGCCTCGCAGGCGCCTGCCTGGGCCTGTCGGGCGCGATCGCGCAGGGCCTGTTCCGCAACCCGCTGGCCGATCCCTACCTGCTCGGCTCGGCCGCGGGCGCCGGCCTCGCGGTGACCCTGGTGGTGGCGGCCGGCGCCCTCGCGGGGGCCGCGCCGCTGGTGGCCGGCACCGATCTGCTGCTGCGCGTCGGCCTGGTGGGCGCGGCCTTCTGCGGCGCGCTCGCCGGCGTCGCCGCGACGCTCGCGCTGGCGGGCGGCACCGCGCGCCCGACGGTGCTGCTGCTGTCGGGCGTGGTCGTCGGCGTGATCGCAGCGGCGCTGTCGGACCTCCTCACGCTGCTCGCCCCCGAGGCGCTGCGCGGCCGGCAGGCGTTCATGCTCGGCACGACCTCGTTCCTCGGCTGGACCGGCGTCGCGCTGCTGGCGGCATCGCTCGCCGCCTGCCTGCCGGTGGCGGTCCGGACGGCGCGCACGCTCGACGCGCTGGTGCTCGGCGAGTCGGCGGCCGCGAGCCTCGGCCTCGACCTGCCACGGCTGAGGCTGCTGCTGGTCGCGACGATGGCGCTGGCGACCGGCGCGGCGGTCGCGCAGGTCGGCCTGGTGGGGTTCGTCGGTCTGGCCGCTCCGCACCTGGTGCGACGCGCGGTGGTGGTCACGCACGGCCGTCTGCTGGCGCTGTCGGCGCTCGCCGGGGGCGTGCTGCTCGCCGCGGCCGACGTCGCGGCGCGCAGCGTGATCGCGCCGCGCGAACTGCCGGTGGGCCTGCTGACGGCGGTGCTGGGCGGCGCCTACCTGCTCGCGCTGCTGCGCCGGCGGAGCGCGCCATGACCGCGCCCCCGCCCGCCGCCCCGCTCGAGGCACACGCGCTGAGCGTCGTGCTGGGCGGGCGGACGGTGCTCGACCGGGTCGGGCTGCGGCTCGAGGCCCGGCTCTGGACCGCGATCGTGGGTCCGAACGGCGCGGGCAAGAGCACGCTGCTGGCGGCGCTCGCCGGCCTGCGCGCGCCGGCCGCGGGCACCGTGCGTCTCGACGGCCGCACGCTCGGGGCCTGGTCGCCGCGCGAGCGCGCGATGCGCATCGCCTGGCTGGGTCAGCACGGCGAGGCCGAGGGCGACCTCGCCGCGCGCGACGTGGTGGCGCTGGGCCGCCTGCCCCGGCTCGGCCTGCTCGGCAGCCCGGGCTCGTCGGACGACGCCATCGTCGACGCGGCCATGCGCGAGACCGAATGCGACGCGTTCGCCGGCCGCCGGCTCGACGCGCTGTCGGGCGGCGAGCGCCAGCGCGTGCTGATCGCGCGCGCGCTCGCGGTCGACGCGGGCGTGCTGCTGCTCGACGAGCCGACGACCCACCTCGATGCGCCGCACCAGCGGGCGCTGCTTCGCAGCCTGCGTGCGCGCACCGCGCGCGGTGCCGCCATCGCGACCGTGCTGCACGACCTGGGCCTGGCGATGGCGGCCGACCGGCTGCTGGTGCTGGTGGCGGGCCGCGTCGCCGCCGACGGTCCGCCCGCCGATCCGGCGGTGCGCGACGCCCTGGTCCGGGCCTTCGGCGGCGCGATCCGGATCCTGCGCGTGGCGGACGAGCCGGACCCGTCGGGCATGCCGGACGGGGCAGGCGCGGCGGACCCGTCGGCCGCGCCCGATGCGGCCGCCGGCGCGGCGCGCACCGACGGGCGCTGGATCGTGGTGCCCCGGGACTGACCCCGTCAGCGGGCGGCCGGCAGCAGGCCGCGCCGCGCGCCGACCACCTCGTCGAACGCCGACACCAGCGTCTCGAGCTCGGCGTCGCCGAACGGCAGCGACAGCGCCATGAAGCCGCGCCGTGCCATCCACACGCCACGCTCCAGGAGGTCGAAGAACAGCAGGTCCTTGATGCGCGGATCGAGCCCCGCGAGATCGGCCGCGCAGCGGATCGGGCGGTCGGTCGAATGCAGGTTCGACAGCGAGCCGAGCCCGGTCGCCTGCAGCGCGACGCCGTGCCGCGCGAACACCTCGCCGAGCCGTGCCCGCAGCCGCTCGCCGCGGGCGTTGAGCGCGTCGAGCGCCTCGCGCGTCAGCACCTGCTGCAGGCCGGCGAGGCCCGCGGCCATCGTGAGCACGTTGTTGTTGAAGGTGCCGGCATGCGCGAGCGCATCGGCGCGCCGCGGGTCGAACCGGTCGATCACGTCGGCACGACCGCCGAACGCGCCGATCGACATCCCGCCGCCGAAGTACTTGCCCAGCGTGGTGAGGTCGGGGTGCAGCCCGAGCAGCGCCTGGCGGCCGCCGTACGACAGGCGCGAGGTCATCACCTCGTCGAGCACGAGCAGCGCGCCGTGGGCGTCGGCGAGCTCGCGCAGCCCGTGGAGGAACGACGGGTCGCCCGGGATGCAGCCGCCCGAGCCGAGCATCGGCTCCACCAGGATCGCGGCCACGTCGCCGCGGTGCGGCTCGAGCGCGGCGCGCGCGGCGTCGAGGTCGTTGTAGGGCGCGACGGCGAACACGTGCGGCACGTTGACCTTCGCGGGGGCACCGGCCGGGAACGACAGGACCCCGCCGTGGTACGCGCCCTCGAAGACCAGCACCGTGCGGCGACCGGTGTGCGCCACCGCGGCGGCGAGCGCGAGCAGGTTCGCCTCGGTGCCGGAGTTGGTGAAGCGCAGCCGCTCGATCGACGGGATGCGCGCACGGATCTCGCGCGCGAGCGCGGCCTCCCCGGGCGTGTGCGACGACAGGTTCAACCCGCCGCGCAGCGCGCGCTCGACCGCGTCGCGGATCACCGGATCCGAATGGCCGAAGAGGCCGGCGGTGAACTCGCCGAGCGCATCGAGATAGACGTGGCCGTCGACGTCGGTGAGCCGACAGCCCTCCCCGCCCGCCATGTACGGCGGAAACGGCGGGAAGAACAGCACGCTGCGGGTGTTCCCGCCCGGCAGCACCTCGGCGGCTTCGCGCTGCAGCCGCTCGCTGGTCGGGCGACGCGACACATAGCGGTCGACGGCCTCGGCGAGCGCGGCGCCGAGCGCGTCGGGCGGGTCGGCGGGCGCGAGGCGCGCCGCGGACTGGGGTGCATTCATGGTCGGCCTCCGGCGGTGAGGAGTCCGAGCATACCGCCGCCGCCCTGCGCCCGTACTCGGCCCGTACTCGGCCCGTACTCGGCTCCTGCCCGGCCCGTGCCCGACCCGTACTCGGCCCGGTCCTCGCCGGCCGTCGGTCGCGACCGTCCAGGCGGACTCGCGCGGCTTGAGCGCCACCCGCGCGCGTGGGACGGTCACCGATCAGTCCCCGTCCGAACCGAGCCGCGACCATGACGTTCCCGCAGTCCGACCCGATCCGGCTCCGCCCGCGCACGGCGCTCGCCGGCCTCGCCGCCGCCCTGGCCGTGTCGCTGGCGGCCTGCGGCGGCGGCGGCGGCGACGTGGCGAGCGCCTCCCCGACGGCGGCCGCCGCCGCGCCCGCCGCGCCGGGCGGCACCGATGCGTCCACCCCCTCGGCCGCCGGCGTGCCGACCACCACGGCCGGCGTCGACCCCGGCCCCGCGACGCAGCCCGCGCCGACCTCGCTCACCGCCACGGCGACGCCGAAGCAGTTCGCCCTGTCCTGGACCGCGGCCGCCCAGGCCACCGGCTACCGCCTGCAGCGCAAGGTGGGCGGCGGCGACTGGACCGACGTCGGCAGCCCGCTCGCCGACACCACGCTGACCGCCACCGTCGACCTGGCGGTGCACCTCACCGACTGGGCCGCGACCCGCTATCGGGTGCGCGCCTGCGGCGCCGCGGGCTGCGGCGCCTCGCCCGAGGTCCAGACGATCGACTGGATGCTCGACGCGATCGGCCGACTCCAGGCCGCCACCCCGGGGGCGACCGACAAGTTCGGGCTGGCGGTCGCGCTCAGCGCCGACGGCGGCACGCTCGCGGTCGGCGCCCCCGACGACGACAGCAACTCGAGCGGCATCGGCAATGACGAGACGAACGACGCGGCCGCCGACGCGGGCGCCGTCCACGTGTTCGTGCGCGGCGCCACGGGCTGGGTCAGGCAGGCCTACGTCAAGGCGTCGAACACCGGTGCCGGCGACGGGTTCGGCCGCTCGGTCGCGCTCAGCGCCGACGGCAGCATGCTGGTCGTCGGTGCTGCCGGCGAGGACAGCGCGTCCGACGCTGCGCCGGCCGACAACACCGCGGCCGACAGCGGCGCGGTCTACGTGTTCACGCGTACCAACGCGGCCTGGACGCAGCAGGCCTACGTCAAGGCCACGACTCCGGGCGCGGGCGACGGCTTCGGCGCTGCCGTGTCGCTGACCGGCGACGGCGCCACGCTCGCGGTCGCCGCCCCGGGCGAGGACGGTGACCCGGCCCTCGGGGACGCCGACAATTCGATGGGCAACAGCGGCGCGGTGTACGTGTTCACGCGCTCGGGCGCGACCTGGTCGCAGCAGGTCCGGCTCAAGGCGTCGAACGCGCAGGCCGGCGACGAGTTCGGCCGCTCGGCGGCGATCAGCTCGGACGGTACGACGCTGGCGGTCGGCGCGACCCGCGAGGACGGCGGCACGCCCGGCGTCGGCGGCAACGAGTCCGACGAGTCGGCCCCCGACGCCGGAGCGGTCTACGTGTTCGTGCGCGGCGGATCGGTCTGGTCGCAGCAGGCCTACGTGAAGGCGTCGAACGCGGACTCCAGCGACCAGTTCGGCACCGCCGTCGCGCTCTCCGCCAACGGCGACACGCTGGCGGTCGGCGCCTCCGGCGAGCGCGGCGCCACCGGCGGGATCAACGGCGACGGCACCAGCAACTCGGCAGCCTTCGCGGGTGCCGCCTACGTGTTCATGCGCACCGGATCGAACTGGGCCCAGCAGGCCTACGTGAAGGCGTCGAACGCGCGCGGCGGGAGCCGCTTCGGGCAGCACCTGGCACTGAGCGCCGATGGCGCGCTGCTGGCGGTGGGCGCCTACATCGAGAGCAGCAGCGCGCGCGGCGTCGGCGGCGACCAGGGCGACACGTCCACGAGCGACGCCGGCGCGGTCTACGTGTTCGGCCGAAGCGTCGCGACCTGGACGCAGCGCAGCTACGTGAAGGGTTCGGTCGTCGCGCAGAGCGACCAGTTCGGCACCAGCGTCGCGCTGAGCGCCGACGGCGGGGCGCTGGCGGTCGGCGCGCCGCTCGCGATCCCCTCGCCGCCGGTCGGCACCAGCGGCTCGGTGTTCGTCTACTGAGGCCGGCGGGCCGACGGGCCGATGGGCCCGTCGACCCCGCCGTCAGCCGCTCACTGGATCGACAGCCGCTTGGCGCCGGCCACCGCCTTCTTCGGCAGGCTCAGCTCGAGCACGCCGTTGTCGAACTTCGCGCTCGCCTGGTCCTCGTCGATCTCGTCGGTCAGCGCGAAGCTGCGCGCGAAGGCACCGTAGTAGCGCTCGCTGCGCAGCACGCGCTCACCGTCCTTTTGCTCGCTCTCGCGCTTGATCTCGGCGCGGATGGTCACGCGGTTGCCGTCGATGTCGACGTGGATCGCATCCTTCGGCACGCCCGGCAGGTCGGCCCGCACGGTGTAGGCACGCTCGCCCTCGGAGACGTCGACGCGCATCGGCACGGCCTGCTGCGAGCCACCGCCGGCCTGGGCACCACCGCCGCGCTGCTCGCTCGAGCCCTCGTTCAAGAGGCTCCGGAACAGAGTCGGAAACACGTCTGCAAACGGATCGTAGATCGAGACCTTGGTCATGTTCGCGCTCCTTGCGATCAGGGGATTCGGGCGACGGAGACACCGCGCCCAGGACTCGGATCTATGCACGGAGCCGGTGTTTTTCAAGCACTGGCGCGCATCAGCCGACGAACGCGTCGTACAGGAGCTTGATCCCGATCAACAGCAGGGAGCCGACCAGCAGCCGATAGAAGACCGGCTCGGGAAGCACCTTGACCAGCCGCAGTCCGCCCCAATATCCGAGGGGGACCAAGGGGGCGAGCGCGAGCGAGGCGGTGAGCCCGGACGCGTCGAGCAGCCCGATCGCGGCATACGGCACGAGCTTGACCACGTTGACCACGGTGAAGAAGATCACCGTGGTCGCGACCAGCCGCTCCTTGTCGAGCTTGAGCGGCAGCAGGTACTGCATCAGCGGCGGACTGCCGGCATGCGCGAGCGTGCTGGTGAAGCCCGACACCGCGCCCCAGAAGCCGCCGGCCAGCCGCGAGGCCGGGCGCGGCGGGGCGGCCGCGATCGCGTGGCGCGCGACGATCCGATGCAGCGCGAAGGCCACCGACTCCGCGCCCAGGATGCCCTTGACCCAGCGCACGTCGAGCACCGAGAACGCGAGCGCGCCGATCACGATGCCGAGCATCGCGCCCGGCAGCACCGAGCGCAGCGTCTCGCCGTCGGCGCGGCCGCGCCAGGCCCACAGGCCGAGCGCGTCCATCGAGATCAGGATCGGCAGCATGATCGCCGCAGCGACCGCCGGCGACATCGCCAGCGCCATCAGCGGCACCGCGAGCATCCCCAGGCCGTTGCCGCTCGCCTTGGAGAAGCCGGCGAGCAGCACCGCCGGGACCGAGACCGCCCAGAACGCAGGGTCCGAGAGCACCTACAGCAGCGTGCAGACGTCGTCGAACGCGAAGCGCGGCAGCCGCTGCATCACCTTCGCGGGGTCGCCGTGGCCGAGGTTGCACAGGAAGTTCGACTTGAAGCGGCCGTCGGGGAAGAACTCCGCGTCGACGCGCGCGTTGTCGAAGCCGGACATCGGGCCCACGTCCAGGCCCACCGCGCGCGCGGCGAGCATGAAGTAGGCGCCCTGCAGCGTGCCGTTTCGGAACGCGAAGGCCGTGCGCGCGGCGAGCTTCTCCGGGCCGTCGAAGCCGGCCTTCATCGTCGTGTTGTGCGGGAACACCTTCGGCAGGTGCTCGTGGAAGTCGAGATCGTGCGCGACGATCGCGATCACCGGCGCGCTCATCGTCTTGTCGACGTTGCCCGGCGAGAGCATCGGGCGCAGCCGCTCCTTGGCCGCCTGCGTGCGCAGGAACACGAAGCGCGCCGGCTGCGTGTTGGCGGAGGTCGGCGCCATCTTCATCAGGTCGAAGACCGCACGCAGTTCGGCGTCGGTGACCGGCGTGTCGAGCCAGCCGTTCTGCGTGCGGGCCGTGGTGAACAGCGTCTCGATCGCGTGCGAATCGATCATCGGTAAGTGTCCGGAAAAAAGATGGCTAAGGGATGTTCCGCGCCCGGAAGTCGTGAAGAAACCGTAGCGAGCAGGCCCGAGCCGGTGCCGAGGAGCGCAGCCGTACGTGATGTACGGCGAGCACCGCAGGCGCCGGATCGGGACGCGCA
>RPRK01000168.1 GCA_003818495.1 Burkholderiales bacterium
ATCGCGCCCGGCTACGAGGAGCGCCGCTTCGAGGCCGCCGACAAGCGCGGCCGGCTGCGGCTGATCGCCTCGCCCGACGGCGCCGACGGCTCGGTCACGATCCACCAGCAGGTGCGCGTGTATGCGGCGCTGCTCGACGGCGACGAACGGGCTCGACTGGACATCGAGCCGGGGCGTCGTGCGTACGTCCACGTCGCCCGGGGCCGCGTGTCGGTCAACGGCACGCCGCTGTCCGCCGGCGACGCGGCGAAGCTCGTCGGCGAAGCCGGCGTCGAGCTCGACCGCGGTGCCGACGCCGAGGTGCTGGTCTTCGACCTCGCCTGATCCCTCGGCATCCGGATTCCTCCCCTCGCACTCCCTCTCGCATCCCCTTCAACGGAGAAGAAGATGACCAAGGTCCTCGTCCTGTACTACTCGTCCTACGGCCACATCGAGACCATGGCCGGCGCCGTCGCCGAGGGCGCGCGCGAAGCCGGCGCCGAGGCCGTGATCAAGCGTGTGCCCGAACTGGTGCCCGACGACGTCGCGCGCAAGTCGGGCATCAAGCTCGACCAGGCCGCGCCGATCGCGACCGTCGACGAGCTGCCCTCGTACGACGCGATCGTCTTCGGCACGCCGACCCGCTTCGGCAACATGACCGCCCAGATGCGCAACTTCCTCGACCAGACCGGCGGCCTGTGGGCCAAGGGCGCGCTGGTGGGCAAGGTCGGCTCGGTGTTCACCTCGACCGCGACCCAGCACGGCGGCCAGGAGTCGACCATCCTCACGTTCATCCCGACGCTCATGCACCACGGGATGGTGGTGGTCGGCCTGCCCTATGCATTCGCCGGCCAGACCGGTCTCGAGGAGATCAAGGGCGGATCGCCCTATGGCGCCTCGACCATCACCGGCGGCGACGGCAGCCGCATGCCGTCGGCGGTCGAGCTCGAGGGCGCGCGCTTCCAGGGCCGTCACGTCGCGCAGATCGCGGCGAAGCTGGCCCGCCCGGCGTGACGGAGGCCGCATGACCACGCTCGTCGTCGCCTACCACTCCGGCTACGGTCACACGAAGCGGGTCGCCGAGGCGCTGCGCGAGGGCGCGGCCTCGGTGCCCGGCGTTCAGGCCACCCTGCTCGACGTGACGCAGGCGGGAGAGGCCCACTGGACGGAGCTCGGCGCCGCCGACGCGATCGTCTTCGGCTCGCCGACCTACATGGGCGGGCCCTCCGCCGACTTCAAGAAATTCGCCGATGCCTCGGCCAAGGTCTGGTTCAGCCAGGGCTGGAAGGACAAGGTCGCCGGCGGCTTCACCTGCTCGCTGAACATGAGCGGCGACAAGTACGCGACGCTGATGTACTTCGTGACGCTGGCGATGCAGCACGGGATGGTCTGGGTCGGTACCGGCATGATGCCGCCCAGCCAGCCCGGCCATCCGGACGCGCTCAACCGGCTCGGCTCCTCGATCGGCGCGATGGCGCAGGCCGACAACGTGCCGCCCGAGCAGTCGCCGCCCAAGGGCGACCTCGACACGGCGCGCGCCTACGGCAAGCGCCTCGCCGAGCAGACCCGGGCACTGCGCCGCTGAGCCGTGCAGGGGTCGCCGTCCGCCCGCCGCGTCGGCGCGGCGGCCCCTCGTTCCGGGAAGGCGTCCGCTCCTTGATCCAGGTCAGTATCTCGGCCGCGACGGCCGAGGTACCATTTGTGCATCGCAGCACCTTGCTGCAGCCCAGGCTCGCGTCCCGCCCCCACCCATGTCCGCGTTCAACACCGAGACCGTCCTCGACGTCCATCACTGGAACGACACGCTGTTCAGCTTCAAGACCACGCGTGATCCGGCCCTGCGCTTTCGCAACGGGCACTTCGTGATGCTCGGCCTGCCGGTCGACGGCAAGCCGCTGATGCGCGCCTACAGCGTTGCCAGCGCGAACTACGAGGAGAACCTCGAGTTCCTGAGCATCAAGGTGCCGAACGGCCCGCTGACCTCGCGGCTGCAGCACCTCAAGCCCGGCGACACCGTGCTGGTGAGCCGCAAGCCGACCGGCACGCTGGTGGTCGACGACCTGCGCCCGGGCCGCAACCTCTACCTCTTCGGCACCGGCACCGGCCTCGCGCCGTTCATGTCGATCGTCAAGGATCCCGAGACCTACGAGCGCTTCGAGAAGGTCGTGCTGGTGCACGGCGTGCGCGAGGTGAGCGAGCTGGCCTACTCCGAGTACCTGCAGGACGAGCTGCCGGGCAACGAGTTCTTCGGCGAGCTGGTGCAGGAACGCCTGATCTACTACCCGACCGTCACGCGCGAGCCGTTCCGCAACCGCGGCCGCATCACCGACCTGATCGCCAGCGACAAGCTGACCGACGACATCGGCCTGCCGCCGCTGTCGCCGGCCACCGACCGCGCGATGATCTGCGGCGGCCCCTCGATGCTCGCCGACACGCGGATGCTGCTCGATGCGCGCGGCTTCGAGATCTCGCCCTCGCAGGGCGTGCCCGGCGACTACGTGATCGAGCGGGCGTTCGTGGAGAAGTGACCGACCCGCTCGCGGGTGGGGCGGCGCAGCCGCGCCAGCCGCGACTGGCCGGGGCACTGCCCCGGCCGCGGGGCCGGTCGGGCTCGCGCATGCTTGCGCGAGCCTGGCGCGAGCAAAGCGCGAGTCCCCACCGACCCGCTATCCCCGCTTCGCCCTGATCCCCGCCAGCTCGTTCAGCAGCAGCGCCGCCAGCACCAGCGCGCCGCCCTGGAGCGTGCTCGCGGTCGCGGCCTCGCCCGCGCCCAGCCAGGCCCACAGCGGTCCGAGCACCACCTCCATGAGGCCGAGCAGCGCGATCTCGTGCGGCGCGAGGTGGTGCGCGGCCCGGACCATCAGCATGCAGGGCACCGCGAGCTGGAACACGCCGAGCGCGGCCAGGATCATCAGGTCGTGCGTGCTGGCCGACAGCGGCCAGGCCAGCGGCAGCGTCACCGCCATGCCGATCAGCGCGCCGAGCAGCACCGCGGGGACGAGATCGACCCGTCCGCCGCTGCGCTTGAGCAGCACGATGTTGATCGCGGAGGCGACCGGCACCGCGAAGGCCACCGCCATCCCGATCAGCCCTTCGCCGGAGAGCCCCTCGCGCACCATCCACACGATGCCGGCCGCCGCGATCGCGATCGCGACCCAGGTGCGCCCGGGCACCGGTTCGCGCAGCACCGCGAGTCCGAGGAGCGCCGCGAGCAGCGGCGCGGCGGCCATCACCACCAGCACGTTCGCCACCGTGGTGAGCGTCAGGGCGAGCATGAAGCAGGTGAACATCACCGCCCACATCGCGCCGCTCGCCCAGCCGACGGCGCCGGCGCCGAGCACGTGCGAGACCCACGCGCCGCGGTGACGCACGACCAGCACCGCGATCACGAAGGCCGCGCAGAACGCGGAGCGCCAGAACGCGAGCTCGAACCCCTCGGCGCGCTCGAGCAGGCGAGTGCCGACGCCGGCGAGACTCCAGAGGACCGTGCACCCGAGCATCGTCAGCAGCGCGCGCTGGTGCGCGGTGCCGCCGCGGGGGGCGGTGACGAGGGGAGGGGCGGCCATGATGAGCGCCGGATTATACGGGCCGCGGCCGAGCCGTCCGGGGCGCGGACGGCCTCGGCGCGGCGGTAGAATGCCGCCATGCCGGCGCCGCGTTTCGTCCACCTCCGGGTCCATTCCGAATACTCGGTCAGCGACTCGATCGTGCGCATCGACGCGCTCGTGGGCGCCGCCGCGGCGGATGGTCAGGGGGCACTGGCGCTGACCGACTCGGCCAACGTGTTCGGCTGGGTGAAGTTCTACCGCGCGGCTCGCGGCAAGGGCATCAAGCCGATCCTCGGGCTCGACACCTGGATCACGAACGACGCCGAGCGCGACCGTCCCCACAGGCTGCTGCTGCTGGTGCGGGACCGCACCGGCTACCTGAACCTGTGCGACCTGCTGTCACGCGCCTGGCTCGAGAACGAATGGCGCGGGCGCGGCGAAATGCGCCGCGAATGGTTCGGCGAGGCGCTGCTGCACGGCCCCGACGGTCACCACGGCCTGATCGCGCTGTCCGGCGCGCAGGCCGGCGACGTCGGACAGGCGCTGCTCGCCGGCAGCGTCGACACCGCCGAGTCGCTCGCGCGCGACTGGGCGCGGCGCTTCCCCGATGCGTGGTACGTCGAGCTGCAGCGCAGCGGGCACGCCGAGGCCGAGTCGCACGTGCGGGCGGCGGCCGCGCTGGCCGCCCGCCTGGACATGCCGGTGGTCGCCACGCATCCGGTGCAGTTCCTGCGACGCGACGAATACCGCGCGCACGAGGCGCGGGTGTGCATCGCCGACGGCGAGATGCTCGCGAATCCGCGCCGCGTGCGCCGGTTCACCGAGGAGCAGTACTTCCGGCCGCAGGCCGAGATGGCGGACCTGTTCGCCGACCTGCCCGAGGCCCTCGCCAACTCGGTCGAGATCGCGCGCCGCTGCAGCATGACGATGGAGCTCGGCAAGTCGCGCCTGCCGGACTTCCCCACGCCCGACGGCCTGACGATCGAGGACTACCTGCGCCGCCTCGCGGCCGACGGCCTCGAGGAGCGCCTGCTCAAGTGCTTCCCCGATCCCGCGGCACGCGAGCGCGAGCGCGCGCGCTACGTCGAGCGGCTGCGCACCGAGTGCGAGACCATCATCCAGATGGGCTTCCCCGGCTACTTCCTCATCGTGGCCGACTTCATCAACTGGGCGAAGGCCAACGGCGTGCCGGTGGGCCCGGGCCGCGGCTCCGGCGCGGGCTCGCTGGTGGCCTTCGCGCTCGGCATCACCGACCTCGACCCGCTGCCGTACGCGCTGCTGTTCGAGCGGTTCCTGAACCCCGAGCGCGTGTCGATGCCCGACTTCGACATCGACTTCTGCCAGGACAACCGCTGGAAGGTCATCGAGTACGTGCGCGACAAGTACGGCGCACAGGCCGTCTCGCAGATCGCGACCTTCGGCACCATGGCCTCGAAGGCCGTGATCCGCGATGCCGGCCGCGTGCTCGACATGCCCTACACCTTCTGCGACCAGCTCTCCAAGCTGATCCCGATCGTGCAGGCCAAGCCGGTGTCGCTCGCCAAGGCGCGCGAGGCCGAGCCGCTGTTCGCCGAGCGCGAGCGCAAGGAGGAGGAGGTCCGCGAGCTGCTCGCGGTCGCCGAGCCGCTCGAGGACCTGACCCGCAACGTCGGCATGCACGCCGGCGGCGTGCTGATCGCACCGGGCAAGCTCACCGACTTCTGCCCGCTCTACAAGGCGCCGGGCACCGACTCGGTGGTCGCGCAGTTCGACAAGGACGACGTCGAGGCCGTGGGCCTGGTGAAGTTCGACTTCCTGGGCCTGCGCAACCTCACGATCATCCAGCTCGCGGTCGACTACATCAACCGCAACGAGCCGGACCGCAAGCTCGACCTGAGCACGCTCTCCTTCACCGACCCGAAGGCCTACCAGATCCTGAAGGATGCCAACACCACGGCGATCTTCCAGGTCGAGGGCGACGGGATGAAGAAGCTGCTCAAGAAGCTGCAGCCCGATCGCTTCGAGGACATCATCGCGGTGCTGGCGCTCTACCGTCCCGGGCCGCTCGGCTCGGGCATGGTCGACGACTTCATCCTTCGCAAGAAGGGCCAGCAGAAGATCGACTACTTCCATCCCGATCTCACCCAGTGCCTGGAGCCGACCTACGGGGTCATCGTCTACCAGGAGCAGGTGATGCAGATCGCGCAGATCATCGCCGGCTACACGCTGGGCGGCGCCGACCTGCTGCGCCGGGCGATGGGCAAGAAGAAGGCCGAGGAGATGGCGCAGCAGCGCGCCATCTTCAACGAGGGCGCGAGCGGCAAGGGCCACGACCCGGCGCTGGCGACCCAGCTCTTCGACCTGATGGAGAAGTTCGCGGAGTACGGCTTCAACAAGTCGCACACCGCCGCCTACGCGGTCGTCACCTACCAGACCGCGTGGCTGAAGGCGCACTATCCGGCCGAGTTCATGGCCGCGACCCTGTCGTCCGACATGGACGACACCGACAAGGTCCAGCTCTTCGTCAAGGACGCGCAGGACAACAAGGTCGTGGTGCTGGGGCCCGACATCAACGCGTCGGGATTCCGCTTCGACCCGATCGACCGCAAGACGGTCCGCTACGGCCTGGGCGCGGTCAAGGGCACCGGCGAGGGCGCGGTGCAGGAGATCCTGCGGGCCCGCGCCGAGCGGCCGTTCACGGACCTGTTCGACTTCTGCATGCGCATCGACCGGCGCGTGGTCAACCGCCGCACGATCGAGGCGCTGGTGCGCGGGGGCGCGTTCGACGCGCTCGACACCGATCGCGCGAAGCTGCTCACCAACGTGCCGCAGGCGATGGAGGCCGCCGAGCAGCAGGCGGCCAGCGCCAACCAGTCGAGCCTGTTCGGCGGCGCCGACGGCAGCGACACCATCGAGCCGCAGTGGCTCGCGTGCCCGCCCTGGGACGAGCGCCACCGGCTGCGCGAGGAGAAGACCGCCCTCGGCTTCTACCTGAGCGGCCACCTGTTCAAGGGCCACGAGGCCGAGGTGCGGCGCTTCGTGAAGACGAAGCTCGTCGACCTGCCCCGGATCGCCGAGACCACCTACGGATCGGCCGCGGTGACGGTCGCCGGCATCGTGACCTCGCTGCAGGTCGGCATGACCCGGCGCGGCAAGATGATCCGGCTCGGTCTCGACGACACCACCGCGGGCGTCGAGATCGTGATCTTCAACGAACTCTACGAGTCGGCGCGCAGCCTGCTCAAGGAGGACGAGCTGCTCGTCATCCACGGCAAGGTCTCGAAGGACGACTACAGCGGCGGTTTCCGCCTCAGCGCCGAACGCGTGCTCGACCTCACCCGCGCCCGCCAGGAGCACGCGCGGATGCTGCTGCTGCGCATGAACGGCGGCTCCGACGGCACGCGCCTGCGCGCGCTGCTCGAGCCGTATCGCGCGCGCACCGCCGGCGAGGTGCCCAACGGCGGGGTGTTCTCGGCCGAGGACGACGACACGCCGGCGCCGCCGCGCGGCTGCCCGGTCGAGATCCACTATCACACCGCCCAGGCGCGCTGCGCGGTGCGGCTGGGCGATGCCTGGCGGATCCGGCCGGACGAGGCGCTGCTCGTCGAGCTGCGCCAGTGGCTGTCGCCCGAAGGCGTCGAGCTGCGGTATGGCTGAGGCCGGCGCCGCCGAGCGCCGCGGTCGCGATCGGGTGCTGATCCGCCGGGTGCTCGGCTACGTGCGCCCGCACTGGAAGGTGTTCGCGCTCGGCGTGCTCGGCATGCTCGCCACCGCGGCCACGGAACCCGCGCTGCCGGCGCTGTTCACCTACATGCTCGACACCGCGCTGCGCGACGTCCAGGACTGGATGCTGTGGGCGCTGCCGCTGGCCATCGTGGGCCTGTTCGTCGTGCGCGGTGCCGCCACCTTCACGATGAGCTTCGCGATGTCGTGGGTCGGCCAGCGCGTGCTCGCCGAGCTGCGCCGAGACATGTTCGCCCGGCTGGCCGAGCTGCCCGCCGGCTTCTTCGCGCGCGAATCGTCCGGCCAGCTGATCGCCAAGCTGGTCAACGACGTCAACAACGTGACCAACACGCTGACCGGCGTCGTGGTCGTGCTGGTGCGCGACAGCGCGGTGATCGTCGGCCTGTTCTCGTGGCTGCTCTACCTCAACTGGCGGCTCACGCTGGTCGTCGTCGTGCTGATCCCGATCGTCGCGGTGATGGTGGCCGCGTTCTCCAAGCGCATGCGCCGGCTGTCGTCCGAGCAGATGCGCTACACCGGCGAGATGACCGCGGTGGTGGAGGAGGCGATCCGCTGCAATCCGGTCATCAAGGTCTACGGCGGCCAGGACCAGGAGAAGTCGCGCTTCGACGCGGCCAACGAGCGGCTGCGCAACTTCGCGCGCCGCATGACGGTGGCGAGCGCCACCATCGTGCCGATGACGCAGCTCGCCGCCGCGGTCGCAGTCGGCGTCGTCGTCTGCGTGGTGCTGATGCAGGCGCGTGCCGAGCAGACCACGGCCGGCGGCTTCGTCGGCTTCCTCACCGCGATGCTGATGCTGCTCGCGCCGCTCAAGCACCTGGCCAACGTCAACGGCGACCTGCAGCGCGCCCTCGCCGCCGCCGAGGTGGTGTTCGCCTTCGTCGACGAGCCGGTCGAACCGGACGCCGGCACCCGCGTGATCGAGCGCGCACGCGGCGAGATCGTCTTCGAGGGCGTGGGCTTCAGCTATCCGAACTCGGAGCGGGTCGCGCTGTCCGGCATCGACCTCGCCGTCGCGCCGGGCGAGACCGTCGCGCTGGTCGGCCCTTCCGGCGGCGGCAAGACCTCGCTCGCCAACCTGATCCCGCGCTTCCATCCGGTCACCGAGGGCCGCGTGCTGCTCGACGGCATCCCGATCGAGACGCTGACGCTGCCGAGCCTGCGCTCGCAGATCGCCTGGGTCAGCCAGCAGGTGATGCTCTTCAACGACACGATCGCGGCCAACGTCGCGTACGGCGACCGGCGTCACGCCCCGCGCGAGCGGATCGAGGCCGCGATCCGCGCTGCGCACCTCGAGAGCTTCGTGGCCTCGCTGCCCGAGGGCCTCGAGACGGTGATCGGCGACAACGGGATCCGGCTGTCGGGCGGGCAGCGGCAGCGGCTCTCGATCGCACGCGCGGTCCTCAAGGACGCGCCCGTGCTGATCCTCGACGAGGCCACCTCGGCGCTCGACAACGAGTCGGAGCGCGCCGTGCAGGCCGCGCTCGAGACGCTGATGCGCGACCGCACGACACTGGTGATCGCGCACCGGCTGTCGACCATCGTCAACGCCGACCGGATCCTGGTGATGGCCGAGGGCCGGATCGTCGAGAGCGGCACGCACGCGCAGCTCCTGGCCCGCGAGGGGCTCTACGCGCGGCTGTACAGCGCCGGCGAGGCGTCCTTCGCGGCCTGAGGCGAAGCGCCGCCGGCGCATCGGGGGCACCGTGCCGCGCGGCGTTCCGCGCTCAGGCGCCCGCGGGGCGCGGCAGCGCCGTCTGCCGCGGCCACACCTGCTTCGCGCGCCTGACCTCTCGGTTCCAGTCCAGGTTCGCCTGCTTGAGCGCGGGGTCGACGTAGCCGCGCTTGTGGTCGAGGTGCAGCCAGACCAGGCTGTGGCGGGCTCGCACGCCGCGCACGCCCGCGTTGTTCATCCGGTAGCCGAAGTTGCGGTCCTCGCCGCCGTAGCCCATGGTCTCGTCGTAGCCGCCGACCTTCAGGATGTCGGCCTTCCAGGCGCCGGTGTTCGCGCCGTTCAGCGAATTGCGGGCGGTGAGCAGGTCGAGCGTGCGGGCCAGCGGCCGGGACCGGGTCAGGCGCCAGCGCGACAGCGCGATGCCCTGCGCCGCCAGCCAGCCGTGATCGAACACCTGCTGCGACTCGATCATCGCGTCGGTCAGCCGCTCCCGGTGGAAGGCCTCGGGGATCGACAGATGGCTGCCGCCCGCCAGGAAGGTGCCGGGCCGGGCCAGGCGCGCGTAGGTCTCGAGCAGGTCGGCCCTGGGCACGCAATCCGCATCGGTGAAGACGACGAATTCTCCGCACGCGTCGCCGAACGCACGGTTCATCATGATCGGCTTGCGGTAGCCCCGGTTCTCCTGGGTGATGTGCCGGATCGGCCAGGGCGCGAGCGCCCGGTGCTTCGCGACGGTCGCCGCGACCTCTTCGAAGTGGCTGTCCTCGGCGACCCACAGCTCGACCGGGGCGAGCGTCTGGCACCGGAAGCCGAGCAGCGTCCGGTCGAGCGCCACCCAGTTGTTGTAGGCCGAGACGACGACGGTGATGTTCATGGGCGCGGCGATGATAGCCGAGGCCGTGCAGTTGTAACGGTTTGATTCGAAGGTCGGCGGCCGTCGCGACGGCGCCGTTGGTCCGACAGGGGCGTGCGCCGCCCGCGACGAAACGATCGGTACCGGGCCGCTGCGGCGGGCCGCGATGGAGCGAACGATGGAATCCTGGACAGCATGGGTGGCGGGTCTGTGCATGGCGGCCGCCTGCGGCGTGGCCGGCGCACAGGCGCGGGTCGACACGACCGTGATCGCCCAGAACGGCGACCGGCCGGTCAACCGGTTCTACGGCACGGCCCGGCCGCAATCGCCCGGCGCACCGCCTCCGCCGGCCCAGATCGCGCCGCCGCCCGGCATCGCGCCCCCCCAGGGCATCGCGCCGCCGCAGGGCGCGCGACCGATCGCCCCGCCGGCCAGCGTCTACGTCCCGCCCCCCGCCATCCGCCCGCCCGCCTACCGCCCGCCGCACTACCACTCGCGCCCGAACGTCGGCGTCGACGTGGTCATCGGCGCACCGTGGCCGCGCCCGTATCCGTACTACCCGGGCGCCTGGGGCTGGCCGGGGTATCCGCCGCCGGTGGTGGTCTCGCCCCCGATCGTGGTCTCGCCGCCGCCCCCGCTGGTGTACGTCGAACGCCCCCGCGACGACGAGGCGCCCGCCGCCGGCTACTGGTACTGGTGCGCCGAGCCGCAGGGCTGGTATCCCGAGGTCGGCGAGTGCGCGCAGGGCTGGCAGCCGGTGCTGCCGCGAGCCGCACAGTGAGCCGGAGCATCGCCATGTCATCGATCCGCAGGACGCACCGCGGCGCCGCCCTCGTCACGCTCGCCGCGCTCGCGGTGCTGGGCGGTTGCGCGGTCATC
Organism: Burkholderiales bacterium; assembly: GCA_003818495.1. Lineage (GTDB taxonomy): Bacteria > Pseudomonadota > Gammaproteobacteria > Burkholderiales > Burkholderiaceae_E > UBA4615. Next base: position 10,658 of record RPRK01000168.1, read on the forward strand.
CCCGATGGCCCGAGCACGATGGCGCTGCCGGGCACCGGCCGCTCGTTCGCGCAGTTCCGGGCCGACGACGAGGCCTGCCGGCGCTTCGCGACCGACCGGATCGGCGGGCAGTCCGCGCAGCGCGCCGCCAACGACACCGTCGCCGGCGGTGCGATCGTCGGTACCGCCATCGGCGCGGTCGCGGGTGCCGCGATCGGCGGCTCGCAGGGCGCGGCCGTGGGAGCCGGCACCGGACTGATCGCGGGATCGGCGATCGGCGGCA
>RPRK01000169.1 GCA_003818495.1 Burkholderiales bacterium
CCCTGTGCGAACGTGCCCGACGTCGCCGTCCGCGCCGCGGTGGCGAGCGATGCACGGGCGGTCTGCGACGGTGCCGCACGCGCCCTCGCGTTCCTCGCCCGCGCCGGGCTCGCGGCCCCCGCGGGCACGGAGGTCGACGTGGTCGACGCGCTGCCCGGAGAGCTGGGCGGCCGCGCGGTCGGCTGCTACCGGCGCGACACCCGTGGCATCCAGATGCTCAGCTACGCGGCGTTCGAGGCGATCGGCGCGTGGTTCCGCACCCCCGTCGACCGAGAGCTCTATCGGTCCGCCGCGGCCCACGAGATGGCCCACGCCATCGTCGGCTGCAACGCGGCCCCCGACCGCCTGCCGGTCGCCGCCCACGAGTACGTGGCCTACGTGGTGCTGTTCGCGACGATGGACCCGGGGCTGCGCGAGCGGGTGCTCGCGAAGTTCCCGGGTCCTGGCTTCACGTCGACCCTGCAGATCAGCGACATCGGCCATCTCGCCGACCCGAACCGGTTCGGCGTGGACGCCTGGCTGCACTACCTCGGCCGCAGGGACCGGGAGGCGTGGCTGCGTTCGGTGATCGCGGGCGAGGTCGTGCAGGAGGTGACGGGGGAGGCGCCGTGAGCCGGAGCGACCCCTAGGACGCGGGCAGCCGGAAGCGGGCCACGGTGCGCTGCAGCGCCTGGGCCTGGTCGTGCAGCGCCCCCACGGCCGATGCCGTCTGCTCGACCAGCGCGGCGTCCTGCTGGCTGCCGCGATCGAGGTTCTCCAGCGTCTGCCGCACCTGGGCGACCGCGGTGTCCTGGCGGACGACGTCCTCGGCGATGGCCGACCCGCGTGTCGTCATCGCATCGGCGCGCTCGACGATCTGCTCGATCGTCCGCCTCGCATCGCCCACGGCGCCGCCTGCCTGCTCGACGCTGTCGAGCGTCGACTCGATCAGCCCGCGGATCTCGCGCGCGGCCGCGGCCGAGCGGCCGGACAGCAGCCTCACCTCGGTGGCCACCACCGCGAAGCCGCGGCCGGCCTCGCCCGCACGGGCCGCTTCCACGGCGGCGTTCAGCGCGAGCAGGTTGGTCCGGAACGCGATGTCGTCGATCACGCCCAGGATCATGCGGATCCGGCCGGCGGCCTCCTCCACGCGCGCCATCCGATCGCTGACCCGACCCATCGCGTCGCCGCCGCGCCGCGCCACCGTGACGTTCTCGGCGGCCATCGCCGCGCCCTCGTGCGAGCGCTCGGCAGTGGAGCGGATCATGTCGGTGATCTGGCTGATCGACGAGACCGAGGTCTCGAGCATCGACGCGGTGTTCGACGTGCGCCGGGCCAGGTCGTCGGCGCCGCCGGCGATCTCGCGGCTCGCCAGCAGGATTTCGTCGGAGCCGTCGCGCACCTGGCCGACCACCTCGCGCAGCGCCGCGTGCATCGCCGCCAGCCCGCGCAGCAGGTGCGCGGCCTCGTCGTTGCCCCAGGCGCGCGGCTGTCGGGTCAGGTCGCCCTGCGCGATGGCGTCCATGTGGTCGGCAACCGCCTTCATCCCGCCCTGCATCACCAGGTAATAGCAGCGAAACAGGTAGCCGCCCAGACCCAGGGCGCTGAGTACCAGCAGTCCCACCAGCCAGCGGTCGCGCTCGAGCGTGGCGATCGCGGTGTCCAGCGCGGCGGTGTCCGCCGCGGTGCCTGCGGCAGCGCCCGCCGTCCGTGCGGTCTGCGCGGCCTGCAGCCGCCCGGTCTGGTCGACCACCGTCCAGCCCGCGAGCACGCACAGCGGCAGGCAGAAGGCGATCGAGATCAGCAGCGACTTGCCGGCGAAGCTGAGCGTGCGGAACAGGCGCACGCCGGGCGCCCACGGGCCGTGCGGCGAGCGCGTGCCCGCCCGGGGCGCGGGGGCGGCCTGCCTGGGCATCTCGGGGGCGCGCGAGGCGCGATGATCGTTGGCCGGTAGCATGGTCGGGGCTTAGTGACGGCCTAAGCTAAGGACTAAGGCATATCTCGAATCGCCGAACAGCGGCAGGAGACTGCCTCGATTCTCGGGATCGGGCACCGGCTGCCCATGCGATGCGTGCCCGGTCCGGAGGCAGCGGGTCGGTCGAAACGAAAGGCTTGTCCAATCACTGTCAGGCTGGTATGACGACGGTTGTTGTCACAAAAAAGGTACAATCGCCATGGCCCACGTGCTGATCCCGTCGTTCCTCGCGGTCGGACTCCTGTTCGGCCTGCTCACCTACCGGCACCGGCACCTGTTCGGAGAGGGCCCGCCGCAGCAGCACGCCGATCCGCAGGACGGCCTGGGCGGGCGGCTCTTCTGGGCGGCGGTGGCGACCTTCCTGTGGCCGATCCTGATCGTCAGCGGGCTGCACGGCCTGTGGCGGGTGCGCTCGGCGCGCCGGGGCTGATCGGACGGCGGGCGGTGCTGCAGGCGCCGCCCATCGAAGCATAGGATCCCTCGGTGGGGCGCCCATGGCGCGTTCCCTGTCCGGTGTCGAGGGAGGCCGTCAGCCCACCACAGCGCCCCGGGCCTCGGCCTGGACTCGGACGCGCACACGGCCTGTCCCGGTCAGCGTCCAGCCAGGCGCTTCGGTCATGCTTGGGCGATCCCGGCCCCCGGCCCCTCGCCACAGGAAGACGCCTGCATGATCACCCCAACGTCCGCCGCGGAAAACCACCTCCTGGCGGCGCTGCCGGACGCCGAACTGCAGCGCTGGCTGCCCCTGCTGGAGCCCGTCGACCTGCCGCTGGGCCTCGTCCTGTACGAGTCCGGGCGCACGCTGAGCCATGTCTACTTCCCGGCGACCGCCATCGTGTCCCTGCTGTTCGTCCTCGAGGACGGCCACTCGGCGGAGATCGCGGTGGTCGGCAGGGAAGGCGTCGTGGGCATCGCGCTGTTCATGGGAGGCGAGAGCACGCCGAGCCGGGCCGTGGTGCAGAGCGCCGGCCGCGGCTATCGGCTCGGCGCCGCGGCCATGAAGGCCTCCTTCGCGCGCAACGGACCGGTGATGCACCTGATGCTGCGCTACACGCAGGCTCTGATCACGCAGATGGCGCAGACCGCGGTGTGCAATCGCCATCACACGCTGGACAAGCAGCTGTGCCGCTGGCTGCTGCTGAGCATGGATCGCCTGGAGGGCAACGAGCTGGTGATGACGCAGGAACTCATCGCCAACATGCTGGGCGTGCGCCGCGAAGGCGTGACCGAAGCCGCGCTGCGGCTGCAGGAGATCGGGCTCATCCGATACGCCCGCGGCCACATCACCGTGTGCGATCGTCCCGGCCTGGAGCGTCGCGCGTGCGAGTGCTACGCGGTGGTGAAGAACGAATACGACCGGCTGCTGCCGAACGAGGTGGCCTGCTAGCGCGGGGCACCAAGGCGCACCGGTCGGGCCCCACCCGCCCGCGCACAGGTGCCCGCGGGCGGGTGGGTGACGCGCCTCAGGGCGTCAGCGCTTCCTTGGTCAGGTCCCATGCCTGCCCGAGCTTCGCGCCCCGCGCATGCTGCCCGGCCTTGATGCGTTTCAGGCGGTCGTCGATCCGAGCCTTGGCGTGGCCCTGGGCCTGCTCGAGCTGGAGCTTGAGCAACGCCGCCTTGGACGCCGCGTCCTGCTTCAGTGCGTCCAGCCGCTGCTCGGCGCGGTGCACGGCGGCGTCGAGACCGGCCTTCGTGGTCGCGAGCCGGGTCTGCAGCCGGGTCTTGGCCACGCCGGTGGCGTGCGATGCCTCGGCGTCGAGCGATGCGAGCTCGGCCTTGAAGGCCGCGATGTCGTGGTCGAAATGCGCCGCCGCGACTTCGGTGCGGCTGCGCCTGAAGACCTGGCCGCCCGCCGCCTCCAGGGCCGAGTCGACGGGGACCACCCACTCCTCCTCGACCTCGGCGACCAGCGCGACCTTGCCGGGCTTCAGGTGCTGGAGGGCGGCTTCGATGAAGTCCAGGCCCACGCCGGCGACCCAGAAGTCCCGGACTGCGCCGGCCACGGTGCCGGTGGCGGCGCCGATGGCCACGCCCGCGGGACCGCCGAGCAGACCGATCAGGCTGCCGAGTGCCAGGCCGGTGACCGTGCCGACCGGTCCGTCGCCCATGGACTGCCGGACGGCGACCTTCCCGTCGGCGTCGCGGGCGAGCACGCCGGTGGCATACAGCGTGATGTCGCCCGCCGCGTGCAGCGCACGCAGGGCGTTCAGCCCGGCATCGGCAGCCGGTTCGGTGTCGAACACCGCGACCAGGAGCTTGTTCATGCAACGAGGCTCATGTTGTCGACGACGTTGCGTACGCCCGAGCTGCTCCAGGCGGAATGCGTGGCCAGGTCGCGTTCGGCCCAGCTGTGCACGGTGCCGGTGAGGGTCACGTCGGAGCCGGAGACGTCGACGGAAATGGCCTTCGCATCGGCAGTGGCGCGGCGCTTGAGTGCGGCCTCGATGTCCGACTTGACGACCTTGGCCGACAGCGCCGGCTTGATGGCGACCTGGTTGCTGACGCCCGTCACGCCCGAGAGGTAGCGCACGGTGTCGGCCGCGTCCTGTCGCTGGAATTGCCACGACACGTCGCCGGTCAGCGTCAGCCATCCGTCTTCGACCATCACCTTGACGGCGTCGGCCGGCAGGGAGCTCGTCCAGCTCAGGATGTTCTGGGCCGACTCGGCGATGTCGGCGTCGCTGCGCTTGCCGAACGCCGGCAGCGTGACCTTCATCTCGACGGCGAGCGCCTTGACGCCGGTCACGCGCTGGGCGGCCCGCTCCGCGTTCAGCTTCTCGGTGTAGCTGCCGACCGCGCCGGCCAGCGTCACGACGCCGTTCCTGACTTCGACGCCGATGTGTTCGGACTGCACCGCAGGCTCCCACTCGAGCTCGGCCATCACGTCTTGCTGCAGTTGCGAATCGGTCTTCATGTCGGGGTCCGGCGGGGTCGAGGAGTCTGGAGGCTGCGCCCGGGTGGGTGGTGCGGTCTGTGCACCACCGAACGGAGCGGCTCGCGGCTCGGGCGATCGCGACAGGTCGAGTGTTCGCTGCCGCACGGTCGGCGGGCCGAGGTGTGCGTAGGCTGGGCACCTCGTTGCCGCGGGTTCGCCGAATCCGCGGTCCGTTCCGACCGGAGGGATCGCCATGAGTCGCAATCCGGTGCCGGTACTGGTGTCCACGCCGGCCGTGACGGCGTCCTTCCTGCGCCGGCACCGCGGGATGGTGATCGCCGCGGTGATCGGCGCCGCCGTCCTCGGCGGGTTCGGCGTGCGCGGCTGGTTGGGGCCGGAGGTCGCCACCGCATCCGTGCTGCGTCGCGACGTCGTCCAGACCGTGGTCGCCAGCGGGCACGTGGAGGCGCCGCACCGCCTCGATGTCGGCGCGCAGATCACGGGCACGGTGCTGCACGTGCCGGTGACCGAGGGGCAGGCGGTCGAAGCCGGAGACCTGCTGGTGGAGCTCGATGCGGCCGAGCTGAGCGCGACGGGCCGGCAGGCCGATGCGGCGGTGGGGCAGGCCCAGGCGCGTCTGCGGCATGTGCAGGAGGTGCAGGCACCGGTCGCCGCACAGACGCTCAGGCAGGCGACGGCCAGCCTGGAGCGCGCCCGCATCGCCCTGGCCCGCACCCAGGAGCTGTTCGGCAAGGGCTTCATCAGCCAGGCCGCGCTGGACGACGCGCGCAACACCACCGAGCTGGCCGATGCCCAGATGCTGACGACCCGCCGGCAGCTCGAGAGCGCCGGTTCCACCGGCAGCGATCGAGCGCTCGCGGTCGCCGATCTGGCCGCCGCGCGCGCCACGGCGCAGGCGGCCCGGGCCCGGACCGCCTACACCGCGATCCATGCGCCGGTGGACGGCACGCTGATCGCGCGCAACGTGGAGGTGGGCGACGTGGTGCAGCCGGGCAGGGTGCTGATGACGCTGTCGCCGCACGGCCGGACGCAGCTGGTGGTGCAGATCGACGAGAAGAACCTCGCGCTGCTGGCACTGGGCCAGTCGGCGCTGGCCTCGGCCGACGCCTATGCGGACCGGCGTTTCGACGCCGTGCTGGCCTACATCAACCCCGGGGTGAACGCGGCGACCGGCGCGGTCGAGGTCAAGCTCGACGTGGGGCGGCCGCCCGCCGCGCTGAAGCAGGACATGACGGTGTCGGTGGACATCGAGGTGGCGCGCCGGCCGCAGGTCCTGATCGTGCCGACGGCGGCCGTGCAGGACGCGGAGGGCGCCGCGCCGTGGGTGCTGCGGGTGGAGGGGCGGCATGCGGTCCGCCGGACCGTGCGCCTCGGCCTTCGCAGCGGCGGCGTGGCCGAAGTCGCCGAGGGGCTGGGCGAGGGCGATGTGGTCGTCGCGGCACCGGGCGCGCTGGCACCGGGCGCACGCATGCGTGCCGCGCCGCCGGCGGCGTCCTCGGCGGTGCCGGTGCCGGTGCCCGAGCCGGCGTCCGCGCCGGCGTCCGCGCCGCGCTGAACCGACCGCGCCGCCGCCATGTTCTCCCGCCGCCTGCCGTTCGAATGGATCGTGGCCCTGCGTTTCCTGCGCGAAGGGCGACTGCAGACGGCGTTCATCATCGCCGGCGTCGCCATCGGCGTGGCGGTGATCGTCTTCATGTCGGCCCTGATGGCGGGGCTGCAGTCGAACTTCATCCGCCGTGTGCTGTCGGCGTCGGCGCACATCGAGCTGCTGCCGCCCGAGCAGGTGTCGCGGCCCCTGCGGCGGGGCGCGCAGGGCATCGGGGGCGGGGGCGAGGTCGAGCGCGAGGTCGAGGCGGCGATCGTCCAGGTGCCGCTGCAGCGCATGACCTCCATCGACCAGTGGCAGGCCATGGCGGTGCAGATCCGGGCCATGCCGCAGGTGCGGGTGGTGGCGCCGATCGCGGCGGGCTCGGCCCTCGTGGTGCGCGGCGGGGCCACCCGCGCCATCACCCTGTCGGGCATCGACCCCGAGCAGTACTTCCGCATCGTCGACCTGCCCGCGAAAGTGGTGCGCGGCGACACGCGCCTGCTGGGCGGCGACATCCTGATCGGCACCGAACTGGCCCGCGACCTGGGGGTCGACGTGGGGGACACGCTGCGCGTCAGCGCCGGGACCGGCGCCGGCGCGGTGTCCACCACGCTGTCGATCTGCGGCGTGTTCGACCTGGGCAACAAGGGCGCCAACCAGCGCAGCACCTACGTCGCGCTGCGCACCGCGCAGAGCCTGCTCGGCCTGCCCGGCGGCGTGAGCGGCCTGCAGGTGACGGTGAGCGACGTCTATGCGGCCGAGACGGTGGCTCGGGCCATCACCGCGGCCACCGGCATCCAGGCGGACAGCTGGATCACCGCCAACGCCCAGTTCTTCACCGCCGTCAGCGCGCAGACCACGGCCAACACCGCCATCCGCTTCTTCGTCGGCCTGTCGGTGGCGTTCGGCATCGCCAGCGTGCTGGCCGTCGTGGTGGTGCAGCGCTCGCGCGAGATCGGCATCCTGCGCGCGATGGGCATCTCGCGCGCGCAGATCCTGCGGCTGTTCCTGCTGCAGGGCGGCCTGCTCGCGCTGAGCGGCGCCGTGCTGGGCAGCGGCATCGGTGCGCTGGGCCTGGTGCTGTGGCAGCGCCTGGCCCGCAACGCCGACGGCACGCCGCTGTTCGGGCTGGTCATGGACCCGGCGCTGTTCGCGGCCGCCCTGCTGCTCGCCACGCTGACGGGGCTGGTCGCCGCCTTCGCTCCGGCCCGCAGCGCGGCCCGCCTGGATCCGGTGGTGGCCATCCGTGGCTGAGGGCGTGGTCGTGCAGCTGCGCGGCGTGCGCAAGGTCTACAACCTCGGCATGGCGAACGAGACCGAGGTGCTGCACGGCATCGACCTGACGGTCCGATCCGGCGAGTTCTGTGCCGTGGTGGGGCCGTCGGGGTCGGGCAAGAGCACGCTGCTGAACATCGTCGGTCTGCTCGACCGGGCGACCGCGGGCACGGTGGAGGTGTGCGGCGAGCAGACCACGGTGCTCGACGACGGCGCGCTGACGCGGCTGCGCGGGCACGGCATCGGCTTCGTGTTCCAGCACCACCATCTGATCACCGCCTTCACGGCGCTGGAGAACGTGATGCTGCCCATGCTGGGCGCCGAGGAGTTCGCCAACGACGCGATGCGGGTCCGCGCCGAGGCGCTGATCGCCAGCGTGGGCCTGACGGCGTGGCAGGACAATGCGTCCGGGGAACTCAGCGGCGGCCAGCAGCAGCGCGTGGCCATCGCGCGGGCACTGGCGATGGGACCGGCGCTGCTGCTGGCCGACGAGCCCACCGGCAATCTCGACACCCGGAGCGCCGACGAGGTGTTCGCGCTGCTGCGGCGCCTGAACGCCGAGCAGGGCACGACCGTGCTGTTCGTGACGCACAACCCGGTCTTCGCCGAACGCTGCGACCGGATCATCGAGGTGATCGACGGACGGATCGCCACCGACCCGCAGGACGCCGTGACACCGCCGACGCCTCGGCGTGCGCTGACCGAGCCGACCTGAGACACGCCGCCGATGGACTTCAAGGACTACTACGCCACGCTCGGGGTCGAGCCCGGTGCCACGCACGACGAGATCCGGCGCGCCTATCGCAAGCTCGCGCGCAAGTTCCACCCCGACGTGAGCAGCGAGCCCGATGCCGAGGCCCGCTTCAAGGAGGTGGCCGAGGCGCACGAAGCGCTGATCGACGTCGAACGCCGGGCGGCCTATGACGAGATCGCCCGACGGCATGCCGGCGGGCAGACCTTCGAGCCCCCGCCGGGATGGGACAGCGGATTCGAGTTCAGCGGCGCGGGCCCGGGCGGCATGCCGGGCCGGGACGACGGCGACGGTCCGGGCGACGCCGCGGACTTCAGCCAGTTCTTCGAGTCGCTGTTCGGTCGCAGCGCACCGGGCGGCGAGCCGGGCGCGCGCCGCGGCCGGTCCGGTGGCGGACCGGCGCAGGGGCGCGACCACCACGCGAAGGTGGCCATCGAGCTGCCGGACGCGTACCGGGGGGGCCGGCGCACGATCTCGCTGCGCCTGCCCGTGCGCGACGCCGCCGGGCAGGTCAGGCTGCAGGAGCGGCAGCTCGAGGTCGTCATTCCGAAGGGGGTGCGCCCGGGCCAGCACCTGCGGCTGGCCGGACAGGGCGCCGCGGGTCACGGGGGCGCACCGGCCGGCGACCTGTACCTCGAGATCGAGATCCTGCCGCATCCGGTGTTCAGGATCGACGGCGCCGACATCCAGTTCGACCTGCCGCTCGCGCCCTGGGAAGCGGCACTCGGCGCCACTGTCACCGTGCCGACGCCGGACGGCAGCGTGCAGCTCGACGTGCCGCCCGCATCGTCGCAGGGCCGCCGGCTGCGTCTGAAGGGCAAGGGGCTGGCGGGCAAGGTGCCCGGCGACCTGTACGCGGTGCTGAGCATCGCACTGCCGCCCTCGGTCTCCGACTCCGACAAGGCCGCCTATCGCGCGTTCGCGCAGGCCTTCGCCGGCTACACCGCGCGCACCGCGCTGGAGGATTGAAACCATGGCGGATGTCCACCTCCTCGAGGCCACCGTGGTCGTCGTCGAAGAGCACGTGTCCTTCACCCTGCCGGCGTTGTGCCGGGCCTGCGGCGCCGAGCCCGAACTGCTCGAGTCGATGGTGAGCGAAGGCCTGCTGAGGCCTGCCGGGCAGGGGCCCGCCGATTGGCAGTTCGCAGGCGACGCCTTGCCGCAGGCCCGCAGGGCGGCCCGCCTGGCCCGCGATCTCGAACTGGACCTGCCGGCCGTGGTCCTGGTGATGGACCTGCTGGCGGAGATCGACCGACTGCGCGCGCGGCTCGCACGCTTCGCCTAGTCGATCGCGCCGCCGCCCGCCCGCAGGTCGGACCCCGTGTGCGTGGCCGCGATCCGCAGCGCCTCGCGCACCCCGTCGACCATCGTCGACAGCGGCAGGCTCGGCGCGCCCGGCCAGACCGCGGCCTGCTCGGGCAGGTAGGGCACGTGCACGAAGCCGCTGCGCACCCGCGTGCCGGCGAGCGCGTGCTGCAGCCCGTAGAACACGTGGTTGCAGACGAAGGTGCCCGCCGTCTGCGACACCGCCGCCGGGACGCCGCGTGCGGCCAGCCCCGCGACGATCGCCTTCACCGGCAGCGTGCTGAAGTAGGCGGCCGGGCCGCCGCGCACCACCGGCACGTCGATCGGTCGGGCGTCGGCGTTGTCCGGGATGCGGGCATCGTCGACGTTGATCGCGATGCGCTCGATCGAGAGCTCGGCCCGCCCGCCGGCCTGCCCGAGCGACACCGCCAGACGCGGTCCGTGCCGGCGCAGCGCGGCGCGCAGCACCCGCAGCGAGGTGCGGAACTCGGTTGGCAGGCGCACCGCGCGCACCGTCGAGCCCGCGACGGTCTCGCCGTCGAGCGCGCTCGCGATCAGCCAGCTCGGGTTGACCGATTCGCCGCCGAAGGGCTCGAAGCCGGTCAGCAGGATGACGGGGGCGGCGGTGCGCGCAGCGGCTCGGGGCATGCCCCGACGATAACCGAGCCGAGCGGCACGCGCGATGGCGCCGGATGCGTGCTGCGGTGGATAATCCGGCGATGAACTCCGCCCGCAAGCTCGACGAGACCGCCGCCGGGATGTACGTGATCTCGGCCACCCCCTTCACCGCCCAGGGCGCGCTCGACCTCGAGTCGACGCGCTCGCTGATGTCGTTCTACCTCGACTGCGGCGTCACCGGGATGACCATCCTCGGCATCATGGGCGAGGCGCCCAAGCTGTCGGGCGAGGAGAGCGCCGCCTTCGTCGACGCGTCGCTGCGCGCGGTCGGCGGTCGGGTGCCGATCATCGTCGGCGCGAGCGCCGCCGGCCTGGACAACCTCGCCGCGTTCTCGCGCCGCGTGGTGGATGCGGGCGCGGCCGGCGTGATGGTCGCTCCCGTGCCGGGGCTGCGCTCCGACGAGCAGGTGTACGGCTACTTCGAGCAGGTCGCGGCG
>RPRK01000170.1 GCA_003818495.1 Burkholderiales bacterium
CGGGGCACGGCCGTGGGGCATGGCCGCGGCGGGCGTGTCGGCCCTGGCCTACGCGGGCGTGATGGTGGTCGCGCGGCACCAGGCGCGGCAGGATGCGCTCTGGACCATCCTGCTGGTGCAGAACGTGGTGCCGGCGATCGTGCTCGCCGCGCCGCTGGGGTGGCTGTGGGAACCGATGCGATGGTCCGACGTCCCGATCCTGCTGCTGATGGGCGGGTTCGCGACGATCGGCATGGTGGCGATCACCTGGGCCTATTCGCACGTGGAGGCCAGCCGGGCGGCACCGCTCGAGTACACCGGTCTCGTGTGGGCCGCGCTGCTCGGCTGGCTGGCGTTCGGGGAGATTCCGACCGGGTGGAGCATCGGTTCGGCGGCGCTCATCGTGATGGGCTGCCTGCTGCTGCTGCGCCGTTGACGCTGCGGTGCCACCCCGTCGTCACCCAGTCGTCACCCCATCGTCGCTCGAGTCCTTCGCACCACCTGAACAATCTGCTCGCGTGCCGTGCCCGGCGCCGCGTCGGCCGCCGTGTCCGCGCGAGCGTCGAGGTCACCCCGCACCCACCGCTCCTTCAGCTCCCGCGTCCGCGCCCGCGCCGTCGCCACCGCAGCGAGCTTCACATGCCCGAAGCCGCGGATCCGCTCGGGGACCGACGCGATCGCGACGGCGAGCGGCACGCGCGCCGAGTCGAGCTCGGGCAGCAGCGACTCGATCGTCGCGCGGTACTCGTCGACCAGCGCGCGCTCGAGCCGGCGCTCGGCGCTGCGCCCGAACACGTCGAACGCGCCGCCGCGCAGGCGGCGCGCGGCCGACAGCACGCGGAACGCAGGCATCGCCCAGCGGGCGTCGATCGCGATCTTGCGCGGCGTGCCGTCGGGCCTGCGGAATCGGGCGCCGAGCGCGGCGAGGAACGGCGGCGCGAGGTGCAGCGTCAGGCCGTCCCAGGCTTCGAACTGCTCGTCGAGTGCCCGCGCGAAGGTGCCGTCCACGTAGAGCCGGCCCACCTCGTACTCGTCCTTCACCGCCATCAGCTTCGACAGGCCGCGTGCGACCGCGGCGGTCAGCGGGCGGTCGGCCTGGCGCAGCGGCGCACCCGACGCCGTGGTGCCGCTCGCCGCGGTGCCGGTCCCGGCATCGGTACTCTGTCCCGCGACGCCGAGCGTACGGTCCTCGGCCGCACGGACCCGCGCCACGAACGCGACGAACCGCGCCGCGTAGGCAGGGTCCTGGTACTCGGCGAGGAACCGCGCGCGCCGAGCGACGAGTCCGTGCTCCCCGTCGAGCGGCCCGTCGCCGGCGGCATCGTCCGCCGCCGGCGTGGCCCGCAGCGCCGCCAGCCGCTCCGGCCGCGCCGTTGCGAGCCGTCCCAGCCCGAACGCGAGCCGGTTCGCCGCCACCGCCACGCCGTTCAGCTCGATCGCCCGGTCGATCGCGGCGAACGACACCGGCACCAGTCCCATCTGCCAGGCGACGCCGAGCATCAGCACGTTCGAGGGCATCGTGTCGCCGAGGAACGCCTCGGCGAGCGCCTGCGCGTCGACCGTACGCACGCGCTCGTCGCCGGCCGCGGTGCGCAGCTTCGCGAGCAGCGCGGGCGCGTGCAGCGACGCGTCGGCGTCCCGCACGAAGGCGGCCGTGGCGAGCTCGTGCGTGTTCGCGACGACCACCGTGCGTCCGTGCTTGACGGTGCCCAGCGCGTCGGCCGAAGCGCCCACCACCAGGTCGCAGGCCAGCAGCGCATCGGCCTGCTGCGTGTCGATGCGCACCTGGTTGAGCAGGTCGGCGCTCGGCGCGAGCCGCACGAAGGAGAGCACCGCGCCGCCCTTCTGCGCGAAGCCCATGAAGTCGAGCACCGAGGCCTGCTTGCCCTCGAGGTGCGCGGCCATCGTGATCAGCGCGCCGACGGTCACGACGCCGGTGCCGCCCACGCCGGTCACCAGCAGGTCGAAGGGCCCGGTCCAGGTCCAGGGCGGGGGTTCGGGCAGCGCGGCGATCTCGCGCGCGAGCGCGTCGGTCGCGCCGGCCGACGCCGATGCAGCGGCACCGCCGGAGGCCCCCGTCCGCTTGCGCAACCGCGCCCCCTCCACCGTCACGAAGCTCGGGCAGAATCCGTCGACGCAGGAGAAGTCCTTGTTGCAGGAGCTCTGCTCGATGCGCCGCTTGCGGCCCCAGTCGGTCTCCGCCGGGATCACCGACAGGCAGTTCGACGCGCGGCCGCAGTCGCCGCAGCCTTCGCACACGCGTTCGTTGACGAACACCCGGCGCGGCGGGTCGGGAAAGCCCGGCACGCCGTCGACGACCTTCTTGCGGCGGCGCCGCTTCTCGGCCGCGCAGGTCTGGTCGTAGACCATCACGGTGACGCCCTGGGTCTCGCGCAGCCGGCGCTGCACCGGGTCGAGCTCGTCGCGGTGATGGAAGCTCGTGCCGCGCGGGAACTCGCCGTGATGGCCGTCGTACTTCTGCGGCTCGTCCGAGACGACGACCACCGCGCGCGCGCCCTCGGCCTCGACCTGGCGTGCGATCTGCGCGACCGACAGCGCGCCGTCGACCGGCTGGCCGCCGGTCATCGCGACCGCGTCGTTGTAGAGGATCTTGTAGGTGATCGACGCGCCGGCGGCCACGGCCTGCCGGATCGCGAGGTAGCCCGAGTGGTAGTAGGTGCCGTCGCCGAGGTTCTGGAACACGTGCGGCTCGGTGGTGAAGCGCGAGGCCGCGGCCCAGTCCACCCCCTCGCCGCCCATCTGGATCAGGCCGGCGGTGCCCCGGTCCATCCAGCTCGCCATGAAGTGGCAGCCGATGCCGGCGAGCGCGCGCGAGCCCTCGGGCACGACGGTCGAGCGGTTGTGCGGGCAGCCCGAGCAGAAATAGGGCTGGCGCCGCACCGCGTCGGCCTCGTTCGAGGGCAGCACGGGGGTGGTGAAGTCCACCACCAGCGCCCGCCGGTCGAGCATCGGGTTGAGCCGCGCGAGCCAGTCGGCCACCACCGGCATCACCCGCGAGGGGCGCAGCTCGCCGAGCGCCGACAGCAGCGGCGTGCCGTCGGGCGCGGTCTTGCCGGCGATGCGCGGGCGCTGCGCGTCGGGCAGCGGGTAGAGCAGCTCCCTGATCTGGCGCTCGACGACCGGTGCCTTCTCCTCGATGACCAGCAGCTCCTCGAGCCCCCGTGCGAACTCCAGGATCCGTGTCGGCTCGAGCGGATACACCAGGCCGACCTTGTAGACGCGCACGCCGGCCGCGGCCAGCGCGTCCGGGTCGAGGTCCAGGCGCCGCAGCACCTCCATGAAGTCGAAGTGCGCCTTGCCGACGGTGACGATGCCGAGCGTGGCCCGGGGCGAGGCGACCACGTGGCGGTCGATCGAGTTGAGCCGCGCGAAGGCTCGGACCGCATCGAGCTTCGCGGCGAGCCGCGCCTCGAGCGCGAGCGAGGGCAGGTCGACCGCGCGCACGTGCAGCGGGCCGATGTCCGCGGGCGCGGCGAAGTCCACCGGATCCTCGAAGTCGAACGCGACGCGGTCGAGGTCGACGGTCATCGCCGACTCGACCACCTCGCTGACCGCCTTGAACCCGACCCAGGCCCCCGAGAAGCGCGACAGCGCCCAGCCGTACAGCCCGAACTCCAGGTACTCGGCGACGTTGGCCGGATGCAGCACCGGCATCGACCAGGCCTGCATCGCGAGGTCGGACTGGTGCGGCATCGACGACGAGACGCAGCCGTGGTCGTCGCCGGCCACCACCAGCACGCCGCCCAGGGGGCTCGAGCCGAACGCGTTGCCGTGCTTGAGCGCGTCGCCCGAGCGGTCCACGCCCGGGCCCTTGCCGTACCAGAGCGCGAAGACGCCCTCGACGGCGCGCTTCGGATCGAGCGCCACGCGCTGCGTGCCGAGGCAGGCGGTCGCGGCGAGGTCCTCGTTGATCGCCGGCAGGAACTCGACGCCGGCGGCCTTCAGCAGCGCCCCGGCCTTCCACATCTGCTGGTCGACCATGCCGAGCGGGCTGCCCCGGTAGCCCGAGACGAAGCCGGCGGTGGCCAGGCCGCGCCGGGCGTCGAGCGCGCGCTGCATCAGCGGCAGCCGGACCAGGGCCTGGGTGCCGGTCATGAAGACCGTGCCGCGGTCGGCCCGGAGCGTGTCGGCGAGGGCGTAGCCGGCGTTCGGCAGGGACGTGGCGGCCATGGCGGGCTCCTCCGGCAGATGGGGGTCGCGGTTCGGGATCGAACGAGTCTGGGCCTCGGACGGCGGAAAGAGTGTCCTCAGATGACCCGATGCCGCATAAGATCGAAACATTCGTTTCGTGAGGAGCCGGGTATGGAGTCGGAAGATCTCGATCGCGCCTCCCGCGCGATCCTGCGCGAGCTGCAGCAGGACTCGCGCCTTTCCCAGCAGGTGCTGGCCGATCGGGTCGGGCTGAGCCCGACGCCCGTCTGGCGGCGGATCCGCGAGCTGCAGGAGCGCGGCGTCATCCGGCGCTGGGCGGTGCTGCTCGACCGGGAGCGGCTCGGGCTGCACGTGTGCGTGCTGGCCAACGTGTCGCTGGAGCGGCACGTCGAGGGCG
Source organism: Burkholderiales bacterium (assembly GCA_003818495.1). Classification (GTDB taxonomy): domain Bacteria; phylum Pseudomonadota; class Gammaproteobacteria; order Burkholderiales; family Burkholderiaceae_E; genus UBA4615. The sequence goes on from RPRK01000170.1 coordinate 4,550, forward strand.
TGGTCGACGGCTTCGAGCGGCAGGTGCGGGCGTGCCCCGAGATCATCGAGTGCCACGGCATCACCGGCGAGGCCGACTATCTGATTAAGGTGGTGGTGCCGGACATGAAGGCGTACGACCGGTTCCTGCACGAGGTGGTGTTCCGCATCCCCGGGGTGGCGAGCATCCGCACGAACGTCGTGCTGCGCGAGGTGAAGTACGAGACCGCGCTGCCGGTCTGAACGGCCGGCGTGGCGGGTCGCACACGGCCTTCGACGCAAGCCCGACTGCCACGGTCGTCCATTCGCCGCCGGCGCGCCGGCGGGGCGCACAGTGCCGCAGACCCAACCGAGGTGAGCCCATGAACGAATCGTCGATGTCCCTTCCGGGCGCCTCCGCCCGCCCCGCCGCCCGCGTGCGCTGGTCCGATCGCCGCGGCTGGCGCTTCGGCAGCAGCGAGTTCAACGTCGCCGCGCTGGGCATCCACCTGTTCGTCGGCCTGTTCCCGCTCGCCGCCTATGTGTTCGGCGGCTTCGCCGCGCCGACGTGGCCGCGCGACTTTCCGCTGCTGACCGCGCTGTGGGCCGGCTTCGTGTCGCTCGGCTATCCGCTGTTCGCGATGCTCGAATCGCGCTCGTTCCAGGCCTGGGCGCGCGGTCTCGAGCCGGCGCAGCGGGCGGCCGAGCAGGCCGAGTACGCGGGGCGCGCCGCGCTCGCGAAGAACTACTGGTTCGGCGTGCTCGCCGCCTATCTGGTCGTCGCGCTGCTCGGGTTCGTGGTGCGCGGCTGACGGATTGCGCCGACGGTGTGACGTCGGCGCGCCGCCCGTCAGGCGGGGCTGCACCGGCTCCGGGCCTCGCGACCCTTCATCGCAGCCGGGGCGGCTCCGCATTGGTGCCTCGAGGACGCGCTAGCGTGTCTCGTGCCTGCTGCCGGTGCGTCCGGGAACAGGCCGGTTCCGGTGCCGCAGATCCGGCGTTCGACCGGAGCAGTGCTGCCTAGACTCGATCCGTCCCTGAAGATCGAGGCTTCGATGACGTCGACCGATGAGCTGTTGCCCCACATGCGCAAGGTGCAGGTCGCAGAACGCGACATGCGCGAGCTGGGGCTCGTGTGGCAGACGATCGAATCCGCGGCCGCGATCAGCTGTCCGGAGGAGGTGGCGTCGATCCTGCCGACGCTCAGTCGCACGCGCGAGCGTTTCGGATCGCTGCAGGTCCGGCTGGTCGCCAGCCTCGCCAACGAGAGTCTCGCCGAGCTCGGCGACGAGCTGGGCGCGCAGGCCCGCTGCACGATCGACATCCTCGTGCGAAACCTGTTCGAACGGACCGCCGACGTCGGCTTCCTCGCCACCGACGACGTGATCCGCGCGTTCTGCGCCGCGGACGACGACGAGCGCGCCGGCATGGCCGCCGCGATGCGCGCGCGGCTCGCCGACTACCAGTCCAAGTACACCGTCTACGAGGACGTGGTGCTGCTCGCGCCGGACGGGACGGTCCTCGCCCGGCTCGACGCCGACGCCACGCTCGAGCGCAGCAGCGACCCGCTGATCGCCGAGGCGGTCGGCGCGCACACCTATCGCGAGCGCTTCGGCCCGACCGATCTGGTCGCGGGCGGGGCGCCCTCCCTGCTCTACGCGAACCGGATCTCGCAGGCCGACGGGCGTCCGCTCGGCGTGCTGGTGCTGGTGTTCCGCTTCCACGACGAGATGCACCGCATCTTCGAAGGCATGGCCGACGAGCGCGGGCAGACCGCGCTGGTGCTGGTCGACGACGCCAACCGGGTGATCGCGTCGAACGACATCGCGCACGTGCCGATCGGCTCGCTGCTGCCGTCCGTGGCGTTCGACGACGTGGTGCTGACGACCTTCGCCGGTCGCGAGTACATGGCCGTGGGCTGCCAGACCCGCGGGTACCAGGGCTATCACGGCCCGAAATGGCGCGCGCAGGCGATGGTGTCGCTGCTGACCGCGTTCCGCACGCGCGACGACGCGACCGACATCGACGTGCCGCTCGACAGCGCGCAGCTCACCGAGATCCAGCACGACGCCGACGAGATCAACCGCGAGCTGCGCCGGGTCGTCTGGAACGGCCAGCTGATGGCGCACGTCGGGGGCCGGGGCGACGCGCTGCGGCTCAAGGCCGTGCTCAACGAGGTGAACGTCGCGGGCTTCCGCACCCGCGAGCGCGTCAACATCGCGGTGCGGGACCTCTACCGGACCTCGCTCGCGCGCACGCGGCGGCAGTCGGCCGAGCTCGCGCGCCTGGCCGCCGACATCATGGACCGCAACCTCTACGAGCGGGCCAACGACTGCCGCTGGTGGGCGCTGTCGCCCGCCATCGCCGAGCAGCTCGCGCAGCCGGCGAGCGAAGCGTCGAGCAGCGCGCTCAACGCGGTGCTCGACCGCGTCAACGGCCTCTACACGGTGTACAGCCGCCTGGTGGTGTTCGACGCCGAGGGCCGCGTGCGCGGGGCCTCGCGCACCGAGGCCGATCCGACCCTGGTCGGGCGCATGGTCGACGACGGATGGCTGGAGTCGGTGCGTCGGCTGTCGGGCGCCCAGCGCTACGCGGTCAGCGAGTTCGGTCCCACCGACTTCCACGACGCGGGCGACACCTACGTCTATCTCGCCGGGGTGCGCGAGCCGGGCACGAACGTGCTGATCGGCGGCATCGCGGTGATCTTCGATTCGCGCACCGAGTTCGGCGCGATGCTGCGCGACGTGATGGGCGAGCGGCGCGGTGCGGCCGCCTTCGTCGATGCATCCGGGCGCATCGTCGCCTCGAGCGACCCCGAGCTCACGCAGGGCGTCGTGGTCCAGTTCGACGGCGACGGCGCGGTGGTCCAGCATGCCGGGGCGAGCTGGGCGTGCGCCCGGTCGCCGGCCTCCGGCTACCGGGAGTTCAAGACCGCCGACGGCTACGACAACGGCGTGCGCGCGCTGGTCGCGCTGCGCCTCGGGCCGCACGACCGTCGGCGCAGCACGCTGTCCGAAGAGGCGCTGATCGTCGCACCGGTCAAGCAGCGGGCGCCGACCCTCGAGCTCGGCGTGTTCCAGGTCGGCGGCAACCGCTACGCGCTGCCGGCGGACCTGCTGATGCAGGCGGTCTCGCACCGCGGGCTGGTGCGCGCACCGTCCTCGCTGTCGCACTCGGTGGGCATGCTCGAGGTCCAGGCCGAGGGCGTCTCGCGGATGATCCAGGTGATCTGCGCACGGCGACTGTTCGGCGTCAACTATCCGTCCCGGCACGGCGACGGCGTGGTGCTGGTGCTGCGCTCGGAGCGCGATCCGCGCCTGCCGGCGCTCGGCCTGCGCGTCGACGACGTGCTGTCGGTGCTCGAGGTGGAGCAGTCGCGCATGCAGGAGGCGCCGCTCGCGGGGCGCGACGCCTGCGTGACCGGCATCGTCGACTGCGAGCTCGCCGCGGTCGCGGGCAAGCCGCAGCGCAATGCGCTGGTGCAGGTGCTGGACGCGCAGGCGCTGTTCGTGCTCGCGCTCGGCGCACGGCGCGCCAGCGCCACCGCGCTTCCGGCGGCGGTCGCCGCGAGCTGAGGCCCCCGTGGGCGAGGGCTCACGCCGATTGCCGGCACGCCCCCGCGCGCCTGTCTCGCGGCGGAGCGCCCCGGGCGCCCTGGTCGCGCCGTGCAGGACGCCGGGCCCGCCGAGCCCCCGTCACTTCGGCCGTGGCGAGCGCAGGCCCGCGTCCGGCGACTCGAGTCGACCCTCCCGCCGAAGCCCGATGCCCTGCACCACCGCGCGTGCCGCGAGCGCCACCTCCTCGAGCAGTGCCGCGTCGGCGTCCAGCGCGTCGTGGCTTGTCGCGTAGGGCTCCCAGTAGCCGATGTAGCGGCCGACCAGGCCGAGCGAGCCCGCCCGGATCAGCCCCATCCACTCGAGCCAGTCGGTCAGCGACTGGCGCACGCCCTCCACGCCGTCGACGTCGCCGTGCACGACCAGCCCGAAGAGCCGTCCGGCGAGGTGCTTCGGATAGTCCCAGCCGGCGAGCTCGATCGCCTTGGCCTTCGCCGCGTCCTTGCCGCCGGTGAGCGTCGGATCCGGGTTGCCGCCGTCGGCGCAGACCAGCCGGTCGATCATCAGCTTGAGCGGGCTCGGTGCCTGGTACCAGTGCACCGGCGTGACGATCAGCACGCCGTGGGCCGCGGCCCAGCGCTCGTAGATCTCGTCCATCCAGTCGTTGACCTGGCCGTTGCCGTGGTTCGGGTAGCAGCTGCACGGCCAGTGGCACAGCGGCATCGCGGTCGACACGCAGGCCTTGCACGGGTGGATGTGCAGGTCCGGTTCGGACGTCAGCCGGCTCAGGTCGAGCAGGTCGGCCTGCGCGCCGGCCGCCTCCGCGAGCGTGCAGGCGTGGGTCGCCAGCCGCCAGGTCTTCGACACCTCACCCGGGCAGGTGCCGTCGTTGCGCGGCGAGCAGCAGATCACCAGCACGCGGGCCGGGCCCGACGGGTCGCGCTGGCGCGCCTGCGCGGCGTCGATCCGGCGGCGCGACGCGATCCAGTCGACCGACAGCGCGTAGTCGGGGTCGGCGTACCCGGGACCGGCCTTGGCAGTGCGCGGCGCCTTGCGGCCCTGCTCGTAGGCCTGCCAGGCGATGGCCTCGATGCGGGCGAGCGCGCCGGCCTCGGGATCGAAGATCGGGTCGGCGTACCGTTGCCGGAAGCGCTCGCCGAAGGCGGCGCGGTCGAGCATGGGCGGAGCCTGTCCGGTTCGTACGGTCGTCATCGCGGGCCTCGTGCTGCGGCGCCGCCCGGGACGGAGCGGCTCGCTGCGCCGGAGGCAACCCGCGTACCCGCCGGCGGACGGCCGTGCGCCCGTCCCGCGGTGGAACCGCGCCTGCGCGGCGGCCGATGGTTCGTGCCAAACTCGATGTCTCGATTCCACCCAGACCGGAACAGGAGACCGATCCATGGCTGAAGCATTCATCGTCGCCGCCGCGCGCACCGCCGGTGGCAAGAAGGGCGGCCGGCTGTCCGGCTGGCACCCCGTCGACCTCGCCGCCCAGGTGCTGGACGCGCTCGTCGACCGCAGCGGCATCGACCCGGCGCTCGTCGAGGACGTGATCATGGGCTGCGTCGGCCAGATCGGCGAGCAGGCGACCGACGTCGCGCGCAACGCCGTCCTCGCCTCGAAGCTGCCCGAGCACGTGCCCGGCACCTCGGTCGACCGGCAGTGCGGCTCGTCGCAGCAGGCGGTGCACTTCGCCGCCCAGGCCGTGATGTCCGGCACGATGGACGTCGTCATCGCCGCCGGCGTCGAGAGCATGAGCCGCGTGCCGATGGGCTCGCCGACGATCCTCGCCGCCAAGAACGGCATGGGCCACTACATGAGCCCGGGCATCCGCGCCAAGTACCCCGGACCGGACTTCAGCCAGTTCATCGGCGCCGAGATGATGGTCAAGAAGTACGGCCTGAACAAGGCGGACCTCGACGCCTACGCGCTGTCCAGCCACGAGCGCGCCATCGCCGCGACCAAGGCCGGCGCCTTCGCCGCCGAGATCGTGCCGCTCCAGGTGCGCCGCGCCGACGGCACCGCCTCCGACGAGCTGCACACCATCGACGAGGGCATCCGCTTCGACGCGAGCCTGGCCGGCATCTCCGCGGTCAAGGTGCTGCAGGAAGGCGGCGCGATCACCGCGGCCAACGCCAGCCAGATCTGCGACGGCGCGGCCGGCCTGATGGTGGTCAGCGAGAAGGCGCTCAAGCAGTACAACCTGAAGCCGATCGCCCGCATCCACCACCTGACGCTGATCGGCCACGACCCGGTGATCATGCTCGAGGCGCCGCTGCCGGCGACCGAGCGGGCGCTGAAGAAGGCCGGCATGAAGATCGACGACATCGACCTGTTCGAGGTCAACGAGGCCTTCGCGTCGGTGCCGCTCGCCTGGCTCAAGGCGCTCGGCGCCGACCGCGACCGCATGAACGTCAACGGCGGCGCGATCGCGCTGGGCCACCCGCTCGGCGGCTCGGGCGCGAAGCTGATGACGACGCTGGTGCACGCGATGCATGCGCGCGGCAAGCGCTACGGCCTGCAGACGATGTGCGAGGGCGGCGGCCAGGCGAACGTGACGATCCTCGAGCGGCTCTGACCGACGGCCCGGCCCCGAGGGGCCGGTGCTCGCGGGGCGCGTCGCCGGGGTGCCGGCGGCGCGCCCCGGTCGTTTGTGCCCCTCGCGCCCCCCCCCCCCCCCCCCCCCCCCCCCCCCCCCCCCCCCCCCCCCCCCCCCCCCCCCCCCCCCC
>RPRK01000171.1 GCA_003818495.1 Burkholderiales bacterium
ACGATCGTCGAGATCGCCGCCGGCAACGAGAACCTGTCGAGCCTCGTCGCGGCGCTGCAGTTCGCCAGCGAGAACGGCGACCTGGTCGGGCTGCTGTCGGGCCCGGGCGCGTTCACGGTGTTCGCGCCGACCAACGCGGCCTTCGATGCGCTCGCGCGCGAGCTGACCGGCGACCCGCAGGCCACCGCGGCCGCGCTGCTGGTGCCGGCCAACCGGCCGCTGGTCCGCGACGTGCTGCGCTACCACGCGCTCGTCGGCGAGGTCTTCGCAGCGCAGCTCCGATCGGGACGCGCCATCGAGCCGGCGCTGGGCAGCGGGTCGTTCTTCAAGGTCGAGCTGGGTGGCGCGCGTCCCGAGATCGTCGACGGCCGCGGCCGCCGCACGGGCATCGTCGCCACCGACATCGACGCGACCAACGGCGTGGTGCACCTCCTCGATCGCGTGATCCTGCCGGCCGACGTCTCGATCGTGCAGCTCGCCGCCGGTGCGCCCCAGTTCTCGAGCCTGGTCGCCGCGCTGCAGTTCGCGAGCGTCGACGGTGACCTCGTGCGGGCGCTGTCGGGTCCCGGCACGTTCACCGTGCTCGCGCCGACCAATGCCGCATTCGACGCGCTCGCCCGCGAGCTGACCCACGATCCGCAGGCCACCGCCGCGGCGCTGCTGGTGCCGGCCAACCGGGCGCTGGTCCGCGCGGTGCTGCAGTACCACGTGCTCGGGGCCCGCGCGCTCCGCGCCGAGGTGCCGCTCGGCAAGCCGATCGATCCGCTGCTCGCGGGCACGGCGAGCTTCGTCGTGAATGCCCGCTCTGCCGGCCTCGTCGTCACCGACGCCCGTCACCGGGATGCCAACGTCGTCGCGACCGATCTGTTCGCGAACAATGGCGTGGTCCATGCGATCGACCGGGTGATCCTGCCGCCGGCGCACTGACGGCGTCGGCCCGATGGCCTAAGCCGTCCGGGGGAGCCGACCTCCCCCGGACGGCAGGCGACGGTCGCGAAACACTGATGTAACCTTTGCGGGCTGAGCGGCCTGCCCGGGTCGCTCCACTCCAGGACCCGATCCGTGCCCGCCTCCCTCTCGCGCCCGCCCCGCTCCGCAGACGCACCGCTCCCGCGCCTTTCCTGCCTCCCGCGTCTCTCCCTGCTCGGCACGTCCCTCCTGCTGGCCGCGTGCCAGGCCACCGCACCCACCCTCGGTGGCGGTCAGGGCGGCACCGTCGCCACCGGATCCGCGGGCGGCGCCAATGCCACCGGCTCGAATCCGCAGCTCGAGACCTGCACCGAGACGCTCGGCACCGTGGGCGTCGACGAGGACACCCGCGCGCCCTGGTACTACGACCTGCAGAGCCGCCGGCTCGGACCGACGACGCCGGTGCTGCGGATGATGATCCAGCAGTCGAACTGCTTCGTCGTCGTCGAGCGCGGCGCATCGATGAACAACGTGATGCGCGAGCGCTCGCTCGAGCGCTCGGGCGAGACCCGCCCCGGCAGCAACTTCGCGCCCGGCCAGCTGGTGTCGGCCGACTACACCATCTCCCCCAGCGTGCAGTTCGCCGCCAAGGGAACGCAGGGCATGAACCTCGGCGGCTTCGGCGCGATCGGCAGCGCACTCGGTGCCGTCGCGGGCAGCGTCAAGGCCAACGAGGCGGCGACCACGCTGCTGATGGTCGACAACCGCTCCGGCGTGCAGCTCGCCGCCGCGCAGGGCTCGGCGAAGAACTGGGACGTCGGCGGCGTCGTCGGTCTGTTCGGCTCTGGGCTCGGCGCCGCGGGCGGCGGCTACAGCAACACGCCCGAGGGTCGCATCGTCGTCGCCGCGCTGATGGACTCGTACAACCAGCTGGTCAAGGCGGCCCGGAACTACAAGGCCCAGCAGGTTCGGGGCGGCCTGGGCACGGGCGGCACGCTCGGCGTGCAGGGCGGCTCGACGCCCGCCTCGCAGGCGCTGCAGCCGGCCGCTGCGCCCGCGCCGGTGCCGGCACCCGCCGCAGCCCCCGCCGCGGCACCACGGCCGTCGTCGACGTCCCGCCCGCCGGCGAAGACGACCCCGGCGCCCAAGAAGCAGTAACGGGCACCCGGGCGTTCGCGGTGCGCCCTGCGAGCACCGCGAGCGGGGAGTCGGGCCGCGCTGCAGGCGCGGTCACGACCGGTCAGCGTGCCGCGAGCTTGCCCAGCAGCGCCTGCTGGGACACGATGCGGCGCGCCCCGCGAGGGCGCCGGCGGGTGTAGGTGCCCTCGGCGTCCATCGTCCAGGCCGACGCGTTGTCGCGCAGATGGACCGAGATGCCTTCGGACATCACGCGCGCCTTGAGCCGCCGGTCGCGGACCGGGAACGCCACCTCGACCCGGCGATAGAGGTTGCGGCCCATCCAGTCGGCCGAGGCCAGCCAGACCTCGTCGCGACCGTCGGCATGGAAGTGGTAGATGCGGCTGTGCTCGAGGAAGCGGCCGATCACCGAGCGCACGCGGATCGTCTCCGACAGTCCGGGCACGCCCGGGCGCAGCGCGCAGACGCCCCGCACGATCAGGTCGATCTTCACGCCGTCCTGGCTCGCCTGGTAGAGGGCCTCGATCACGGTCGGATCGAGCAGCGCGTTGACCTTGGCCGCGATGTACGCGCGGCGGCCGGCGCGCGCCGCCTCGGCCTCGCGGCGGATCGCGGCGAGCACGTGCGCGGCGAGCGTGAACGGCGCCTGCAGCAGACAGCGCAGATCGACGCCGCGACCGGTCCCGGTGAGGCGACGGAACACCTCGTGCACGTCGGCGCAGATCTCCGGATCGGCGGTGAACAGGCCGAAGTCCTCGTACAGCCGCGCGGTGTTCGGATGGTAGTTGCCGGTGCCGAGGTGCGCGTAGCGTCGCAGCACGCCGTCCTCGCGGCGCAGCAGCAGCGCCAGCTTGGCGTGCGTCTTGTGGCCGACGACGCCGTAGACCACGTGCGCGCCGGCCTCCTCGAGCCGCGACGCCCAGTTGATGTTGGCCTCCTCGTCGAAGCGCGCCATCAGCTCGACGACGACGGTCACCTCCTTGCCGGCGCGGGCCGCGGCCACCAGCGACTCCATCAGCACGGAGTCGGCGCCGGTCCGGTAGATCGTCTGCTTGATGGCGACGACCTGCGGGTCGGCCGCGGCGCTGCGCAGGAAGTCCATCACCGGCGCGAACGACTCGTACGGATGGTGCAGCAGGACGTCGCTGCGGCGGATCGCGGCGAACAGGTCGCGCCCCCGGATCGCGGCGGGCACGCCCGGCTCGAACGACGGGAACTTCAGCTCCGGGCGGTCGACGAGGTCGATCACCTGCTGCAGCCGCACCAGGTTCACCGGCCCGTCGACGCGATAGCAGTCCTGCGCGCCGAGGTCGAACTCGGTCATCAGCCGCTGCAGCACGGACTGGCCGATCGCCGCCGACACCTCGAGCCGCACCTCGTCGCCGTAGTGGCGCTGCGTGAGCTCGGTGTGCAGCGCCTCGCGCAGGTCGGTGATCTCCTCCTCGTCGACGAAGAGCTCGCTGTTGCGCGTGACCCGGAACTGGTTCACCGAGCGCACCTCGAGGCCCGGAAACAGCCGGTCGACGAAGCCGCCGACGATCGAGGTCAGCAGCATCACGCCGTGCGGCACGCCCGCCACGTCGGCCGGCACCCGGATCACCCGCGGCAGTGCGCGCGGTGCCTGGACGATGGCGATGCCGGCCTTGCGGCCGAACGCATCGGTACCCTCGAGCTCGAGGACGAAGTTCAGCGACTTGTTGAGGATCCGCGGGAACGGGTGCGCCGGATCGAGGGCGATCGGCGTGAGCAGCGGCTCGATCTCGGACTCGAAGACCTGCTCGGCCCAGGCGCGCTGCCGCTCGGTCCACATCGAGCTGAGCAGCATCACGACGCCCTCGGCGGCCAGTGCCGGCGTCAGCGTCCGGTTCAGCAGCTCGTACTGCCGGGCGACCATGCGGCGGGCGCGCTCGGCCACCGCCTGCAATGCGTCGGCCACGGACAGTCCGTCCAGCTGGGCGAGCGGGTCGGCCCGGACCAGCTCCTTGAGCTCGGCCACCCGCACCTCGAAGAGCTCGTCGAGGTTGTTGCTGACGATGGTCAGGTAGCGCAGCCGTTCGAGCAGCGGGATCGACGCGTCCTCGGACAGGGCGAGCACACGTTCGTTGAAGGCGAGGATCCCGAGTTCGCGGTTGAGCAGGCGCAGCGAGGCCGGACGGTCGTGAGAGAGCATCGGGGGGAGTGTCGTCTCCAAGCGTGACGGTTCGATGACGGAATGCGGCGGCATGGCGGACCGCGGAATCGCCCGGCCCGGGATTCGAGCCGCGGGCCGTGCGCATTCTGCGGCAAAATGAACGCAATGCCCTCCTCCTCCCTGCTTGCCGCGGTCGACCTCGGCTCCAACAGCTTTCGTCTGGTCGTCGGTCGCATCGAGTCGACGCCGGTCGGTGACCAGATCCGCCCGGTCGACCAGCTCAAGGAGACCGTCCGCCTGGCGGCCGGACTGGGCGCGGGCAACACCCTGTCGGCCGCGGCCCAGGACCGGGCGGTCGACGCGCTCCGGCGCTTCGGCGAGCGGCTGCGCACCTTCCCGCCCGAACGGGTGAGGGCGGTCGCCACGAACACCTTCCGGGTCGCCACCGATGCGCGCGCCTTCCTCGAGCGCGCCCAGCAGGCGCTCGGCTTCGAGATCGAGGTGATCGCCGGGCGCGAGGAGGCGCGGCTGATCTATCTCGGCGCCGCCCATGCGCTGCCCGCCGACGGCCGCCGGCGGCTGGTGGTCGACATCGGCGGCGGCTCGACCGAATGCATCGTCGGCACCGACTACGCCGCCGAGGAGCTCGAGTCGGTGCCGCTCGGCTGCGTCGGGCTCTCGCAGCGCTTCTTTCCCGGTGGTTCGGTCGACCGCGCGTCCTTCGACGCCGCACGCTGGGCATGCCGCGACCTGATCGCGCCGCTCGCCGAGCGGTACCGGGCCGCCGGCTGGCAACGCGCGATCGGCACCTCCGGCACCGCCAAGGCCCTGTGGCAGATCGCGCAGACCGATCTCGGCGAGCAGCGCCTGACCCGCGACGCGCTCGGACTGCTCGAGTCGCTGCTGCTCAAGGCCGGCCACCCCGACCGCATGCGCCTGACCGCCCTCAAGCCGGACCGGCGCCCGGTGCTGCCCGGCGGGCTGGCGATGATGTCGGCGGCCTTCGAGGAGTTCGGCATCGAGGCGATGGACTACTGCGACGGTGCCCTGCGCGAGGGCGTGCTCTACGACCTGCTCGGGCGCTCGATGGGCACCGACATGCGCGAGGTCACGGTCGCGCAGATGATCCGCCGCCACGGCCTCGACGAACGCCACGGGCTGGCGGTCGCCGAGCTGGCCACGCTGCTGTACCGGGAAAGCGCGCGCGGCACGGGCGACGAGATCGGCCGCGCCGGACGGCTGGTGGGCTGGGCCGCGCAGCTGCGCGAGATCGGCCTGTCGATCGCGCACGTCGACTTCCACAAGCACGGCGCCTACATCCTCGAGCACTGCGACATGCCCGGCTTCTCGGAGGACGAGCAGCGGCGCCTGGCGACGCTGGTGCTCGGGCAGACCGGGGGCCTGACCAAGATGCGGTCGCGGCTCGAGAACGCGGACGAGTGGCTGCGGGTGCTGAGCCTGCGGCTGGCGGTGGTGCTGCACCGCCGCCGCGACGGCGCCCTGCCTCCGTCGATCCGGCTGCGCGTCAAGAACGCCGGTGCCCGCCTGGAGCTGCCCGCCGACTGGGCGCGCGCCCACCCGCTGACGGATCAGCTGCTGCGGCAGGAATCGGTCGAGTGGGCGAAGGCCGGGGCCTGGCCGCTGGTGTATCAGCCCACCTGAACGGCGGGCGCGGCGCCCCGCTCAGTCCCCGCGCTGCAGCCGCTCGTACTTCACGAGCAGCTGCTCGCGGGTCTCGTCATGGCGAGGGTCGTTGGGGATGCAGTCGACCGGGCAGACCTGGCGGCACTGCGGCGCATCGAAGTGGCCGACGCATTCGGTGCACTTGCCCGGCTCGATCACGTAGATCTCCGGGCCCATCGAGATCGCGCCGTTCGGGCACTCGGGCTCGCACACGTCGCAGTTGATGCATTCATCCGTTATCAGCAACGCCATGGCGTGTTCGAGCGGCTCACGCCCCCGGCGGGCCGCCCATCTGCTCCATCTTGCTCTTGAGGCGCGCCTCGACCGAGGGCGAGACGAACTTGCCGACGTCGCCGCCGAACATCGCGATCTCGCGGACCAGCGTGCCCGAGATGAACTGGTACTGGTCGGTCGGCGTCATGAAGATGGTCTCGACGTCCGGCAGCAGGTAGCGGTTCATGCCGGCCATCTGGAACTCGTACTCGAAGTCGGCCACCGCCCGCAGGCCGCGCACGATGACGCCGGCGTTCTGGTTGCGCACGAAGTCGCGCAGCAGCCCGGAGAAGCCGGCGACCTGCACGTTCGGGTACGGGGCGAGGACCTCGCGCGCGATCTCGATGCGCTCTTCCTGCGTGAAGATCGGGCCCTTGGCCCGACTGCCGGCGACACCGACCACGACACGGCCGAAGATGCTGGCGGCGCGGCGGACGATGTCCTCGTGCCCGCGGGTGAGCGGGTCGAACGTACCGGGATAGACGGCGATGGCCATCGTCAGGCTCCAGGGGCCGGTGGGGTCAGGAGCAGCAGATGATAGTGGACTTGCCCGGCCTTGTCGGCGCGATGGGCGACCAGGCCCGGCACCGCGGACAGCGGCGGCGCGTCGGGCGCGAGCGGCCGATCGGCCTCGACGTAGACGGCCGCACCGGGGGCGAGGACCGCGGCCAGCCGCGGCAGCACCCGCTCGAGCTCGGCACCACCGAACGGCGGATCGAGGAACACCAGGTCGAAGCGGTCGCGCGTGGTCGACAGGTAGGTCGCTGCATCGGTCTGCACGACCTCGACCGACTCGGCGTCGAGCCGCTCCTTGGCCGCGCGCAGCGCCGTCGCGGCGCGTGCGTCGCGCTCGACCAGCACCACGCGCGAGGCCCCCCGCGAGGCGGCCTCCAGCCCCAGCGCACCGGTGCCGGCGTACAGGTCGAGGCAGCGCCAGTCGTCGAGGCGCTGGCCCAGCCAGTTGAAGAGGGTCTCGCGGACGCGGTCCGGCGTGGGCCGAAGACCCGGCGCATCGACGACCGAGAGCGGGGTGCGCTTCCAGTCTCCGCCGATGATCCGCACCTTCGCGGGCGGTGCGCCGGGCGCACGCGAGGACGGGACCGCCGCGGGCGTGGGCGCCGAGCGCTTGGGTGCGGACGCGGGCGTCAGGCGCTTGGGTGCGGACGCGGGCGTCAGGCGCTTGGGTGCGGACGTGCTCGTCGAGCGCTTCGGCGCGGACGCGGGCGCGGCGCGCTTGGAGGTCGGGGCGGAGCGCTTCGGCGCCGGCGCGGCGAGCGCCGGGCCGCGCCCCCGCTCAGGGCCGCGGGCCACCGTCGCCCACGACCACGGTGACGAGCCGCTCCGGGCGGATCTTGCGCTGGAACGCGTCGCGTATCTGGGCGGCGCTCACCGCCTCGACCCGCTCGGTCCAGCGCTCGAGATAGTCGAGCGGCAGCCGGTACCAGCCGATGTTGGCGAGGTTGTCCAGGATCTTGCGGTTCGTGTCGATGCGAAGCGCGAAACCGCCGACGAGGTTCTGCTTCGCGGCACGCAGCTCGTCCTCGGTCGGGCCCTCGGCCACGAACCGCGCCAGCGTCTCGCGCACCACCTTCAGCGCGTCCTCGGTCTGCTCCTTGCGCGTCTGCAGCCCCACGGTGAACGGGCCCGCCTGCGCCATCGGAGAGAAGTACGAATAGACGCTGTACGACAGGCCGCGCTTCTCGCGCACCTCGGCGGTCAGGCGCGACACGAAGCCACCGCCGCCGAGCACGTAGTTGCCGACGAAGAGCGGGAAGTAGTCCGGGTCGTCGCGCGCCATCGCGGGCGTGCCGACCAGGATGTGGCTCTGGGTGGCCGGATGCGCGATGCGACGGTCCGTCGGCGGCGGCATCTCGACCGCGGGCATCGCGGCGGCCGGCGTGCCCTCGGGCAGCTCGCGCGTCAGGCGCTCGGCGATGGTCTCGGCCTCGGCACGCGTGATCGCGCCGATCATCGAGACCACCGCGCCGCGCGGGCCGTAGCGCTCGCGATGGAAGGCCACGAGATCGGCCCGGCCGACGGCGGCCAGCGACTCCGGCGTGCTCGAGCGGCCGTACGGATGGTTCGGGTAGGTCAGCGCCTCGTAGGTGCGCTGGGCGATCGCGTCGGGCCGCACGAGGGCCTCGCGCAGGCCCTGGATCGCACGCTCGCGCTCGCGCGCGACCACCGCCTCGGGAAAGGTCGGCCGCGCCATCATGCGCGCCAGCAGGTCGACCGCCGCGTCGCGCTCGCGCGGCGACGAGAGCGTGCGCAGCGACACGCTCGCGCGATCGTCGCCGGCGCCGCCGCCGCGGCTCGCGCCGAGGTCTGCGAAACGCTCGGCGAGGGCGGCCTCGTCGAGCCCGTCGACCCCGCGTGCCAGCAGCCCCGCGGTGAACGACGCCAGGCCCGACCGGCCGGCGGGGTCGAGCCGCGAGCCGGCGTCGAAGTCGACGGCCACGTCGAGCATGGGGATGGCATCGGCGCGCACGAAGTAGACCCGGGCGCCGCGCGAGGTGGTCCAGTGCTCGATCGGCAGCACGGCCGAAGCGAGCGGCGCCCACAGCAGCAGCACCAGCAGCAGCAGTCCGCGCGGGCGGACGAAGGGGAACGGCGTCATCGGAACCTCAATGCCTCAGGCCGGCGGGCGCGGGGCCCGGGCGCTTGTCGCCGATCGGCTGGGGCAGCAGCGTGGCCACCGTCAGCCGGTCGTCGGTGAAATACTTGCCGGCGACGGCCCGGATCTCGTCGACCGTGACCGAGCGGATCTTCTCGAGGATGCGGTCGGCGTCACGGTGCGACAGGCCGACGATCTCGAGCCCGGCGAGTTCCATCGCCTGCGCGAACACCGAGTCGCGCTTGTAGACCTGGCCGGCCACGTACTGCACCTTGACGCGGTCGAGCTCGGCGGCGGGCACGCCCTCCTTCGCGATCCGCTCGATCTCGGCACGCATCGCGCGCTCGACGTCCTCGGTGGTGCGGCCCTCGGCCGGCGTGCCGTCGAGGATGAATACCGCGGGGCCCCGCTGGGTCATGTCGTAGCCGGCACCCGCGCGGTTCGCCACCCGCGAGCCGCGCACGATGCTGCGCGTGAAGCGCGTGCTGTCGCCGCCGTCGAGCAGCGAGCTCAGCAGCTCGAGCGCGTAGGGCTCGCGGTCGCCGTCGACGGACTCGAGCTTGGGGACGCGGAAGGCCATCGCGACGGTCGGGTTCTCGGCGGGGGCCTTGACCTGGATGCGGCGCAGCCCGGGCTGCGGCGGCTCCACCTGCGGCTTGCGAGGCGCCACGGCGCGCGTCGGAATGCGGCCGTAGGTCTCCTGGGCGAGCGCCCAGACGGCCTCGGGGTCCACGTCGCCGGCGACCACCAGGATGGCGTTGGCGGGCGTGTACCAGGCGTCGTACCAGGCCTGCGCGTCGGCCACGGTCATCGATTCGAGATCGCTCATCCAGCCGACGATCGGGTGCCGGTACGGATGCGCGGTGAAGACCGCGGCCATCAGCTGCTCGTAGACCAGTGCGCCGGCACGGTCCTCGGTGCGCAACCGGCGCTCCTCCATGACGACCCGGATCTCCTTGGCGAACTCGTCGGCCGACAGGTTCAGGTTCGCCATCCGGTCGGACTCGAGCCGCATCACCTCGGCCAGGCGCGAGGTGTGGATCTGCTGGAAGTAGCCGGTGTAGTCGCGCGAGGTGAACGCGTTCTCGCGACCGCCCATCGCGGCGACGCGGCGGGAGAACTCGCCCGGTGCCAGTGTCTTCGTGCCCTTGAACATCATGTGCTCGAGCACGTGCGCGACGCCGGTGCGGCCGTTGACCTCGTCCATGGAGCCGGCGCGGTACCAGACCATGTGCACGGCGGTGGGCGCCCGGCTGTCCCGCTTGACCAGCACCTTCATGCCGTTGGGCAGCGTGCGCTCGAAGGCCTGTGCGGCCGCGGCGGAGGACGGCGAGGCAGGCGAGCCGGCCGTGGACGACGGTGCGGGCGCGGACTGCGCGAGCGCGGCGGGGATCGGGGACAGGGGGGCGGGAAGCGGTGCAGAGGGAAGCGTGGCGAGACCGACCCAGAGGGCGGCGGCGGCGAGGAGTACGGCTGGGCGCGCGGCGCCGCGGCGCTGGGTCTGAGGGGTCATCGGTGCAGCGTAGAATCGTGGCTCCCGAGTGTACTCCGGCGCCCGAAGCCCCCTGCGGCCGTGCGGGCCCGCCTCCAGGCCTCCCCCATGTTCGGATTCCTACGCCGCAAGAAGCCGGCCGAGCCCGAGGTCGCGCCCGACGCCGGCACGCCCGCGTCCCTCGCGTCCCCGGCCGCGTCCCCGGCCGCGGCGACGGCCGATGCGCCGGCTGCCCCGCCCGCCGTCGCCGCGCCCGCGGCGGCCGCCTCCGGCGCGCCT
>RPRK01000172.1 GCA_003818495.1 Burkholderiales bacterium
CGGGCAAACGTCGGGATGATTGCCGAAACAATACCGAACGCCGGCAGAATCATGATGTAAACCTCGGGGTGCCCGAAGAACCAGAAGATATGCTGGTACATCACCGGATCGCCGCCGCCGGCCGCGTTGAAGAACGACGTGCCGAAGTGGCGGTCGGTCAGCACCATGGTGATGGCGCCCGCGAGCACCGGCATCACGGCGATCAGCAGATAGGCGGTGATCAGCCAGGTCCAGACGAAGAGCGGCATCTTCATCAGCGTCATCCCCGGCGCCCGCATGTTCAGGATCGTCGTGATGATGTTGATGGAGCCCATGATCGACGAGGCGCCCAGGATGTGGATGGCGAAGATCGCCATGTCCATGCCCACGCCCATCTGGACCGACAGCGGTGCGTACAGCGTCCAGCCCGCGGCGGTGGCGCCGCCCGGCACGAAGAACGAACCCACCAGCAGCAGCGCCGCCGGCGGCATCAGCCAGAAGCTGAAGTTGTTCATCCGCGCGAAGGCCATGTCGCTCGCGCCGATCATCAGCGGGACCTGCCAGTTCGCGAAGCCCACGAACGCCGGCATGATCGCGCCGAAGACCATGATCAGGCCGTGCAGCGTGGTGAGCTGGTTGAAGAACTCGGGCTGCACGTACTGCAGGCCCGGCTGGAACAGCTCCAGGCGGATGGTGAGCGCCAGCACGCCGCCCGACAGCAGCATGACGAACGAGAACCACAGGTACAGCGTACCGATGTCCTTGTGGTTGGTGGCATAGAGCCAGCGGCGCCATCCGGTCGGATGGTCGTGGGCATGGTCGTCGTGCCCGGCGTGATGGTCCAGAACTGCGCTCATCGACTGCTCCCGATCTCGATTCCTGAGTTCACTGCGTCAGCGGTGGCATGCGTCATTTGCGCGCCGCCGTGATGTCCTTGGGCTGCACGACCGTGTCCTCGGGCTTGTTGCCCCACGCGTTGCGCGTGTAGGTCGCGACCGCGGCCAGTTCGACGTCGGACAGCTGCTTGAACGACGCCATCGCCGTGCCCTGCTTGCCGTTGAGCAGCAGCGCGATCTGGTCTTCCTGCTTGCCCAGCACGAGCTTGGAGCCCTCGAGCGCCGGGAACGCGCCGGCCACGCCCTTGCCGGTCGCCTGGTGGCAGGCCACGCAGTTGGCGGCGTAGACCTTGGCACCGCGGTCGTTCAGGTCGGCGACCTGCCACTCCTTGGTGGGGTCGTCGGCGAGCGCGAGCATCTCCTTCTTCTTGCCGTCGGCCCAGACCTTGTAGTCCTCCTGGGACTTGACCTCGACGACGATCGGCATGAAGGCGTGGTTCTTGCCGCACAGCTCGGCGCAGGCGCCCCGGTACGTACCGACCTTCTCGGCGCGGAACCAGGTGTCGCGCACGAACCCGGGGATCGCGTCCTGCTTGACGCCGAACGCCGGAACCATCCACGCGTGGATCACGTCGTTGGCGGTGACGACCATCCGGATCTTCTGGCCGACCGGCACCACGAGGGCGTTGTCGACCTCCAGCAGGTAGGTCTCGGACTTCGGCTCCTTGCCGTCGATCTGCGCCTGCGGCGTCGACAGCGTGGAGAGCATCGAGATGCCGGCGCCTTCGCCCTTGAGGTACTCGTACCCCCACTTCCACTGGTAGCCGGTGGCCTTGATGGTCAGGTCGGCCTGGGAGGTGTCCTTCTGCTCGACCACCATCCGCGTGGCCGGGATGGCGAGACCGACCACGATGATGAACGGGACGATCGTCCAGGCGATCTCGACGGCGGTGCTCTCGTGGAAGTCGGCCGACTTGGCGCCGCGCGACTTCCGGTGGGCCCACAGCGAATAGAACATCACGCCGAACACCGCGACGAAGATCGCGACGCAGACGACCAGCAGGAAATTGTGGATCCACCACTGGTCCGCGGCGATCCGCGTCACCCCCGGGGTCAGGTTGAGCTGGTTGACCCCGGGACCGCCGGGCATGTCGCCGACCGCCCACGCCGCCCCGGCCACCAGCGCCGTCGCCGCGCCCACTGCAGATCGAACCATCCCCGCCCCGCGTTTCGTCTTGTGCCGTCCCATGCTCTCACCAAAGATCAACTTCGAATGCCCTGCAGCTCGCTGCGCAGCTGCCTCGCCAGGTCGCGGCGCTCGGACTCGGGGACGAACCGTCCCACGTCGATCCGACGCCCGGCCGCGACCAGGCCGATCAATTCACGCCGTGTACCGGAGTACTCGACCCGCGTCCATGCCGGCGCGCACTGCTCCCTCCGCAACCGATCTCCCCTGCAGGTCTCCACCAGCAGGCAATCGCGGCACAACACGATGCGCTCGTAGTCCGCCGCGTGTCGGGCGTACACCACGAACGCCGCGCCGAGCGCAAGCACCTCGATGCAGGCGAACGGCACGACCAGCCAGGCACCCTGCATCGCGAACATCATCGCGATCGACAGCGACACGGTGGCCAGTGCACCGAAGATCGCCGCCAGCTGCCGGGGCGCCAGCGAGCAGTTGCGCTTCAGCAACCACTCCTGCTGCTGCGAGGACGCGACATGGATCCACGGGTACCGCATCGGGAATGACATGCATCAGTGCGTCCGGCGCAACGCTGAATTATAGGCTTCGGGCAGGATGCCCAGCAAGCCGAGGCCGGAGACGTGCAGCCAGAGACGCGGCGCGGTGCGGGAAGTTGCGACCTCCCGACCGGCGGCGGAGGACGCTCACCGCGGCCCTCCCCGGGCCGGCGGCGGGCGGAACTCGACCGGCGACCAGCCGCCGGGGAGGCGCTTCTTGTCGCCGATCCAGGCATGCCCGTAGACCAGCTCGAAGCCGGCCACCAGCGGCGCCGCCGGGTCGCCGCCACGCAGCCGCGCCCCCAGGTCGGCGAGCGCCCGATCCCGCCGGCGCGGCGTCACGAGGCCGCGCGCTCGGCCGCGACGGGGATCGCCGCCGAGCGCGCGCAGGTCGGCGAGCAGGCGCGCGGGGTCGCTCCAGGTGACGGTGAGCCGTTCGGCGTCCATGACCGGCTCGGCGAAGCCGGCGCCGACCAGCGCGTCGCCGACGTCGTGCAGGTCGGGCAGCGCGGACATGGACAGGCCGGCGGCGCGCAGCTCGGCGAGGGTGTCGACGCCGAGCGCGCTGAAGGTCAGCAGCCCGCCCGGGCGCAGCACCCGATACCACTCGGCGATCGCGGCGGGCACGTCGTCGAACCAGTGGAACGCGAGGTTGGACCAGACCAGGTCGATCGAACCGGTGGCGAAGGGCAGCCGGTGGGCGTCGCCGACGACGTATCGGGCGAGCGAGCCGCCCTGCCCCGGGGCGCCCCGGCCGGCCAGCCGGCGGACGAGGCCGGTGGTCCAGCTGCCGCCGACCGGCCGGTCGATCGCGGCGGCGCGCGCGATCCGGCGCGGCGAGAGATCGACGCCGATCGCCTCGGCCTGGGGCCAGCGGCCGCGCAGCCGTCGGGCGCCGTCGCCCAGGCCGCAGCCCACGTCGAGCACGCGCGCCGGCACCAGCTTGACCAGCTCGAGGCGCTCGAGCATCCGTCGCTCGACCTCCCGCAGCAGGAAGTCGGCCGGATCGGGGGACCCGGCACGGCGGTCGAACTGCCGGCGTACCGACGAACGATCTAGGTCGGAAGGTTCGGCCATCGTCGGTCCAGTATACGGGCGGTGCGATAGCCTCTCGACATGCACGCGGCCATACCCCGTCCGCCCGACCGCCCCTCCGACCGACCCCTCGATCGACGGCTCGACCGCTCGCTCGCCCGCGTCCGTCGACGGCTCGGCGGATGGCTCGACCACCTTGCCCCCCGCGCCTGCGGGCTGTGCGGCACGGCGCTCGCACCGAGCGCCTTCCCGGGCTTCTGCACCGGCTGCCTGCAGGACCTGCCGGGTGCACGCCGGGCCCGGTGCGCGCGCTGCGGGCAGCCGACCGACACACCGGCGCCGGCCTGCACGGCCTGCGCGGCCGACGACCCGTCCCCGGTCGACGCCACGCTGGCCGCGGCGGACTACGCGCCGCCGCTCGACCGGGTGGTGACGGCGCTCAAGTTCGGCCGGCAGCTCGCGCTGGCGCGGCCGCTGGGCGAGCTGCTGGCGGCCCGCTGGGCGGGCGCGCTGCGCGTCGAACCGCTCGACTGCCTGGTGCCGGTGCCGCTCGCCCCCGGGCGGCTGGCGCAGCGCGGCTTCAACCAGTCGCTCGAGATGGCCCGGGCGATGTCGGCGTCGCTCGCGCCGGCGTTCGCCACGCTGCCGGTGCTGCCACGCCGGCTGGCGAGGCTGCGCGACACGCCGCCACAGGCCGGACTCGGCCTGTCGGAGCGCCGCACGAACCTGCTGGGCTGCTTCGAATGCAGCGGCCGTCTCGACGGCCTGCGCATCGGCCTGATCGACGACGTGATGACCAGCGGCAGCACGGTCGCCGAGGCCGCGCGCGCCCTGAAGGCCGCGGGCGCCGAGCGGGTGGTGGCCCTGGTCGCGGCCCGGGCCGCCTAGACTGCGCACCATGCTCCGCGTCGTCCTCGTCCATCCAGAGATCCCCCCCAACACCGGCAACGTGATCCGCCTGTGCGCGAACACCGGCGCGAGGCTGCACCTGGTGGAGCCCCTGGGCTTCGAGCTCGACGACGCCCGGCTGCGCCGCGCCGGGCTCGACTACCACGAGTGGGCCGGCCTGCGCGTGCACACGAGCTGGCAGGCGCTGCTGGCGGCCGAGTCGCCCGACCCGGAGCGGATGTTCGCGCTGACCACGCACGGCACGCGCCGGCCGGTCGACGTCGAATTCCGCGCGGACGACTGGCTGGTGTTCGGCGCCGAGAGCGCGGGGCTGCCGGCGCCGCTGCGCGAGTCGTTCCCGCCCGGGCAGCGGCTGCGGCTGCCGATGCGGCCCGACAACCGCAGCCTGAACCTGTCGAACGCGGTGGCGGTGACGGTGTTCGAGGCCTGGCGCCAGCTCGGATACGCCGGCGCGGCCTGAACGCACCGCGGCGGCTCAGGCGGGCGGCGCCCCCGCCCCGGCCCCGAGCCGTGCCGAGATCCGTGCCGCAGCGAGCGCCTGCCGCTCGCGGGCCTCGGGCACGGAGACCGCGACATCGCGCTGGGCGAGGTAGTTCTGCGCGAGGGTCGCGATCGCCGCGCCGTGCGCATCGAGGATGGGAAAGCAGAGGTCGACGATGCCGGGCAGCGTGTCGCTCCGGCGCTGCTCGTAGCCCTGTCGGCGGATGCGCTCCAGGCCCCGCACCAGGGCCGCGCGGGAGGGCGCGCGCGGATCGCCGTCGCGCATCTCGTCGATCATCTCGGCGCGACGCGCGTCAGGCTGGAACGCGGCGAGCACCCAGGGCGAGACCCGATCGGCGCGGAACGGGAAATGTGCGCCCTCGCGCATCCGGAACCCCATCGCCTCGGGGCTGTCGACCTGGGCGAGCACCAGGATGCGCCGGTCGTGATGCACGACCAGGTGGTTCGACTGCCGGGTGTCCGCGGCGAGCGCCCGCATCTCGGGCAGCGCGGCGCCGAGCAGCCGGTGCACCGGCGCCTGCCGGTGGGCGAGCTCGAACAGCACCAGGGTGGTCGCGTAGCCGCCGTCCTCGCCGCGGGCGATCCAGCGACGGCGCTCGAGCACCTCGAGCATCCGGAAGATCTCGCTCGCCGAGCGCCCCAGCCGCTGCGCGATCTGCTGCTGACCGAGTGGCGCGGGCTCGGAGGCGAGGAGCTCGACGATGTCGAGCCCCTTCTCGAGCGCCGGAGCCTCGTAGCGCGGCGCGACCTGGACGACCTTGGCGAGCGACCTTGACATGGGATCATTTTAGGGATGAAACTCGTTTTCAGTAATGAAATGACGACGGCCCCCAGGGCCGCGCAGGCGAAGGCCCCGCGAGGGGCCGGGGGAGACGACAGATGGGCAAGGTCCTGACACCGGGGCAGGTCGACGCGTACCGGCGCGACGGCATCCACTTCCCCGTCGACGTGGTCGGCGGCGACGAGGCGGCGGCGCTCCTCGAGCGATTCGAGGCGACCGAGCGCGCGCACGGCGGACGCATACCCCCGCGCATCAACCAGAAGCCGCATCTGCTCTACCCGTGGATCGCGGAACTCGTGCGCCACCCCCGGATCCTCGACGCGGTCGAGGACGTGATCGGACCGGACGTGCTCTGCTGGAGCGCGCAGTTCTTCTCCAAGAACGCGCACGACCCGTCCTTCGTCTCGTGGCACCAGGACGGCACCTACTGGGGGCTGTCCTCGCCCGACGTGATCACCGCATGGGTGGCGCTCACGCCGTCGAACCTCGAGAACGGCTGCATGCAGGTCGTGCCCGGCACGCAGGCCCGGCAGGTCGAGCACGTCGACACCTTCGCCGAGACCAACCTGCTGTCGCGCGGCCAGGAGATCCAGGTCGAGGTCGATCCGGCGACGGTCGTGCCGGTGGTGCTGAAGGCCGGCCAGATGTCGCTGCACCACGTGCTGATCGTCCACGGATCCGAGCCGAACACCGCCGACTACCGGCGCATCGGCTTCGCGATCCGCTACATCCCCACGCACGTGCGACAGCTCGCCGGCCCGCGCGAGAGCGCGACCCTGGTGCGCGGCGTCGACCGCCACGGCCACTTCGACCTGGAGCCGCCGCCCGAGTCCGAGATGCATCCGGACGCGGTCGCGCGCCACGCGGCGATCGTGGACCGCCAGCTGGCGATCCTGTATGCGGGCGCCGCCAAGCCCGGGAAGCTCGGGACGACTGTCGGACCCTGACCGGGCCCGGCTCCGTTCCAGTCCGCACTGAGCACACACGGGGCGCGTCCAGACGCCCCGCCACGAGGAGGAGACCATGAAGCAACCGTCCCACGCCCGTCGCCGTGTCGTTGCCGGCACCGCCGGGCTCGCCGCCGCCGCCACGCTGCCCGCCGGCCTGCGCGCCCAGGAGCAGATCCGCATCCGCTTCGCCCACTCGCTGTCGACCACCGAGCCGGCGCACCAGGCCGCCGAGTTCTTCGCCAAGAACGTCGCGGCCCGCACGAACGGGCGCGTGCAGCTCCAGGTCTTCCCGTCCGAGCAGCTCGGGCCGGGCAAGGAGGTCAACGAGATGATCCGGCAGGGGGCGAACGTGATGAACATCACCGACCCCGGCTACCTCTCCGACTTCGTGCCCGACATCGGCGTCCTGAACGGCCCGTACCTCATCAAGGACCCGGCCGACTACGACAAGCTGCTCGGGTCGGCCTGGTACCAGGGCGTCGAGAAGCGCCTCGAGCAGGGCGGCTTCAAGCTGATCATGGCCAACGGCTTCTTCGGCCAGCGCCACTTGATCTCCGACAAGCCGGTCCGCAAGCCGGAGGACATGACCGGCATGACCGTGCGCGTGCCGCCGAACACCATGTGGATCGAGACCTTCAAGGCGATGGGCGCGCGCCCGACGACCGTGCAGTGGTCGGAGGTGTACAACGCGCTGCAGCAGAACGTCGTGCAGGGCGCGGAGGCACCGCTCGGATCGCTGTGGGGCTCGAAGCTGCACGAGACGCGCAAGACGATCTCCACGACCGGGCACTTCACGGCGTTCGTGATGTGGCCGATGAACATCAACTACTTCAACAAGCTGCCGGCCGACATCCAGAAGGTGCTGCTCGAGGAAGGCCGCAAGGCCGGCACCGAGATGACGCGGATGACGCTCGCGCAGAACGACGACTACGTCGCGAAGTTCAAGGCCGCGGGCGTGACCTTCGTGACCGACGTCGACACCGCCGCCTTCCAGAAGGCGACCGCGAGCGTCTACAAGGCGTTCCCGAAGTGGACGCCGGGCCTGCACGACACCGTGCTGGCCGCACTCAAGAAGTAGCGCCGACGCGTCGGCGGCGGCGCACGGCCCGCGGGGCCGCGCGCCGTCGCCGCGCCTGCCCCCGCCCCGCCTGGCCCCTTTCCCGTGAACGCCTCGCCCACCGCCGCGCCCGTGCGCGCCCCGCTGTCCGCCCTGCTCGACCAGTTCGAGGAGATCGTCGCCGGCGTGGCCGTGGCGGTCATCATCGCGTCGGTCAGCTGGGGCGTCGTCACGCGCTACGTCACCGCGCAACCCGCGGCGTGGGCCAGCGAGGTGGCCACGCTCGCCTTCGCCTGGGCGATCTACTTCGGCGGCGCCGCCTGCATCAAGTACCGGCTGTTCCCCACCATCGAGATGGTCACCGAACGCATGCCGCCGGCGCTGCAGACGCTCGTGCGGCGGATGAACCACGTGCTGCTGCTCGCCTTCTTCGCGTTCATGACCTGGTTCGGCGTGCGCTTCGCGATCGACACCTGGGACAGTCCGACCGCCGTGCTGCGGCTGCCGCAGACCCTGCTCTACGGACCGGTCGCCTTCTGCTCGGCGCTGATGGCGCTGCGCTACCTGCAGGTGATGGCCGGGCGCCGCTGGGACGCCGACGAGCACAGGGAAACGCATGCTGGCTGACTGGCTCCCCGGCATCGTCATGCTGGGCCTGTTCGCGCTCGGCACGCCCATCGCGTTCGCGATCGCGATCAGCGCGCTGTCGTTCTTCCTGGTCGACGGCGAGGTGCCGCTGAACATCTTCGTTCAGAAGATGGTCACCGCCACCGACTCCTACCCGCTGCTCGCGATCCCGTTCTTCGTGCTGGCCGGGGCGATCATGAACCGCGCCGGCATCACTCGGAAGCTGCTGGCGCTGGCCGACGCGCTGGTCGGCCACATGACCGGCGCGCTCGCGCAGATGTGCACCGTGCTCGCCACGCTGCTCGGCGGCCTGACGGCGTCGTCGAGCGCCGACGCGGCGATGCTCGCGAAGGTGATCGGGCCGGAGATGACCCGGCACGGCTACAGCCCGGCGTTCGCCGCGGTGATCACGTCGTGCTCGGCGATCATCGCGTCGCTGATCCCGCCCTCGATCGGCCTGATCATCTACGGCTACATCGCCGACGCGTCGATCGGCCGGCTGTTCATCGGCGGCATCGTGCCCGGGCTGATGATCGCCACGTCGCTGATGACCGTCACCTGGTGGATCTCGAAGCGCCGGGGCTACCTGCCGCTGCGCTCCGAATTCGCGGGCGGCGCGGAGGTGTGGCGCACATTCCGCGAGGCGCTGTGGGCGCTGTCGATCCCGGTGTTCATCATCGTGGGCATCCGCTACGGCATCTTCACGCCGACCGAGGCGGGCGCGATCACGGTCCTGTACGTGATCCTGGTCGGCAAGTACGCGTACCGGTCGCTGAAGTTCGGCGACCTGCCCCGGCTGCTCAAGGAGACCGCGCTCGACACCGCGTCGGTGATGCTGATGGTGTGCGCGGCCTCGGCCTTCGGGTTCTACCTCGCCTGGGAGCGGATCCCGCCGCAGCTCGCCGCCTGGCTGGTGTCGCTGACCCGCGATCCGACGATGCTGCTGCTGCTGATCAACGTGATGCTGATCGTGCTCGGCACCGCGGTGGAGGGCACGTCGGCGCTCATCATCCTGACGCCGATCTTCGTGCCGATCCTCACCAAGCTCGGCATCGATCCGGTGCACTTCGGCGTGGTGCTCGTCGCGAACCTGACGATCGCGGGCGTGACGCCCCCGGTGGGGCAGATGATGTTCATCAGCTCGCAGGTGCTGAAGGTGCCGATGGACGACTACACCGTCGAGGTGCTGCCGTTCCTCGGCGCGATGATGGTCGTCCTGGTGCTGATGACGCTGTTCCCGCAGACGGTGCTCTGGCTGCCGAACCTCGTCTACGGACAGTGAGCGCGACGGCGCGACGGAGCCCGGCATGAGATACAAGGCTGCGGTGCTGCACGAGGCCGGCGGACGGCACGCGATCGAGGAGGTCACGCTGCAGCCGCTCGAGCCGGGCGACGTGCTGGTGCGGCTGCACGCCAGCGGGCTGTGCCACACCGACCTCGAGGTGATCGAGGGCGCCCTGCCCTATCCGCTGCCGATCGTGCTGGGCCACGAGGGCGCGGGCGTGGTCGAGCGGGTGGGGTCGGCGGTCACGCAGGTGAAGGCGGGCGACCACGTGGTCTGCTCGTGGAACCCGCACTGCGGCCACTGCTTCTACTGCGAGCGCGACCAGCCGATCCTCTGCGAGCCGTTCTCGCGGCACCAGCCGGCCGGGCGTCTGCTCGACGGCGGCTCCCGCTACCGGCTCGCCGGCGGCCGGATGCTGAACCACTTCTCGACGACGTCGACGCACGCGCAGTACACCGTGGTGCCCGAGTCCGGGGCGATCGCGGTGCCGAAGGCCATCCCCTTCGACCGGGCCTGCCTGATCGGCTGCGGCGTGATGACCGGCATGGGCGCGGCGGTGCGGCTGGCACGCGTCGAGCCCGGTTCGGCGGCGGTGGTGGTCGGCTGCGGCGCGGTCGGGCTGCATGCGATCCAGGGGGCGCGGCTGCAGCAGGCGGACACGATCGTCGCGATCGACCTCGACCCGGGGCGGCTCGCGCTGGCCCGCGCGATGGGAGCCACCCACCTTCTCGGACCCGACGACGGGGACGCCGCCGCGCAGGCCGCGGCCGTCAAGGCAATGA
>RPRK01000173.1 GCA_003818495.1 Burkholderiales bacterium
CGGCTTCGCCTCCGGCTTCGGCGCCATGCTGGTCCACACGATCGCACCGACCACCAGCACGCCGCCGGCGACCTGCAGGGGCCCGATCCGCTGACCGAGCAGGACCCACGCGAGCGCCATCGACGCGATCGGCTCGAGGTTCATCGCAGGCGCCGAGTTCACCGCGCCGAGCCGCGGCAGCACGATGAACAGCGAGGTGAAGGCCGTGCCGTAGAGGACCGTCAGCAGGGCCAGGCCGGTCCAGCCCGGCAGGTCGCGGGGCCAGGCGAAGCCGTCGATCGCCGCGCCGCCGACCGCGGCCACGAGGGACACGACGGTCATCGACCACAGCGTGCGCACGCGACCGTCGACCGCGCCCATCCACCGGGTGGTGAGCAGCAGCGCGGTGCCGAAGGCGAGCGATGCGGCCAGTCCGAAGCCCACGCCCGCGGCGAAGCGCGCCGGATCCTCGAGCGTGCGTCCGCCCGAGGCCAGCACGCCGGGCACGTCGAGGGCCAGCACGAGGCCGGCGAGGATCACCGGCATCGCGATCGCGGTGCGCCGGGTCGGCCGCTCGCCGCCGGTCGCCCACGACAGCAGCGCCAGCACGATCGGAAAGCTGTTGAAGGTCAGCAGCGCGAGCGCCACCGGGATGCGTGCGACCGACGAGTACAGGCACACGCTCTGCACCGACAGCGCCAGGCCGATGACGATCGCGTGGAACCGGGTGGGCGAGGCGAGCGACCACGACGTGCCGGTCGCGCGCAGCAGCACCGCCACCGCGAGCGCGGTGACCGCCGAGCGCACGACGACCGCCGCGACCACGCTGGTGCCGTGGTCGAAGGCCAGCCGCGCGGCGACGTGGTTCGCCGCGAACAGCACCGCGATCCCTGCGATCAGCGCGAAGCCCGCGCCGCGCGGGATCGGGCGGGCGCCCATCTCAGCTGCGCCGCTTGAGGTCCTCGCCGCCGATGTAGAAGCGGTTCCAGGTCGGCGCGATCACCACCTCCGCCAGGCACACGTGCGGCGGCGCGGTCACGACGTAGCCGATCGCGTCGGCGATGTCGGCGGTGCGCAGCATCCGCGCGACCTCCTCGTCCGAGGGCGGCACCGGCCGCGTCTTGAGGATCGGCGTGGCGACTTCGCCCGGGCAGAAGTGGCAGGCGCGGATGCCGTTCGGGCCTTCCTCGTCGTTCAGGCTCTGCACCAGGGGATCGAGCGCGGCCTTGCTCGCGCTGTAGGCGACGCCGGGGAAATCCTTGTAGGCCCAGCCGGCGAACGAGGAGACGACCACGACCGTGCCGCCGCGTGCCGCGCGCATGCCGGGCAGCACCGCGTGCACCGCGTTCGCGACGCCGGCGAGGTTGATCTGGACCACCTTGCCGAACCCCTCCGGCGTGAGCTTCGTCCAGGTGCGGTTCGGCACGTTGGTGCCGGCCGCGCACACCAGCACCGAGACCGCGCCGTGCCGGGCGACGATCGAGGCGTGCGCCTCGGCGACCGAGGCCGCGTCGGACACGTCGGCGCGCGCGACCACGATCTTCAGCCCCTGCGCGCCGAGTTCGGCCGCGGTCTTCTCGAGCTCCTCGATGCGGCGCCCCGAGATCGCGACGGTCGCGCCCGCGCGCGCCAGCCACTCCGCGGTCGCGCGACCGATCCCGGTGCCGCCTCCGGTCACCCAGGCCAGGCGGCCGTCCAGTCCCTGCTGCGATGCGCTCATCGTCTCGTCCTCGTCTTCGTGGTCTCGTTCGGTCTTCGGCCGGTCGGCATGCGTCGACGGCTACACTGCGCGCGTGCCCCAGACCGAACCCTTCCTCGTGCCCGGCGACGACGCGACGCTCGCATCGATTCTAGCGGCCGCCTGGTCGCTGCTCGAACGCGCCGCGGGGCGCGCCCCCGAGGACTGGCGCTGGCCGGTGCTGGCGAGCGTCGATTCCAGGGATCCGGAACGCGGCGCGGCCGATGCTCGGGTCGTCGTGCTGCGGCGTGCCGATGCGCGCGACTGGACGCTCGAGGTCCACGGCGACGCGCGCTCGCACAAGCTCGCGCAGCTGCGCGCCGCGCCGCGCGCCTGCCTCGTGTTCCACGACCGCACGCGCGAGCTGCAGCTGCGCGCCTGGGCCGACGCGTCGGTGCACGTCGGCGACGCCACCGCGCGACGCGCATGGGACGCGCTCCACGCCGCCTCGCGACGGGCCTACCTCGCGCCGCGCACGCCGGGCGAGCCGACCGCGCAGCCCGACGCGAACCAGCCGCCGGGCCTGGAGGGGCGGCTGCCCGGCGTCGCCGAATCCGAGCCCGGGTTCGCGTCGTTCGCGGCGATCGTGCTGCGGGTGCATGCACTCGAATGGCTGCGGCTCGATCGGGCCGGCCACCACCGCGCGCGCTTCGACGCCGATCCCGCGGGCGGCGCTCCCGCGATGCGGTGGGTGCGGCCCTGAGGCGAGGGACTCCGGTCGGAGCCGACGCGCACGCGGCCCCCGCCGACCCGGCTTGGCGTTACACGCGCGCTGCGGTCGCGCTATGGTGAGGGCTCGATCCACCCCTTCCGCGAGTCACGCATGGCCAAGCCCACCCTGAAGCAGACGCTCGAGCACGTCGACGCCTGGATCCGCTCGGGCGCCGCCGCGCGCGACGTCGAACGGCTCGCGCGCGAGACGGTCCGTCGTGCCTCGGAACGCGTGCCGCCCGAGGCGCTGACGCGACTCGGCGAGCTGCTCGATCGGCTGCAGCCGATCGCCGTGCGGGCGGCGGCAGCCGCCCAGGCCGGAGCCGAGACGATGCGGCGCGCCGCGCGGCAGCGGGCGGGCGCGGGTGGCACGGCGGGCACCGCCGCAGCGGGCGGGGGCGGGGCCGCGGCGGCGCGGGCGCGCCGCGCAGCCGCCCCGACCCGCAAGCGCGCCGCGCGCACGGCGCCGGCCGCGACCGCTGCGGGCACGGCGCCACGGGCGAAGAAGGCCGCCGGGTCGAAGCGCGTGGCGACGCCGGCGCCGACCCGCACCCGCGCGGGTGCGGCAAAGGCCGCGGGGCCCCGCGCCGCGGCCAAGGGCCGCAAGGCCGCCGGATCCGCACCGACCACCGCGACGTCCGCGACATCCGGGACGAAGAGGCCGGCCCGAACCTCGGCCGCGGACACGCCCCCCGCACGCAAGGCCGCCGGCAAGCGCCGCTCCGGAACCTGAGGCACGGCGCCGGAGGGCCGACCCCTCAGACCAGCGCGTAGGTCGTGGTCGCGTGGGCCGCGAGCCGGCCGTCCGGCCCGGCCAGCTCGATCTCGCCGAACATCAGCGTGCGCCCCGGCTTGAGCACGCGCGCGACCACCGTCAGGTCGGTGCCCGAGACGGGCCGCATGAAGCTCTGGGTCAGGCTCACCGTCGTCATCGGCCTGAACCCGCCGAGCTGCGAGGCCACGGCCAGCACCATCGCGGTGTCGGCCGCGGCCATCATCGCCTGGCCGCACACCGTGCCGCCCACGCGCGCGAGGCGCGCATCGAACGGCAGCAGCAGGCTCACCTCGCCCGCCGCGACCGCGGTCACCCGAAGGCCGAGGTCCTGCACCCACGGGGCGAAGAGTTCGGCGAGCATCGCCTGTGCGTCATCCACGGTCGTCATCCGGTCGTCTCCCCACGGGGCCATCCCCTGACCCGTCCGAGCAGACGGTACACGACCCCGAGCGCCGTCATCATCGTCACCGACCGCGTGACATGGAACGCGGTCACCACCGGCACGCCGAGCTGCAGCGTCTTCGCCGTCAGCGCCATCTCGGCGACGCCGCCGGGCGAGGTCGCGAGCACCATCGTCGCCACCGGCACGCCCGCGAGGTGCGCGAGCATCACCGCGAAGCAGGCGGACGCGGCGATCCCGGCGAAGGTCATGGCGATGACCACCGCGACGAAGCGCGGCGCCTGCGCGAAGAACGCCGGCGTGAAGCGGCAGCCGAGCGAGGCGCCGATCGCGACCTGCCCGGCGACCACCAGCCACTGCGGCAGCGCGCTCCACTCGTGCCCGGTCGCGGTCAGGCCGAGCGTCACCGCGAGCGGCCCGAGCAGCCACGCGTTCGGCCAGGAGACCGCGCGCCACGCGAGCGCCATGGCCACGGTCGCGGCCACCAGCATCGCGAGCCCGTCCCAGTGGACGACGCGCGCGGGCATCTCGTACGGATCGGTGCCGTGCAGCCCGAGCAGTCGATAGGCCATCGGCAGCGTGATCACGACGATCATGATCCGCAGGCTGTGCGTCGCCGCGATCTGGTCGACGCGCCCCCCGGCGCGCTCGCCCTGCACGGACATCTCGGTGGCGCCGCCGACGGCACCCGCGTAGAACGCGGTCGCGCGCGACGCGCCGGCGAATCGGCGCAGCGTCCA
Organism: Burkholderiales bacterium; assembly: GCA_003818495.1. GTDB lineage: Bacteria > Pseudomonadota > Gammaproteobacteria > Burkholderiales > Burkholderiaceae_E > UBA4615. The sequence goes on from RPRK01000173.1 coordinate 4,344, forward strand.
CGCGAACATCAGGCCGAGGCAGATCGCCCACCCGATGCCGAGCAGGATCCACGGCGCGAAGGTCACCACGCGCTCGACGACCGCGGGCGCGAAGTACAGCCCGAGGACGCTGCCGATCATCCACTGACCGAAGTTGCGCGCGGCGACCGGCGTCGACATGCCGGCGCCGGCGAGGTTGGCGATCGCGCAGCCGAGCAGGGGGCCGATCGTCCAGGGCAGCGGCGCGTTCATCGCGGCCAGCAGCGCTCCCGCCGGCACCGCGACCGCGAGCGCCTTCGCGAACGGGTTCATCGCGCCGGATCATAGCGCAGCGCAGCATGACCGCGGCTGGCGCGGCGCTGGTAACGGGTGTTACAGTTCCGGCCCGCCTCGAGCCTGTCCCGTTCCCCCCGATGTCGTCCAGCACCGAGCCCGGCCCCAAGCCCGCGAACCGCGCACCGGTGCTGATCGAGGAGGTGATCGCGGTCGCGTGCATGGTCGTCCTCGTGCTGCTGACGCTGATCAACGTCGTCATCCGCTACTTCACCGACGAGAGCTTCGCGGCGACCGAGGAGGTCTCGATCTCGCTGATGGTCATCATGACCGTGGCCGGCGCGTGCGCGGCCGCCGCGCGCGATCGGCACGTGCGCATCGAGTACTTCTACGAGACCGGCAGCGCCGGCCGGCGCAAGCGGCTCGCGCTGCTGTCGGCGGCGGTGACCTGCGTGTTCTTCGTCGTGCTGGGCGTGCTGTCGGCACGCGTGGTCTGGGACGAGTACCGCTACGAGGAGACCACCATGGCGCTCGGCCTGCCGCGCTGGTGGTTCACGGTCTGGGTGCCGGCGATGTGCCTGATCCTCGCGATCCGCGCCGCAGGCGTCGCGGGCAAGGTGCGTCGCGGGCTGATGCTGCCGGGTGCGGGCCCCGAGACCGCGGGCTCGCCGCTGACCGGCGGCGCGCACGCGGCCGACCTCGACCGCGCGCAGGCCCGCGTCGACGCGAGCCGGGGCGACCGATGATCGGCCTGATCCTCTTCGTCGCCTTCTTCGGGCTGATGTTCCTGGGCGTGCCCATCGGCGTGGCGCTCGGCGTGGGCGGCATGGTCGCGATCGTGCTCGAGAACCCGGACACCATGCTCTGGGGCACGCTCGCCGCGCCGCAGAACTTCCACGCCGGCATCGCCAAGTACCCGCTGCTCGCGCTGCCGATGTTCGTGCTGGTCGGCTCGATCTTCGACCGCTCGGGCGTCGCCCGCCGGATGGTCGACTTCGCGATCGCCTGCACCGGCCGCGGCCCGGGCATGCTGCCGGTGGTCGCGATCCTCGTCGCGATGGTGCTCGGCGGCATCTCGGGCTCGGGCCCGGCGAACGCCGCCGCGGTCGGCGGCGTGATGATCGCGGCGATGGCGCGCGCCGGATACCCCGCGCCCTTCTCGGCCTCGGTCGTCGGCGCGGCGGCGGCCACCGACGTGCTGATCCCGCCGTCCATCGCGTTCATCGTCTACAGCGTGATCGTGCCGGGCGCCTCGGTGCCGGCGCTGTTCGCCGCGGGCATGTTCCCCGGCATCCTGGCCGGCCTGGCGCTGATCATCCCGGCGGTGTGGCTGTCGCGCCGGCACGGCCTGGGGGCGGCCGAGCGCGAGCTGCCGCGCCCGCCGTTCTGGAAGAGCCTGCGCGAGGCGTCGTGGGGGCTGGCCGCGCCCGTGCTGATCCTCGGCGGCATGCGCGCCGGCTGGTTCACGCCGACCGAGGCCGCGGTGGTCGCGGTGGTCTACGGGCTGTTCGTCGGCATCGTCATCCACCGCACGATGGGCCTGCGCGACCTGTGGGACACCTTCCGCGAGGCCACCGAGATCTCGGCGGTGATCATGCTGGTGCTGGGCCTCGCGGCGATCTTCGCGTACGCGGTCTCCACCCTCGGCCTGGCCGATCCGCTCGTCGAGGCGATCCGCGGTCTCGGCTGGAGCAGCGCGCTCACGCTGACGCTGCTGGCGGTGCTGCTGCTGTTCGTCGGCATGTTCCTCGACGGCGTGTCGATCTTCCTGATCTTCCTGCCGCTGCTGCTGCCGCTGATGCGGCTGTACCAGTGGGACCCGGTGTGGTTCGGCGTGCTGCTGACCATGCTGGTCGCGATCGGCCAGTTCACCCCCCCGATGGCGGTGAACCTGCTGGTGTCCTGCCGCATCGCCGGCGTGCGCATCGAGCAGACCGTCCCCTGGGTCGGCTGGCTGGTGTTCTCGTTCCTGGTGGCCGCCCTGCTGGTGGCCGTGTTCCCCGAGCTTGCGCTGTGGCTGCCGCGCTCGCTCGGTTATTGAGTTCCGCAGACGATCCCCCCAAGGAGACACAGAGATGAAACGACGCGAGATCCTGAAGACCGGCGCAGCCGGCGGCGCAGTGCTGGGCTTCCCGACGATCCTCAAGGCGCAGAACGCCTACCGGCCCGAGTACAAGATGTCGACCGTGGTCGGCACCGCGCTCGCCTGGGGCAAGTGCGGCGAGAACTTCGGCAACTTCGTGCGCGAGCGCACCAACGGCCGGATCAACATCAAGCAGTACCCGGGCTCGAGCCTGGTGCAGGGCCAGCAGGACCGCGAATTCGCGGCGATGCGCCAGGGCATCATCGACGTGCTGTGCGGCGCGCCGATCAACTGGTCGGGCACGGTCCGCGAATGCGGCGCGTTCGCGCTGCCGTTCCTGATGCCCGACCACAAGGCCTACGACGCGGTCGTGCAGTCCGACGCCGTGCAGAAGGACTTCTTCGACATCATCCGCAAGTCCGGCGCCGAGCCGCTGGCCGTGGGCGAGACCGGCTACCGCCAGCTGTCGAACAGCAAGCGCGCCATCCGCAAGCCCGAGGACCTCAAGGGCCTGAAGGTGCGGATCGTCGCGAGCCCGATGTACCAGGAGATCATGGCCGGCATGGGCGCGAACCCGACGGCGATGAGCTGGGCCGACGCGCAGCCCGCGATGGCCTCGGGCGCGGTCGACGGCCAGGAGAACCCGATGGAGCTGTTCCTCGGGCTCAAGGTCCACACGCTCGGCCAGAAGTTCGTGACCAAGTGGAACTACTCCAACGACATCCTGCTGATCGCGATCGCCAACCCGATCTGGCAGTCGTGGTCGCCGCAGGACCAGAAGATCGTGCGCGAAGCCGCGATCGACGCGACGAAGGAGAACATCCGCCAGGTCCGCGACTACTACGCGAAGGACGTCGAGGCGGTGCGCGCGCTCGGCGTCGACGTGACCGTTCCGACGCCGGCCGAGATGGAGCAGTGGCAGATCGCCTGCCGCCGCCCGTACGCGCGCTGGAAGGCGCAGATCAACCCCGGGCTGATCGGCAAGTTCGAGGAGGTCGTCGCCCGCAGCCGCAAGGCCTGAGGCACGCCCGTGACGCGCGCACGCACCCCGGCGGCGGTTCGCGGCGACGCGCCGCCGCACGAGCGCACGCTGCTCTTCGCGATGGTCCGGCTGGTCAACCTGACCGCCCGGCCCTTCCAGGAGGGCATCGGACGCAGCCACCGGCTCGGACTGTCCGAGTGGCGGGTGCTCGCGGTGCTGCAGGCCCATCCCGGGTCGGCGGCCACCGCGATCGCGCAGCGCACGGGTCTCGACAAGATGAGCGTGTCGCGGGCGCTGGCCTCGCTCGAGTCGGCCGGCCGCATCGCGCGGCGGCCCGATCCCGACGACGGCCGGCGCGCGCTGGCCTCGCTCACGCCCGCGGGCCGGCAGCTCTACCGTGCGCTGCGCGGCGAGGCGCAGGCGCGCGAGGCGGCGGTCACCGGCACGCTGAGCGCGACCGAGCGCCGGCAGCTGACCGCGCTGCTCGAACGGATGACCGCGTCGGTGCTGGCCGCCGACGGGATCGAGGACGTCGACGCGGGCTGAGCGCCCCCGCCGGGACGGTCCCGACGCGCTGCCCGGGTCACGCCGCCGGGGCCGCTGCGCCTCAGTCGAACCCGAACAGCTCGGCCGTCACCGACGGCGGCTCCACCCACTGCAGCGCGCCCTCGGCCCAGCCGAGCAGCAGCGCACCGAACGGGCTCGCCAGGCTGAACTCCGCGCCCGGCTCGATCACCACGAAGCAGCCGGCGTGCGCGATGCGCCCGTCGACCTCGAGCAGACCGCCGCGCACCCACAGCTCGACGTGATCGCTCGCGCGCAGCCTCGGGATGCGCGCCTGCGGCCGGACCGACAGCTGCACCATCCGGTGCGCATCGCCGGTGCCGGCGTAGTCGAACACCATCCGCCGCTCGACGCCGTCGAGACCGGTCGGTGCCGCGATCAGCGCGTCGACCGCGACGTTGATGTCGGGCGGGACCTCGGGCGCCGGGTTGACCAGCATCGCGTGGCGCGCGCCCGCGTGCAGCTGGTGCAGCGGGCCGTCCTGCGGCGGATAGGTCACCGGACCCTGCAGGCGCGCGACGAACAGCGTGCGCGCGTAGGCGATCGCGTCGTGCGTCGCGCCCTTCAGGTTGATGCCGACCTCGCCGGTCCGGATCGCGCCCTGGTAGTCGGTGAGCCCGCCGTCGACGAAGTAGCTGGTGGCCACGCCCTGGTGCTGGTGCAGGCCGGAGCGGACCATCGGCTCCATGCCGATCAGCCCGAGGAACCGGCCGCGCTCGGCGTCGCGCCGGACCACCTTCTGCACGACGCCCGCCTTGCCGGCCTCCTGCCAGGCCATCTCGGCCGCATCGAAGACGTAGGTGCCGCCGCGGCCGCCGCGGCGGTGCAGCTCGACGGGCGGGGCGAACGGGGCGGCTGAAGCGGTCTGGGTCATGGCGGGTCTCCGGTCTCGATCGTAACACTCGTGACGACCTGGGTCGACCGCGGGGCGCCGCCACGCCGCACGCCCGCGATGCTGCAATGCACGGTGTCCGCCGCGGCCACGGCGGCCTACACTGACCGACCGACCCGCCGATGCCCGGCGGCGACCGGCGAACGCCTGCCCAACCGCTCCCATGAGCCCGTCGACGACTCCCGATCCGGACGCCCCGCCCGACGCCGCGACGCCCGACGCCGCGCAGGCGCCGGCGACCGCGCGCGCCCCGTTCCCCGCGGTCCGGCGGGTGGGGTCCGGCGCGCCGCTGCGCTGGCTCGCGCAGGGCGCCCGCGACTTCCGCCGCCGTCCGCTGCCCAGCCTGTTCTACGGCCTGTGCTTCGCGGCGATGGGCTGGCTGCTCGGCGCGCTGCTGCGCCCGGCGCCGGGCACGATGATGGCGCTGACCGCGGGCTTCCTGCTGGTCGGTCCGTTCATGGCGATGGGCCTGTACGAGGTCGCGCGCCGGGTCGAGGCGGGGCTGCCGTGCGACCTCCCGGCCACCACCGTCGCCTGGCGGCGCAACCTGTCGAACATCGCCATCCTCGGCATCGGCATGGGCGTGCTGATGGCGCTGTGGGCCCGCTCCTCGATGATGGTGATCGCGATCTTCTTCCCGCGGAAGATGCCCGGCATGGACGTGCTGCTCGACGAGCTCGCCCGCGGCGCGAACACCGGGTTCATCGTCGCCTGGCTGGGCGTCGGAGCGGTCTTCGCGACGCTGGTGTTCGCCTTCACCGTCGTGGCCATTCCGCTCATGCTCGACCGGGGCACCGACGCCATCACCGCGATGCTCGCGAGCGCACAGGCCTTCGGCCGGAACCTCGTGCCGATGGCGATCTGGGCGATGCTGATCGTGTCGGTGACGCTGGTCGGCTTCGCGACCCTCTTCGCGGGCCTGATCGTCACCGTGCCGTGGATCGGCCTGGCGACCTGGCATGCCTACCGCGATCTGGTCGAACCGGCGCAGGAACCGGTTCGGGGCGCGCCCTAGCCCCGCCGCGGGTGTCTCGGCCGCCGCGGGTGACGCGGCCGCAGACGGTCTCTCAGCCGTCCAGGCGGCCCATCGATGCCCGGCGTGCGCGGTGCAGCTCGGTGTCCGCCGCGCGCACCAGGCCCTCGAGCCCGCAGGAGCGCACGCCCGGCGGCACGGCCGCCGCGCCGATCGTGCACGACAGCGTCCAGACCCGGCCGGCGAGCGCCAGCCGCAGCCCTTCGACGCCTTCGCGCAGCCGTTCCGTGATCACCGCCAGCGCCTCCTCCGAGGCACCCGGCAGCACGGC
>RPRK01000174.1 GCA_003818495.1 Burkholderiales bacterium
AGCAGCGGCAGCGCGTCCGGCGCATCCATCGAGCAGATGGTCGCGCCGATGTCGAGCCCGTCGACGCCGGTGACCGCGACGATGTCGCCGGCCTCCGCCCCGTCCATCGGGATGCGCTCGAGGCCCTTGTAGCGCAGCACCTGGTTGACCTTGCTCATCACCGGCTTGGCGTCCGGACCGAGCAGCGTCTGCACCTGCATGCCGGCGGTGACCCGCCCGCGGTTGATCCGGCCCACGCCGATCCGGCCGACGTAGCTGCTCCAGTCGATCGACAGGATCTGCATCTGCAGCGGGCCCTCGACGTCGTCCGCCCGCTGCGGCACGTGCTTGAGGATGGCGTCGTACAGAGCGCGCATCGTGCCCTGCGGCATGCCGGTCTCGCTGCGCGGCAGCGCCTCCATCTCCTCGATCTCGTTGACCGCGAATCCGGCGAGCGCGGAGCAGTAGACGATCGGGAAGTCCATCTGCTCGGCGGTGGCGCCGAGCTTGTCGAACAGCTCGAAGACCTGGTCGATCACCCAGTGCGGGCGCGAGCCGGGGCGGTCGATCTTGTTCACCACCAGGATCGGCTTGAGGCCGAGGGCCAGCGCCTTGCGCGTCACGAAGCGGGTCTGCGGCATCGGGCCGTCGACCGCGTCGACCACCAGCAGCACGCAGTCGACCATCGACAGCGCGCGCTCGACCTCGCCGCCGAAGTCGGCGTGCCCGGGGGTGTCGACGATGTTGATGCGGGTGCCGTCGACCTCGATCGCGCAGTTCTTGGCGAGGATCGTGATGCCACGTTCCTTCTCGAGGTCGTTCGAGTCCATGATCCGCTCGGTCATCGCCTGGTGGGCGCGGAAGGTGCCGGACTGGCGGAGCAGCTGATCGACCAGCGTGGTCTTGCCGTGGTCGACGTGGGCGATGATCGCGATGTTGCGGATGGCTTGCATGGGAGGAGTCCTGATGCTCTATGTGTTCGGTCGGTCGCGGGGCACGGTGGCCAGCACGCGCTGGGGCGCGAGCAGACCGGGCGGTACGAAATCGGCGATGCCCAGCAGGCGATCGCCACGGTAGACGCGCACCGGCCCCGCGGGCGCACGCGACAACGGGGCACGGTCGGCATGATCCAGCACGATCCGTTGCCCCTTGATGAATCGGTCGGCCAGCGTCTCGTCCAGCCCGACGCGCGGCAGGCCGGCGACGAGCGTGTCCAGAGGCGCCAGCCAGGCCGTGCGGGCGGCCGCATCGGCCGCCTCCAGTGCATCGAAGCCCACCGCCTGCGCGATGTCCAGCCCGCCGACCCGCGTGCGCCGCAGCGCCACGAGGTGCGCGCCGCAGCCGAGCCGCTCGCCGATGTCCTGGGCGAGCGTGCGGATGTAGGTACCCTTCGAGACGCGGGCGCGGAAGGTCGCGAGCGGCCGCGCGGGGTCGCTGCGATCGACGCCGAGCAGCGCGATCTCGTGCACCGTCACCGTCCGGGCGTCGCGCTCGAGCGTCACGCCCGCCCGGGCGTAGGCGTAGAGCGGGCGCCCGTCGCGCTTGAGCGCCGAGTGCATCGGCGGCACCTGCGCGATCTCGCCGCCGAAGGCCGCGCACGCAGCGGCGATCGCGGCGTCGTCGCAGGTCACCTCGCGCTCGGCGGTGGTCACGCCCTCGGCGTCGCCGCTGTCGGTCGACACGCCCAGGCACATGGTGGCCTCGTAGGTCTTGTCGGCATCGAGCAGGTCGTGCAGGAACTTGGTCGCCTCGCCGAAGGCGATCGGCAGCAGCCCCGTCGCCATCGGGTCGAGCGTGCCGCCGTGCCCGCCCTTGGCGGCGGAGAAGGCCCGGCGCGCGCGCTGCAGCGCGTCGTTCGAGCTGGGTCCCAGCGGCTTGTCGAGCAGCAGCACGCCGTCGACGCGCTGCCAGGCGCGGCGAGCGCGGGACGGCGCCCCGCTGCGCGGGGCGACGTCGCCGGCGCGCGGCTGCGTACCGTTCACTCGGCCGCCCGCGGCGCGTCGGCCGCGCCCTCGACCGGCGGCACCGCCGCATCGAGCCCGTCGTCGGCCGCGCGGACCGCATTGGCCTGATCGATCAGCCGCGACATGTCGACGCCGTGCTCGACCGAGCGGTCGTGCACGAAGCGCAGCTGCGGATTGGTGTGGATGCGCACCCGCCGCCCCATCTGCGAGCGCATGAAGCCCGCGCTGCGGCGCAGCCCCTCGAGCGTGCGCGCGATCGTGTCGTCGTCGCTCGGCATCACCGTGAAGTGGACCGTCGCGTAAGCGTAGTCGGCGGTGATGTCGACCGAGGTCAGCGTCACCATGCCGATCCTCGGATCCTTGACCTCGCGCGCGATCAGCTGCGCGAGCTCCTGGTGGATCTGCTCGGCGACGCGGGTCGCGCGGTCGCCGCCGCTCTTGGAGTGCCTGTTCATGCCGTTGCCGTCCGTCGTGCGTGCCGGGTGAACTCGGGCGCCGCCGGCCGGGGGCGGCCCGCGATCGCGCGGGCCGCGCCTGGCACCGCGGCGCTCAGAGCGTCCGCGCCACTTCCTTCACCTCGAACACCTCGAGCTGGTCGCCGACCTTGATGTCGTTGTTGTTCTTCAGGGTCAGGCCGCACTCGAAGCCCTCGCGGACCTCGCGCGCGTCGTCCTTGAAGCGCTTGAGCGAATCCAGCTCGCCGGTCCAGATGACCACCGACTCGCGCAGGAGGCGGATCTTGGAGCCGCGCCGCACGACGCCGTCGGTGACCATGCAGCCGGCGATGTTGCCGATCTTGCTGACGCTGAAGATGTTGCGGATCTCGACCGTGCCGATGGTCTCCTCGCGCTTCTCCGGCGCGAGCATGCCGCTCATCGCCGCCTTCACCTCGTCGACCGCGTCGTAGATGATGTTGTAGTAGCGGATGTCGACGCCGTTCGACTCGGCCAGCTTGCGCGCGGCCTGGTCGGCCCGCACGTTGAAGCCGATGACCACCGCCTTCGAGGCCACCGCGAGGTTGATGTCGCTCTCGGTGATGCCGCCGACCGCCGCGTGGACGATCTGCACCCGGACCTCGGCGGTCGAGAGCTTGAGCATCGACTGCGCCAGCGCTTCCTGGGAGCCCTGCACGTCGGCCTTGATGATGAGGGCGAGCGCCTGGGTCGCACCCTCGGCCATCTGGTCGAGCATGTTCTCGAGCTTGGCGGCCTGCTGACGGGCCAGCTTGACGTCGCGGAACTTGCCCTGCCGGAACAGCGCGATCTCGCGTGCCTTGCGCTCGTCGGCGATGCCCTGAACCTCCTCGCCCGCGGACGGGACCTCGGAGAGGCCCTGGACCTCGACCGGGATCGACGGACCCGCTTCGGTGATGGCCTTGCCGGCTTCGTCGAGCATGGCCCGCACGCGGCCGTAGGCCGAACCGGCGAGGATGACGTCGCCGCGCTTGAGCGTGCCCGACTGCACCAGCACCGTCGCGACCGGGCCCTTGCCCTTGTCCAGCCGCGCTTCGATGACGATGCCCTTGGCGGGCGCCTCGACCACCGAGCGCAGCTCGAGCACCTCGGCCTGCAGCAGCACGTTCTCGAGCAGCTCGTCGATGCCCGCGCCGGTCTTCGCCGACACGCCCACGAACGGCACGTCGCCGCCGTAGTCCTCGGGCACCACCTCCTGCGCGACCAGTTCCTGCTTGACGCGGTCGAGGTTGGACTCGGCCTTGTCGATCTTGTTCATCGCGACCACGATCGGCACGCCCGCGGCCTTCGCGTGCGCGATGGCCTCGATCGTCTGCGGCATCACGCCGTCGTCGGCGGCCACCACCAGGATGACGATGTCGGTCGCCTTCGCGCCGCGCGCCCGCATGGCGGTGAACGCCTCGTGGCCCGGGGTGTCGAGGAAGGTGATGATCCCGCGCGGCGTCTCGACGTGGTACGCGCCGATGTGCTGCGTGATCCCGCCGGCCTCGCCGGCCGCGACCTTCGCGCGCCGGATGTAGTCCAGCAGCGAGGTCTTGCCGTGGTCGACGTGACCCATGATCGTGACGACCGGCGGACGCGGCAGCTTCTCGACGTCCGTATGGGTCGCCGTCTGCTCGAGCAGCGCCTCGGGGTCGTCGAGCGCCGCGGCGATCGCGGTGTGGCCGAGCTCCTCCACCAGGATCATCGCAGTCTCCTGGTCGAGCGGCTGATTGATGGTGACCATCTGGCCCATCTTCATCATCAGCTTGATGACCTCGGCCGCCTTGACCGACATCTTGTGCGCGAGGTCGGCGACGGTGATCGTCTCCGGCACGTGCACTTCGCGGACGATCGCCTCGGAGGACTGCGAGCCGCCCGAGTCGTGACCGCGGTGGTCGCCGCGGCCGCCGCGGTGACCGCCGCGCGGACCGCGCCAGCCGGCCGCGCCGCCGCTGCTGTCGCCGCGGGTCTTGATCGCGCGGCGCTTGGCGGCGTCGTCCTGCCAGGTCGACGACAGGTTCTCGGACTTGACGTGCTTCTTGACCGTGCCGGGCGCGGCCGGCGCGGAGGTTCCCGGACGCGCGGACCCGGGGGCCGCGGCCGGACGCGCCGTCGGGCGGTGCAGCGTGCCCGAGGGCTTGACCTCGGCGGGGGCCGGTGCGGCGGCGGCGATGATCGGCGGCGGAGGCGCCTCGACCGGCTTGGGTTGCGGACGGCGGGAGGCGGTCAGCAGCCGGTTGATGGCGGCGGCCTCGTCCTCGGCCTTGCGACGGGCGGCGACCTGCGTGGCGGCCTCTTCCTGTGCCTTGCGGGCGACCGCGGCGGCGGCCTGCGACGCGAGGCGCGCGGCCTCCGCTGCGGCCTCGGCCTGCGCCGCGGCGACGTCGTTCTGGGCGGACGCGACCTCGTTCTCGGCCTCGGCGGCCTTCAGCGCGGCGATGCGGGCCTGCTCGCGACGCGCCTCCTCCTCGCGCAGGGCCGCCTCGCGGGCGGCCTCCTCGGCGCGCTGGCGCTCGGCCTCGGCACGCTCCTCGCGCTCGCGCATCTCGGCCATCTCGCGTTCCTGACGCTCGAGGGCCTCGCGCTGCTTGCGCTCTTCCTCGTCGCGCAGACGCTGCTGCTCGACCTCGACCGGCGACAGGGCACGCGCGGAGACCTCGACCGGCGGCGCGGCCTGCACCTCGGCGCCCTCGGCATCGCGCTGCACGAACGTGCGCTTCTTGCGCACCTCGACCTGGATCGTGCGGGCCCGCCCGGTGGCGTCGGCCTGCTTGATCTCGGAGGTCTGCTTGCGGACGACGGTGATCTTCTTCTTCGGCTCGTCGGCGCCATGCGCACGACGCAACGCCGTCAGCAGCTGCGCCTTGTCGGCCTCGGTCAGCATGTCGTCGGCCGAGCGCTTCTCCACGCCGGCAGCGCGCAGCTGCTCGAGCAGCACCTCCGCCGGCACTTTGAGCTCGGCGGCGAAATTGGACACGTTGGTGCTAGACATTCAGGTCCTTCCGGCTCAAGCCGACTCGTTCTCGAACCAGTGCGCGCGCGCCTTCATGATCAGCGTCTTCGCACGTTCCTCGTCCAGGCCGGTGGCCTCGACGAGTTCGTCGACCGCGAGCTCGGCCAGTTCGTCACGGGTATGGATGTTCGAATCGGCCAGCTTCGCGGCCAGGTCGCGGTCCATGCCCTCGAGGCTCAACAGATCCTCGGTGGTGCTTTCGAGCTTCTCTTCCTTGGCGATCGCCTCGGTGAGCAGCACGTTGCGCGCTCGGTCGCGCAGCTCGTTGACCGTGTCCTCGTCGAAGGCCTCGATCTCGAGCATCTCGTTCAGCGGCACGTAGGCCACCTCGTCCAGCGACGCGAACCCCTCGTCGATCAGGATGTCGGCCACCTCTTCGTCCACGTCGAGCTTCGCCATGAACATGCCACGCAGCGCGTTGCGCTCGTTGGCCTGCTTTCCGGCGCTCTCCTCGGCGGTCATGATGTTGATCTGCCAGGTGGTCAGCTCCGATGCGAGGCGCACGTTGCGCCCGCCGGTGCCGATCGCCAGCGCGAGGTTGTCCTCGTCGACCACCACGTCCATCGAGTGCTTCTCCTCGTCGACCACGATCGACGAGACGTTCGCCGGCGCGAGCGCGCCGATCACGAACTGCGCCGGGTCCTCGGACCACAGCACGATGTCCACGCGCTCGCCGGCGAGCTCGCCGGTGACCGCCTGCACGCGCGAGCCGCGCACGCCGACGCAGGTGCCGATCGGGTCGATGCGGCGGTCGGTGGTGTGCACCGCGATCTTCGCGCGCACGCCGGCGTCGCGGGCCGCGGCCTTGACCTGCAGCAGCCCCTGCTCGATCTCGGGCACCTCCAGACGGAAGAGCTCCATGATGAACTCGGGCGCGGTGCGCGAGAGGATCAGCTGCGGGCCGCGCCCTTCTCGGTTGATCCGGGCAACCCAGCCGCGCACGCGATCGCCGACACGGAGGTTCTCCTTCGGGATCATCTGGTCGCGCGGCAGGCGGGCCTCGATCTTTCCGGACTCGATGACCGCACCCTCGCGATCGAGCCGCTTGATCGTGCCGGACAGCAGCGAATCGCCGCGGCCCAGGAAGTCGTTGATGATCTGCTCGCGCTCGGCGTCGCGGATCTTCTGCAGGATCACCTGCTTGGCGGCCTGGGCGCCGATGCGTCCGGCCTCGATCGGCTCGAGCTCTTCCTCGACGTAGTCGCCGACCTGGATGTCCGGGATCTGCTTCTGCGCCTCGGTCAGGATCATCTGGATGTCGTGATCCTCCATCTCGCCGTCGGGCACCACCAGCCAGCGGCGGAAGGCCTCGGACTCGCCGGTCTCGCGGTCGATCGACACGCGGCAGTCGACCTCCTCCTTGAACCGCTTCTTGGTCGCCGAGGCGAGCGCGCTCTCCAGCGCGGCGAACACGACCTCGCGGGCCACGCTCTTCTCGCGCGCCAACGCATCGACCAGCAACAGCACTTCCCGGCTCATCCTGAAGCCTCCTAGAACTTGACCTTGGGCACCAGCCGCGCGCGCTCGACCTCATCGAGCGTGAACGACAGCCTGCGCACCGTCTCGACCGCGTCCGCGTCCTGCGCGGGCGCCGCCGTCTCGTGTTCCGCGATGCCGACGGGCACACGGCCCGACGCACCTTCTTCCGATGCACCGGCTACCGACGCACCCTCTTTCGACGCAGCCTGCGCTGCCGCAGCGCGCGCCAGCACTCCGTCGCGCAGCGCCTTCAGCGCCTGCAAGCGCGCCGCTTCCTTGGCCGCCGCCACCTTGCCCACCTTCGCACCCGGCTTGCGCGGCTTCGACGCCTTCGGGTCCGGAAGCTCCAGCGCCCAGCGCACCGCTCCGCCCGGATCCGCGAGGTCGTCCCGCACCAGCACGCCCTCGAAATTGCGCCGGCCCGACAGCGGCTCGCGCAGTCGCAGCGCCACCTCCAGCCCCTCGAAGCGCTCGTAGTCCGTCGCGCGCTTGAGCGGCCGATCGAGCCCCGGCGACGACACTTCGAGGCGCGCGTAGTCGATGTTCTCGACCATCAGCACGTGAGACAGCTGGTGGCTGACCTTCTCGCAGTCCTCGACGCGCACCGAGGGCGGCATCGCGTCGGCGGGGCGCGCCGGATCCGGCAGGTAGGCCGACGCCGGAAGGTCGATCGTCACGCGCAGCAGACCCCGGCCCGCGAGCTCGACGTCGACCAGCTCGTAGCCCAATCCGCTCACCGTCCGTTCGATCACGGCTTGCACCGGCCCCACCACTGCCAACGACGTCCTTTGATAAGGTTCCACCGCGATCCGCCCGGGCTCACTTCAGCGACCGGCAGACGGGAAAAAAAAATGGGCTTGGCCAGCCCATTCACTCGATCCGAGCACGCTCGCCAACGCGAGGTGTCTAGCCTGAAAAGTATAGCGGAAAAAGCGTCGGAGTTCCATATCGCGAACACGGAAGCGTCCCGCGGCCCCGAAAGGCGACGCAGGGATCCGGAAAGCGGGGCCGCCCGGTTCATGCCCGGATCATGCCCGGCGACCCGTTCCGGCCCGGCGACGCCCGAGGCTCAGGCGCCGGCCGGCCCGCGCCGACGACCGCCACCGCCACCGCCGCCGCCGCCGCCGCCGCCCGATCGTCCGCGGTTGCCGCCTCCCGGTCCGCGAGGCGCCCCACCTTGACCCTGGCCGCCCTGGCCGCCCTGCCCGCCCTGGCCGCCTCGGTTGCCGCCCTGCGCTCCCCGGCCGGCCCCCTGGCCGCCACGCGGCCCGCGCCCGCCACCCGTGGGCTTGGCGCCACCGAAGCCGCCGGCCGGAAACCCGCCGGCCCCGGTACCCGCGCCGGCACCGGCTCCGGCCCCCGCGCCGTACCGCGCACCGCCGCCGCCGAACCCGCCCTGGGCGCCACGCTTGCGCCGCCCCTGACCTCCGGCCGGCTTGACCACCCCGGGCATGCCCGGCTGGCCGAAGCCCGATCCCGCGCCGAATCGCTGACCCCGCGGAATCGCCTTGCGGACTGCCTTCGTGATGCCCGACAGATGCGCATCGGCCGAAGCCGGCTGCCACTCGTCGTCGTCGTGGTTGATGCCCTTCGGCCCCCGCGGCTGGGGCTCCTCGGCCGAGAGGAACGCGGGCTGTCGATCGTCCTCCTCGTCGATGTCCTCGTCGTCGTCGTAGCCGTCGTCGAGCCCCCTGCGCAGCGGCGGCGCATCGGCGGCGGCGATCGGCTGGCGATCTTCGTCCTCGGACGCCCGAGCCTCGGGCGCATCGGTCACCGGCTGCCCGGACTCGAAGACCGGGCCCGAATCGTCGTCGTCGTCGCGCGCCTCGTCCGGCCCGCCGTCGTCGGCCGGCCTGCGCGGGCCGCCCGCCACGGGCTCCTTGCCCACCTGCTTGAGCAGCGCCGCGAGCGCGGCCGCATCGCCCTCGGCGAGTTCCACCCAGCGCCCCCGGGCCAGACCGCGGGGCAGTCCGATCGGCCCGAAGCGGATCCGTACCAGCCGGGACACGGTGAGGCCGATCGCCTCGAAGATCCGGCGGACCTCGCGGTTGCGCCCCTCCGAGATCACGACGCGGTACCAATGGTTCGCACCATCCCCGCCGACGTCCTCGATCGCGGAGAAGGCCGCCGGGCCGTCCTCCAGCTGCACGCCGGACAGCAGCTTGGCGCGCGTCTCGTCCTCGATGCGGCCGAGGATGCGCACGGCGTACTCGCGCTCCCAGCCGTAGCGAGGATGCATCAGCTTGTTGGCGATCTCGCCCGAGGTCGTGAAGACCAGCAGCCCCTCGGTGTTGAAGTCGAGTCGGCCCACCGCGACCCAGCGCGCGCCCTTGAGCCGTGGCAGCCGCTCGAACACGGTGGAGCGCTGACCCGGGTCGTCCCGACTGCAGATCTCGCCGGGCGGCTTGTGGTAGAGCAGCACCTTGGGCGCCTGCGGCAGCTGCTGACGCTGCGCACGGCGGTTGAGCGGGCGGCCATTGACGCGGATCTGGTCGTTCGGACCGATGCGCTGACCGACGTGGGCCGGCTGACCGTTGACCGATACGCGACCGGCGACGATCAGCTCTTCCATCTCGCGACGGGAACCGATGCCGGCGTCGGCCAGCAGCTTGTGCAGCTTGGGCGCATCGTCGTCGGGCGGCAGGGGCGCCGCACCGCGCGGGGCACCTCGGCCGGCGTTGCGCCGGCGCGGGTCGTTCGCGTCCACGCCGATGCGGGCCTGGCGCGAGTACACCGGGATCGCCTGATCGGGATCGGGGCTGCCCGCCTGCCCGCCGGATCCACCCTGCGGGCGCCCTTCGACCGGCGACGCCTCGTCGTCGCGCCCACCGCGTCCGCCTCGGCGCCGGTTGGGTCGAGCGCGCGGGCCCCTCGGCCCCCTCGCGCGACCGTCGCCGTCGCCTGCGGCCACGCCCGCAGGGGCGCCGTCCGCCGCAGCCTCGCTGCCGTCACCCGCGGACGGGCGATCGGGCCCGGCCTCGCCTGCGGCGACAGCCCCGCCATCGGCGGCGCCTTCGACGTCCACGCGGGGCCCGCGCTCGCGCGGCGGCCGATCGGCTCGCGGGGCGCGCGGTGCCCTCGGGGGACGCGGCGCACGCTCCGCGGGGGGCGCGTCGGACGCCTCTGCGCTCCCGTCCGCGGCCGCACCGGCATCGGCGGCCTGGACACCCGCACCGCCGGTGCCGCGACGACCGCGTCGTCGCGGACGCGGCGACGGCGCGCCCTCGACCGCAGGGCTGCCGGGCACGGCGGGTTCGTTGGACTCGGGATGCTCGCTCATGGGTCGGGCTGGAAGTCGATGGCGGTACGGGGATGGGCCGGCGCCGGCGAGGCCGGGTCGGAAGGTGCGATGGCGTCGGGAACGGTGGGCGCGGCGGTGGACGCGTCGGCCGGGGCGAACTCGCCCGTCGGGGCGGAGGGGATCGACGCCGCATCGATGGAAGCGTCTCGGCTCCCCTCGGGCTCGGGCTCGGGCTCGGGCTCGGGCTCGGGCT
>RPRK01000175.1 GCA_003818495.1 Burkholderiales bacterium
CTTCGCATGCCGCACGGCCCGAGGCGCCGCGCATCACCGGACGGGAGTGCCCCGAGTGCCACCACCCGACACTCGCCAAGATCGACGGGTGCGACCGCTGTGGCACCTGCGGCTGGATCGGAACCTGCGGCTGAGGCGGCTGAGGCGGCTGAGGCGGCCGCAGCGTCCGACCCGTCCACACCGGCCGCCGTTCGGGCGAGGAGCCCGGGCCGGAGCCGGATCGGGTTGACACTGCGGCGAGCGCTGCACTAGTGTTCGGCCCCATACAGGGGTGTACGGCAAGGCGTCGGATCCGACACGCGCACTCGTCAGTCCCCGGAGACCTGAGCCATCGTCCCCGCCGCCCTCGCCATCGCCGCAGCCGCAGCCGCCGTCGCCGCGATCGGCCTGCGTGTCGGCCTGCCCGCGCTGCTGCGCGCGTTCGGCTTGCACGCGCCCTATCGGGGGCCTCGGCACGCGCTGCCGGGCGCGCGCGCGCTGATCGTCACCACCAGCCATGCGAGGCCCGGTCCGAAGGGGCGCCCCACCGGCGTGTTCGCCTCGGAGCTGACCGCGCCGTACTACGCGTTCCTCGACGCGGGCATGCAGGTCGATCTCGCGAGCATCCAGGGCGGACCGATACCCGTCGACCGGGAATCGTTCAGATGGTTCGTGATCGCGTCTTCCGACCGACGCTTCCTGGCCGATCCGAAGGCCCTCGGTCTCGCCGAACGCTCGCTGCGCGTCGACGAGGTCGCGTTCGCCGACTACGACGTGATCTTTCTCGCCGGCGGCTGGGGGGCGGCCTACGATCTCGGTGGCTCGACGGCGCTCGGTCGGGGCATCGGTGAGGCCTGGGCCGCCGGCAGGGTGGTCGGCGGCGTCTGCCACGGGCCGCTCGGCCTGCTCCACGCACTGGACGTCGATGGCACGCCGCTGGTCCGCGGGCGTCGGCTGACGGCGGTCACCGACCGGCAGGTCGCCCAGCTCGGGATCCGCGCGACGCCGCAGCATCCGGAGACCGAGCTGCGCGCGGCCGGGGCACGCTTCGAGAGCGCCCATGCGCTGCTCGACGTCTTCGCGCGGCACGTCGTGGTCGACGGTCGGCTCGTCACCGGGCAGAACCAGAACTGCGGCGAGGAGACCGCGCAGCGGATGATCGCGGTCGCGGGCGGAGCGGTGCGGTGAGCCGGCGCAGCAGGTGGCTGGCCGGCGTGCTGGCACTGGCCATCGGGCTCGGGGTGCTCGGCTGGGCGAACCGGCTGCTGATCCTGCGCCATTCGCTCGGCTGGTTCACCGACCTGCTCCATCCGCGCGCGCCGAACCGGCCGGTGCCCTGGCAGGCGGGGCCCGGGACAGCCGAGGCGCCGGCCAGTGCACGGCCGCCGAACATCATCGTGATCCTCGCAGACGATCTCGGCTACAACGACGTGACGACCTACGGCGGCGGGCACGCCGACTGGGGCGCGGCGACACCGAACATCGACACCCTGGCTCGCGAGGGGGTGCGCTTCGACCACGGCTACGCGGTGAGCGCGGTCTGCACCGTGTCCCGCGCCGGACTGATGACGGGCCGCTATCCCTGGCGGTTCGGCGTCGAGTTCACGCCGACGCCGGGTGCGATGGCGCGGGTCGCCGCGGACCTCTACGCGGCACCGGGCCGACCGCATCCGGTCGTCATCGATCGCGAGGCCGCGGCGGCCGCGCCGAGGTTCAACGACCTCGGCATGCCGGCGTCCGAGCGGACCCTCGCCGAGGTGCTCGCCGATCGCGGCTACCACACGATGCACATCGGCAAGTGGCATCTGGGGAGCACCCCCGACATGAGGCCGAACCGGCAGGGGTTCGCCGAGACGGTCTTCATGGAGAGCGGGCTCTACCTGCCCGAGCACAGCCCGTCGGTGGTCAACTCCAAGCAGGACTTCGACCCGATCGACCGGTTCCTGTGGCCGAACATGCGCTGGGCGGCGAGCTACAACGCCGGCGACTGGTTCGAGCCGGCCGGCTACCTCACCGACTGGTTCACCGACGAGGCGGTCACCGCGATCCGCGCCAACCGCAACCGGCCCTTCTTCCTGTACCTCGCGCATTGGGGCGTGCACACGCCCCTGCAGGCGAGCCGTGCCGACTACGACGCGCTGCCCGACCGGGGCGACCACCGCCGCCGCGTCTACGGCGCGATGATCCGGTCGATAGACCGCAGCGTCGGACGGGTGCTGCAGACGCTGCGCGAGGAAGGGCTCGACGAGAACACGCTGGTGATCTTCACCAGCGACAACGGGGCGCCCGGCTACATCGGGCTGCCGGACCTCAACCGGCCGTTCCGCGGCTGGAAGCTGACGCTCTTCGAAGGCGGCGTGCGCGTGCCGTTCATGGCCCGCTGGCCCGCCCGCATCGCTGCCGGCACGAGGCTGCAGTCGCCG
Source organism: Burkholderiales bacterium (assembly GCA_003818495.1). Classification (GTDB taxonomy): domain Bacteria; phylum Pseudomonadota; class Gammaproteobacteria; order Burkholderiales; family Burkholderiaceae_E; genus UBA4615. The sequence continues at coordinate 2,403 of RPRK01000175.1, forward strand.
GTCTCCGGCATCGACGTGCTGCCCACCGCAGCGGCCGCCGCCGGGGCGGCTCTGCCCGCGGACCGGCCGATCGACGGCGTGAACCTGCTGCCATGGCTGGCCGCCGCCGCGCCGCCGGCACCGTCGAGGTCGCTGTTCTGGCGCTCCGGCAGCCTGCGCTCGGTCCGTGACGGCGACTGGAAGCTCATCGTCTCCGAGCGCCCGCGCCGCACCTGGCTCTTCGACCTCGCCTCGGACCCGACCGAGCGCAACGATCTGTCGCAGGCGCGCCCGGAACAGGTCGAGCGGCTCGGGAACCGGATACGGACCCACCATGCGGACATGCCGCCGCCCGCCTGGCGATCCTTCATCGAATTCCCGGTGGCGATCGACCGGACCCTCGATCAGCCGTCAGGACCGGACGATGACTTCACGTACTGGATCAACTGACCGCGCCACGCGCGCCGGTGCGAGCGCGGGTGCCCGCAGCGTCGCGACGCAGCGCGGATGCCCGCGCGGGTCCTCGGATCAGATGCTCGGCGATCACGCCGCGCAGGTACGCCGCGATGGCGCCGTCGCTGCCGGGCCGCGCGAGTGCCTGGTGGGCGCCGGCGACCGCCACGTACAGCAGCGCGGCGAGGTCCCGGGCGACGCCGGTCTCGGCCGTGACGCGCTGGAACTTCGCGGCGATCAGGCGCAGACGGACCGCGTCGACCTCGGCGAGCATGCCGGCGACCGCCGGATCCTGACGGCCGAGCGCCCGCAGGGCGAGCTCGAAGCGCAGGTTGGCCATGTCCGCGCCGCCACGGTCGAGCGCCGCGTCGAGCAGCGCGAGCAGATCGTCCACCGGATCCGCGCCACCGGCCGCCGCGAGTGCCTGGTCGGCCTCGAGCTCCCTGCGACGCCAGCGATCGATGAGTGCGGCCACCAGCTCGGCATGGTCTGCGAAATGCCAGTAGAAGCTGCCGCGGGTGATCCCGAGCGTCTGGGCGAGCGAGAGCACCCGCACGTTCTCGAAGCCGCCGGCCACCACGGCCGCATGGGCCGCGTCGAGCCAGTCGTCGGGCCCGAGGCGCGCCGCGTCGCCGAGGGCGGCGCGACGCGCCGTGCCCGCCGGGCGCGGGGACGTCGCGCCCTGGGCGGCGGGGCTGCGTTTCGGATGCCGTGTCACGCTCGTCGTTCTCCGGTCGGCGCGCGCCGGACGGGCGCGCGCATGATGCGCGATGATCCGGAATCATGCCCGAACACGCCGCCGGGGCGACCGGCCACCGCCGGCACGGAGCCGCCATGTCGCTGAAGGGCCTGCTGTCGCCGCCGATCTCCGCATGGCTGCTCTCCCGAGAGCGGCTGATGCGCCGGCGCGCGCGCGCCGAGCGGGCTCGCCGGGCGCGCGGCGGGCCGCATCGCATCCACTACTTCCATCAGCCCGACGATCCGTACTCGGTGCTGGCGGCGTGCCTGTTGCCCGAGCTCGCGCGGTGCTTTGCCGTCGAGATCGTTCCTCACGTGGTCGGGGCACCGGACGCGGACGCCGCGCCCGAGCGGGAGCGCCTGGTGGCCTGGTCGCGTCGCGATGCGGCGCTGCTCGCCCGACGTCACGGACTCGACTTCGCGGACCCGGGCAGGCAACCGCCGGCCGCCGCCCTCGGCGAGGCGACCGCGCGCCTGGTCGCAGCGATCGAGGCGGGGACCTTCGTCGCCACGGCCGCCGACCTGACTCGCACCGCCTGGGCCGCGGCCGGCTCGCCGCAGGACGCGCCGGGCGCCCGGGACGATGACATCGACGCGCCCCGCCGACGAGGCGAAGCCCCCGACGTCGCCGCCCACCTCGCCGCATCGGCGGCGCTGCGACGGCGCCTGGGGCACTACCTCGGCGCGACCTTCCACCTCGACGGCGAGTGGTACTGGGGCCTCGACCGCCTGCCGCACCTCGAGCGGCGCCTGCAGGATCTGGGCGTGGCGCGCCCCGGCCAGGGCGGACTGCCGCTGGTGCCCGACGTCGACCGCGAGGGCACGCTGATCGCGCGCCACCCCGGTCCGATCGAGTTCTGGTTCTCGTTGCGGAGCCCCTACTCGGCGATCGCCGCACCACGGATCGTGCAGCTCGCCAAGCGGGCAGGCGTACCGCTGCGGCTGCGCGGCCTGTTGCCGATGGTGATGCGCGGCCTGCCGGTGCCGCGGATCAAGCGGGCCTACATCGCCGCCGACGCGGCGCGCGAGGCCCACGTCCGCGGCATCCCGTTCGGCCGACTGGTCGACCCGGTGGGCAGGCCGGTCGAGCGGGGCCTGGCGGTGATGCACCACGCCGAACGGGCGGGGCTGGGCGAGGCGTTCCTGCTGTCGTTCATGCGCGGCACCTGGGCCGAGGGGATCGACGCGGGGTCGGACCGCGGCCTGCGGACGATCGCGGAGCGTGCCGGTCTGGCGTGGTCCGACTGTCGCGACGCGCTCGAGGACGACGACTGGCGACCCGAGGCCGAGCGCAACCGGGTCGCGCTGTTCGAGCGGGGCCTGTGGGGCGTGCCCGCCTTCGCGGTGGGCGCGACCGCTGTCTGGGGGCAGGACCGGATCTGGGCAGTCGCCGACGCACTCGAAGCCGGCGCCCCGCCGGCAGAGCGGCCATGACCGCCCGGCGGCTCCGACGCGGGGGGGGCATGTCCCGCCGCGCCCTCGTGCTCCTCGTCCTCGGCGCCCTGACCGTCCTCGGAGTCCTCGTCCCGACGGGCCCGCCCGCATTCGCGTCGCAGGTGGGCGCGTCGGGGCCTGCCGACGCCCCGCGGACGGCCCGGGCACGCCCGAACATCGTCCTGCTCGTCGCCGACGACTGGGGATTCACCGACGTCGGCGCCTTCGGCGGAGAGATCCCGACCCCCCGCCTCGATGCGCTCGCCGCCCGGGGCACCCGCTTCACGAACTTCCACGTCGCCGCCTCGTGCGCCCCCACCCGGGCGATGCTCCTGACCGGCGTGGAACACCACCGGGCGGGCATCGGCAACCTGATCGAGTCGATGCCGCGCGCGCACATGGGCCGCCGCGGCTACCTCGGCTCGCTCGACACGAACGTGGTCACGGTGCCGACGCTGCTGCAGGAGGCCGGCTACCGCACCTACGTGTCGGGCAAGTGGAACGTCGGTACCGAGCCGCACAACCTGCCCCCTCGCCGTGGCTTCGATCGCTCGATCGTGCAGGGCGACACCGGCTCGGACAACTGGGTGCCGACGCAGCGCTACCTGCCCCACTCGGCGGCCGTGCAGTGGTTCGAGGACGGTCGACCGGCCGTGATGCCCGAGCGGTTCTACTCGTCGGAGTGGTTCGTCGACCGGATGATCGGGTACCTCGAGTCCGACGCCGCCAGCGATCGGCCCTTCTTCGGGCTGATCGGCTTCCAGGCCAACCATGCGCCGCTGCAGGCGCCGCGCGAGTTCGTGGTCCGGCAGGCCGGGCGCTACGACGCCGGCTGGGAGGCGCTGCGGCGCGCCCGCCGCGATCGCGCCGCGACGCTCGGCGTGATCCCGCCCGATGTGCCGATGGCGCGGATGTCCACCCACCGGACGTGGGACGCCCTGTCCGAGACGGAGCGCCGCCACCAGGCGCGCAGCATGGAGGTCTACGCGGCGATGGCCGAAGCGATGGACCATCACGTCGGCCGCCTCGTCGACTACCTGAAGGCCCGCGGCCAGTACGAGGACACCGTGTTCGTCTTCCTGTCGGACAACGGTCCCGAGGGCTCGGACTACGCGACCGCGCAGCCGTGGCTCTGGACGCAGTACTCCCAGTCGATCGACCGGCTGGGCGCCGAGGGCGCCTACGCGATCATCGGGCCGGGCTGGGCGAGCGCGGCGGCGGCGCCGCTGGCCGGCTACAAGTTCGTCGGCGGCGAGGGCGGCACCCGGGTGCCGCTGATCGTGGCGGGCGTGCCCGGCGCGCCCGCCGGCGCGCTGCACCACGGGCTGACGCACGTGACCGACCTCGCGCCGACGCTGCTCGAGCTCGCCGGCGTCGCGATGCCGGGCCCGCAGCGCGACGGCAGTCCGATCGAGCCGATCTCCGGGCGCAGCCTGCTGCCGGCGCTGCGCGAGCCGACCCGCGCGATCCGCGGCCCGGACGACACCCTGGGCTACGAGCTGTCGGGCGACGAGGCGCTCTATCGCGGGGACCTCAAGCTCGCGCGCTCGCTGCCGCCGCTGGGCGACGGTCAATGGCGGCTGTACGACCTGCGCACCGACCCGGGCGAGACCGCCGACCTCGCGGCGCGCATGCCCGAGGCCTTCGCCTCGATGCGCGTCGCCTACGACGCCTGGGCGCGCGAGCACCACGTGCTGCCCATGCCGGCCGACTTCAACGCGCCGCGGCAGGTCACGATCAACAGCCTCTACAACTACTGGCTGCCGGCCTACGGCGGCGTGGCGCTCGCCGTCCTGCTCGGCCTCGGCCTCGGCACCACGGCGTGGATCGTCCAGCGCCGGCGGCGCGGACGGCTCGCCTCGCGCACGCGGGGGCGCCCTTGAATCGGCGGGCGCTCCGCCTCGCCGGCGCAGCGGCCATGGCGGCGGTCGCGGTGGCGGCGGCGGTCGCATGGCTGCTGCGCGGGCCGATCGCCGTCGCCCTCGTCGAGCGCACCGCCCTCGCCCGACTGTCGGCGGACGCCGTCGGCGCATTGCCGGACGGGCTGCACGTCGGGCTCTGCGGCGCGGGCTCGCCGTTCCCCGATCCGCTGCGCGGCGGCCCGTGCACGATGGTCCTGGCCGGCCGGCGGCTGCTGGTCGTCGATGCGGGCAACGGCGCGCTGCGCGGGCTGACGCAGCTGGGGTTCGAGGCGGGCCGCGTCGACGCGGTGCTGCTCACCCACCTGCACTCGGACCATCTCGACGGCCTCGGCGAGCTGATGCTGCAGCGCTGGGTCGGAGGCGGCCGCGCGACGCCCGTCCCGGTGCACGGGCCGACGGGCGTCGAGGCGGTCGTCGACGGGCTGGCACAGGTCTACGCCGCCGATCGAGGCTACCGGGTCGCGCATCATGGCGCGGCGATCGTCCCGCCGGGCGGCGCGGGCGGCACGCCACGGCCGATCGTGCTCGGCCCCGACGGCCGGGCAGTGGTGATCGCCGACGGAGATCTCGAGGTGGTGGCCTTCGCGGTCGACCACGAGCCGGTGCATCCGGCGCTCGGCTACCGCATCCGGTATCGCGACCGGACCGTGGTGCTGAGCGGCGACACGCGCCAGTCGGAGGCGGTGCGGCGCGAGGCCGAGGGCGTGGACCTGCTGGTGCACGACGCGCTGTCGAGGCCGCTGCTGGCGGTGCTCGCCCGCGCGGCGGCGACGGCCGGACGGGAGAACCTGGTCCGGCTCTTCGCCGACATCGTCGACTACCACGCCACGCCCGAGCAAGCGGCCGAGACCGCCCGGGATGCGCGGGTCGGCTACCTGCTGCTCAATCACATCGTGCCGCCGCTGCCGCTGACCGCGCTCGAAGGCACGTTCCTGGGCGACGCGCCGCGGATCTGGAGCGGCCCGATCCGGGTGGGTCGGGACGGCGATCTCGTCAGCATGCCGGCCGGCACCCGCGACATCGCGGTGTCGCGGCGATGATGTCCGCCCGGACGCATCGCGCGCCGCGCCGCGGACCGCTCGGAGTCCGCCCGTGACCCTTCGCACGGACATCCTCCGGACGCCCGAAGCGCGCTTCGACGATCTGCCCGGCTTCCCCTATCCGCCGCGCTACGTGGAGGTCGAGGGCCTGCGCATCGCCTGCGTCGACGCGGGGCCGCGCGATGCGCCGGTGGTGCTGCTGATGCACGGCGAGCCGACCTGGTCGTACCTCTATCGGAAGATGATCCCGGTGCTGGTGGACGCGGGCCTGCGCGCCGTGGCCCCGGACCTGGTCGGCTTCGGCCGCTCCGACAAGCCGGTGCGCGCCGAGGCCTATTCGTACGCGAGTCAGGTGCGCTGGATGTCGGCCTGGCTCGAGGCCGAGGATCTGCGCGGCGTGACGCTGTTCTGTCAGGACTGGGGCTCGCTGATCGGCCTGCGCATGGCGGCCGAGGCGCCGGAGCGTTTCGACCGGATCGTCCTGGCCAACGGCGGGCTGCCGACGGGCGCGCAGCCGATGCCTCGCGCCTTCGCGCTGTGGCGCGCGTTCGCCCGCTGGAGTCCGTGGTTCCCGATCGGCCGGATCGTCGCGGCAGGCTGCGTGCGGGGCCTGGGCGCGCGCGAGCGCGCGGCCTACGACGCGCCGTTCCCGAGCGCGCGCCATCGGGTCGGCGCACGCCTGATGCCGGGCTTCGTGCCGAACACGCCCGACGATCCGGAGCGGGCGGCCAACGAGCGGGCCTGGTCGGTGTTCCGCGCCTGGGACAAGCCCTTCCTGACCCTGTTCTCGAGCGGCGATCCGATCACGCGGGGCGGTGAGCGGCTCTGGCAGGCACAGGTGCCCGGCGCTCGGGGCCGGCCCCACCGGAGGATCCGAGGCGCCGGTCATTTCCTGCAGGAAGACGCCGGCGAGGAGGTCGCGCGCGAGATCGTCGCCTTCGTGCGCGCCAGCGCGGGGGCGGGCGGACCGATCGTTTCCGGCGGCTGACCGCCCACCACGGGCACGCCGCTTGCCTGCCCGTGCGCCGCGAGGCGACACGATCGATGGCATCGGAAGCAAGACGGCACGAGACGGCGGGATGGCTCGTGATGGCCGTGGCGCTGGGCCTGGCCGTCCTCAGCTGGCGGATCGCCGTCGATCGCGACCGGCACGAGGCCGAACTGCGGTTCGATGCCGCCGGCGACGGGCTGGCCGCGGCGATCATCGCCCGGATCGACCGCAGCGAGTTCGCACTGCGCGCCGCGGCCGCCCTCTTCGATGCCTCCGAGCAGGTCGAGCGGGACGAATGGCGTCGGTTCGTGGACGCGCTGCGCCCCCTGGAATCCGGGCCCGGCATCGCGGCGATGGGTTTCGCGCGGTCGATCGGTCCGACCGCGACCATCGAACTGCTCGAGCCGATCGAGGATCCGCGCAACCTGCGGGCGATCGGTGTCGACATGGCCACGGAGGGGGTCCGACGCGCTGCGCTCACCCTCGCCGGGGAGTCCGGCCGACCGGCGCTGAGCGGACCGGTCCTGCTGCTGCAGGACGAGGGAAGCGGGACGAGCCGTCCCGGCGTGCTCCTCTACCAGGCGGTCTACCGCGCGCCGAGCGCCAGACCGTCGGACGCGGACGCGGACGCGCGGCCGCGCGGCACGCTGCTCGGCTGGGTCTACAGTCCGATGCGCATCGACGAGCTGATGCGTGGGCTGCTGCCGCCCGATCCGCCCGGCATCGCCTTCGAGCTCTTCGACGCGGACGCGGGGCCGCCGGGCACCCTGCTGCATGCGAGCGCGTCCGGGGCCGGCGCAGCGCTGCGGGGCGAGCGCGTCCTGGAGCTGCCGGGCCGGCGCTGGACGCTGCGCCTGGCCGGCTCCGGTGCGTTCGAGGAGGCTGCGCGAAGCCAGCGCCCTGCCCTGGTCGCCGCGGTCGGCGCGCTGACGGTGCTGGTGCTCGGCCTGTACCTGCGCAGCGAAGCGAAGACACGGACGCGGGCGCTCGACGAGGCCAGGCGCCTGTCGGCGGAGGTCGAGGCACGACGGGACGCGGAGCAGGCGATGCGCGACAGCGACCGACGGTTCCGCGACGTCGTGGAAGCCTCGCCCGTCGGTCTGCTGATGTCCGACCCCGACGGGCGGATCGTGCTCGCCAACCCGCAGGCCGAGCGGCTGTTCGGCTATGGGCCCGACGAACTGATCGGCACCGGCATCGACGTGCTGCTGCCGGACGCGGCCGGCGACGTGCACGCGGCACTGCGCGCCGATTCGCCGCGTACCGATTCGCCGCGTGCCCCGGACCGCCGACCGATGAGCCCCGGGCGCGACCTGCGGGGCCGGCGCCGCGACGGCACCGACGTGCCCCTGGAGATCGGACTGTC
>RPRK01000176.1 GCA_003818495.1 Burkholderiales bacterium
CCCACCGCCCGCGCCGCCGCCGGGCGAGCCGGTGTGCGAGCCGGACCCCGCCGCATCGGGCGCCCCGCCCGCGCGGGCGTCGTGCCAGGCGAGCTGCGCGCCGGCCCCGGAGCCGCCCGCGCTGCCGGCGGCGGACGCCATCACGAACGCGGCGCCCTGCTGGATCCCGCCGGATGTCTGCGCGGCGCCCTGGGAGCCGCCGGCCGTGCCGCCGCCCGTGCCCGCCCCGACGGGCGCGACGGTCGGTGCGGATGCAGCCGCGACGGCGCCCGTGCCGCCGGTGCCGACGCGCACCACCACGTTGGCCGGCGCACCGGGCGCGGTCGGTGCGGACGAGCCCGGGGCGACGTCGGCCCCATCCGCCGCGGCGGCCGTGGCGGACTGGGCGACCTGCGCGACCGACGGGCTCGTGCCTGCGCCGTCGGCCTGAGTCACGGACGACAGGCTCGCGAACGACGCGCTCGCGCGGGACGTGACGAACACGGCCTGCGCGGCGGCGGAGCGAGCTGCCGGTGCGGGTTCCGGTTCCGGTTCGGGAGCGGCCGCGGCCGCGGCCGGCGCGGCGACCGGGGCGTCGGCCTCGGGCATCGCCGGGGCCGCGGGCGCACGCACCTCGATCGCGAGCGTGGTGGACCCCGCCACCGCGCCGCCGGCATCGGCCAGCCGCAGCGACACGTTCGCCGTGCCGGCCTCGCGGGCGGCGAAGGTCACGCGCCCGAGGTCGACGTCGGCCTGCGTGAAGCGGCCGCCGACCGCCAGCGCGGTGCCGTCGAGCCGCAGGTCGCCGAGGCTCGGCGGGCCGAGGAGTTCGTAGACGATCCGGTCGGTCGCGTCGTCGACGTCGGTGGCGGCGAGTGCGGCCGTGACCACGGGCGCGCTCGAACCGGACTCGAGCGCCAGCGCCTGCGTCGGGGTCTGCGCGACCGGCGCGTCGTTGACGGCCGCGATCGTCAGCGTGACCGTGGCATGCACCGGGAAGCCGCCGACGCCGAGGTCCGACACCGAGAGGGTGAGGACCGCCGCGCCCGCTGCGTCCGCCGGGGGCCGGAAGGTCAGCGACGCGAGCGCCGCGGCGACGGCGGCGGGCGAGCCGCCGAAACGGATCGTGCCGTCGTCGGTCCCGTCGCTCGTGCCGTCGAAGTCCAGACCCGCGACGGTGGCCAGCGTCAGCGTGCCCCGGTCGACCGACAGCATCAGATCGAGCCGCGTCGCCGCGGCATCGGCCTGGATCGACACGGCCGAGCCGTCGGCGACGGACAGCACGCGCGGCACGTCCTCGACCGCGGCGAGCGGGCCCGGCACCTGCGGCAGCGCCGCCTCGTGCACGTTGCCCAGCACGATGCGCACGGTCGTCGTCGCCGAGCGCGGCGTGCCGCCCCCCAGCGTCGCGGTCACGTCGACGTCGTAGGCACGCTGCCCGCCGCCCAGCTCGATCCCGCCGGGGAGGGTCTCGTAGTCGAGGCCGGCGAGGACGGTCAGCACGCCGGTCGCGGCATCGAGCGAGAGCAGGCCGGCCGGCGCATCCGGCGGCAGCGACCAGGTCACCCCGGTCTGGGTGACGCCGTCGAGGGATGCGCGCAGCGTGATCGGACTCGCCGCGGCGTTCTCGGGCACGGTGGCCGTCGGCACGGCATCGATGGCCAGCTCGCCGTCGAGCACGTAGGTCCGCATCACCAGGGCCGAGGTCCCGGCCTGCCCGCCGCCGGGGCCCGTCCAGCCGATGACCACGCGCGAGCCGGCGACCGCGACCGACGGCGCACGCTGGTCGCCCGTGGCCGTCGAGTCGACGGTGATCGGACCGTTCGCATCGGGTGCACCCGTCGAGTCGACCCGGATCGCGCGGATGCCGTAGCCGAGGCTGGTCCCCGACGTGGTGTCCCAGGCGACGACCCAGCCGCCCTCCGCGACCGCGGCCACGCTGGGGCGGCCGGCGGTCGTGCCCGCCTGGGTGGGGATCTTCACGGCGCTGCCGGTGGGTCCGGAGGGCCCGATCACCCGCGACCAGAGCGAGCCGTCGCGGGTGTCGACCCAGACGGCCAGGCCGCGGCCGTCGGCGCCGAGGGCGAACGCGGGGGAGATCTGGACGTCGGTGTACGCGGGCACGGTCGGCGACACGCGGGCGCCGACCGTGTTGGCCGAGGGCGTGGGCGTGCTGGAGCCGGCCGCGACGCGGAAGCTGAAGATCCCGGAGGTCGAGTTGAACAGGGACGGGCTCGAGTGCAGCACCACGGTGATCGCGCCATCGTTGGCGATGCCCGCATCGGGATGGTCGTCGTACAGGCTCTGCGCCTGCGTGATGTCGATCTTCGAGCCGCTGAGCGTCGCCCCCGTGCCGGGCGAGATCGCGAGCCGCCGGGCGCTGATGTCCTGGTTGATGCCTTCGACCTCGACCCAGACCACGACGGCACGCAGGCCGTCCGGCGAGAGATCGACCGACACCTGGCCCGGGGAGCGCGCCTCGTCGTCGCCGTCGTCGAGCCGCAGCGAGGTGTCGTCGAAATCGGTGCGACCGCCGTTCGCTTCGGCGGCGCTCACGAAGCACGCGCGGACCTCGCCGTCGCTCGACCAGGCCACCAGGAGGTTGCCCGCGTCGTCCATCGCGACCGCTGGCATCTCGGCGCCCTCGTCGTCGTCCTCGTGGATCGTGATCACACCGCCCTGCAGGCTGCCGTTGGCCGCGTAGCGCTGCGCGAGGATCCGCTCGCCGTCCGCATCGATCCAGACCACCACGGAGCCGGCCGCGCTGGCGGCCACCTGGCGGCCGGCGGTGCTGGTCGAACCGGTGGTCTCCTGCGGGGTCTGGCTGGCCGCGACCGACACCTCGGCGCTGGCGGACGTCATCTCCAGGAGACCGGCGAATTCGGCGCGCAGCGCGGTGCCGATCGGCACGGTGGTCTCGATCGATCCGCGGGCGGCCTCCAGCTCCCAGTCGCCGCCGGCCGCCAGGCCGCCGGTGGCGTCGGTGCTGGCCGCGACGTCGGCTCCGGTGAGTGCGGCCAGCGCGTCGAGCAGGGCCGCGCCCTCGGCGCCCTCCCCGGCGTCGCAGCCCCAGAGCAGCAGGTCGGCGCCGTCGGCCAGCCCGGTGGACCAGCCCGCGACCTCGCCGGCACGCGCCCGCAGGGTGGCGAGGTCGAGCAGGCCGTCGCCGAGCTGCATCGAGCCGGGCTCGCCATGGCCGAACAGGTGGACGGCCCCGTAGGTGCCGGCGGATCCGGACAGCGCCTCGCCGAGCGCCGCGATCGCGTCGTCGCCCTCGCCGACGAGGAGGACGTCGATCGGGTGGCCGGCGTCGCGCTGTGCCGCGAACTCGGCCAGCAGCCGATCGGCGTCGGGCACGCGCGCATCGAGGACGACGAGTTCGCGGGTCGCTCCGAGGGTGCCGGCGTCGGCCTGCGAGGCGGCCGGGTGCGCGTCGGACGGCGCCTGCCAGGCGACCGACCCGGACTCGAGCGACTCGGTCCATGCGGCGGCCACCGCGTCCGTCGCACCGACGGGATCCGCGGAGAACAGCAGCCGCGGCTCGAGTGCCTCGATCGAGGGCACCCGGCGACGTGTCGGGCGCGTCCGGAACATGACCGGAGTGTCGCGCGCGCGCCGAAGCCCCTCCTGCACTCGACCGACCACCGGTCGGTACGGGCGGTCGGGAAGCGACTAAGTTCGTGGGTTCCGGGCGACCCGTTCGACGGGAAACCGCGCGGCTGCGGGCCGTCCGGTCAGGTCCGGCCGGCGGCCTTAGGCGTGACGGCTTTAGGCTCCACGGGGGTCGAGGCGGGCCGCAGCGGCAGGGCACCGGCGTCGTCGAACGCGACCTGGCAGCGCACGCCGGCCGGCAGCGCGCCGCTGCCGTTGGGCACGTCGAGCCGGGCGCGGAAGGTCCCGCTGGCGGCATCCACGAAGCGGTCGACCTGCGCGACCCGCGCGCCGACCTCGGCGCCCTCGATGCCGTCGGCCCGCACGGTGGCGGCCATGCCCTCGCGGATGCGGCCGAAGCGCGAGGCCGGCACCACCACCTCGACGCGCAGCCGGTCGAGCGCGACGACGCGCAGGATCGGACGCCCGTCGACCCGCTCGCCCGGGTTGAGCAGCCGGTCGGCGACGATGCCGTCGATGGGGCTGCGCACCTGTCGCTGCTCGAGCTGGCGCTGCGCGAGCTCGTGCTCGCGGCGGGCGAGCTCGAGGGCCTCGCGCGCCTGCTGCAGGCGGTGGTCGGCGATCTCGAACTCGGCCGACGCGTTCTCGAGCTCGAGCCGCCCGCCGAACTCCATCGTCGACAGCGCGTGCATCCGCCGCAGCTTGAGCTTCGCCATGTCGCGGGCGGCGGCCAGCGCATTGAGCTCGGACTCGGCCGAGGCCTTGGCCCAGGCGGCGTCGACCGCCGCGCGCTCGACGTCGGCCTGCAGCGTGGCCACCACCTGGCCACGCCTCACGCGGCTGCCGCGCTCGACGCGGACCGACTCGAGCACGCCGGGGGCGGACGCCGCGATCTCCGCGGTCTGGGTCGGCTCGATCACGCAGCCGAGCGCCGCGGCGGGCGCCGGCGCGGGCGCCGGTGCAGGCGGCGCCGGGCGGGGCGCCCCGGGCCCCCGCGTCACCCCGCTGGTGGTCTGCGCGAGCGCCGGTGCGCCGGCGAGCGCGGCGAGCACGAGCGGCAGCGCGACGGCGACCGCGAACGGACGCCGCACGGCGTGCGGGAGACTGAATTGAATCAAGGGGCTGGCCTCGAGACTTAGTGCTTATTCTCGGATCCGGCCATCGTAGCGAAATGCAGCCGCCTTGACCAGCGACGGTCGTGACCGAGCGCCTCGGTGCGCACCAGGCGATCCTCCCAACGCCACCATCGCTGACAGGCGATCCAGACGGCGTCGACCAGCCTGCCGCGCCACCGCGCGGCCCGCGCGCGGGTCGGACCGCCGGGCCGGGTGCGCTCGGCGAGGCAGCCCGCGAGGCGGGCGAGCATGCCCAGGGCCGCGGGCAGGCGCTCCGGCTCGAGCGCGGAATCGGCGACGCGCAGCCAGCGTTCGGCGCTGCCCGGATCGGCCTGGCGTGCGGCCCGGCCGATCACCTGCCGGTCGATCCGCGCGCTGCGGTTGTGCTGCAGGCTCAGCACGTGCAGTCCGCCCGCACGGGCCGCCTCGGGGGTGAGCCGGATGTCGGTGCCGCGCCCGGCCATCTGCGTGGCCACGGTGATCCGGCCCGCGTCGCCGGCGCGCTCGATCCGGGCGTGCTCGTCGCGGTCGTGGCGGGCATCGAGCACCACGACCGCGATGCCGCGCGCCTCGAAGCGGGCCGCGAGCGCGGCCGAGTCGGCCACCGAGTCGGTCGCCACCAGCACGCAGCGGCCGCGGCGCGCGAGCCGCGTCGAGCGGGCGATCGCCGCATCGAACTGCGCGTCGCGGTCGGCGAACAGCCGGGCGGGCGCGATGCGCAGCGCCGAGGCGCGGGTGCGCGCCACGCGCACGACCGACAGCCCGTAGGCGACGCGCAGCTCCGCGGCCGCCTCGCGCAGCGTGCCGCTGGTGCCGCAGAGGTGGTGATAGCGGGACATCAGCCGCGGATAGGTGACGCTCGCCCGGACGTGCGTGGCCGGCGGTACCGGTACCCGCTCCTTGAGCGCGACCAGCGTGTGGAGCGCGCGCGACAGCACCCGGCCGGGCGACGGCCGGCCGGTGGTGGCGTCGACCAGCACCACCTCGCGCTCCTGGACGACGTAGTGGACGTCCCGCCGCAGCAGGTGCAGCGCGACGAGCGCCTGTTCGACCAGTTCGGCGCGCAGGCGCGCATCGAGCCCGTCGGCGTCGCCGTCGGCCCGGGCGAAGCGCTCCAGTGCGAGCCGGCCGGCGGGCGTGAGCCGCGCCGTGGACGCGGCCGGGTCGATGATCGCGTCGGTGCCCGGAGCGAGCCGTCGCGCGAGATCGAGGGCCCGCCACGCGCGGGCACGCTGGGCCGGATCGGGTCGGCCCTCGGCGACGATCAGCGGCGTGCGGGCCTCGTCGAGGAGGATCGCGTCGGCCTCGTCGACGATCGCCACGCACAGCCCGCGGGCCAGCAGCGGGGCGGCCCCCTCGGCGAGGCCGTCGCGCAGGTCGTCGAAGCCGAGCACCCGGGCGGTCGCATAGGCGACGTCGACGTCCCAGGCTGCGCGCCGCGCGTCCTCGTCCATCGATTCGGCCACCGACGCGACCCGCAGGCCGAGCGACCGGTAGTACCCGCCGAAGGTCTGCGCATCGCGGGCGGCGAGGTAGTCGTTGGCGGTCAGCACATGCACCGGGGCGCCGGCGAGCGCGGCGACGCCCGCGGCGAGCGCCACCGCGACGCTCTTGCCCTCGCCGGTGTCGAGCTCGACCAGCCGCTCGGCGAGCAGGTGCGCGGCGCAGCGGTACTGGTTCTCGCGCGGCACGAGCCCGGTCGCCCGGGCCAGCGCCGCGCCCGCGGTGCCGAGGGCCAGGGCGAGGGCGGCGGGGGACAGGCCGTCGCGGGCCAGGCGGGCGGCGGCGGCCTCGAGGCCCGGGTCGGGGCCGGACATCGCCTCGTTCGTGGCCACGGCGCTCGACCGGGCCGCGACCTCGAGCGCGCGCCGCGCGACCGTGCCGGCGTCGTCGCCGCGGCGTCGTGCCCGCCAGTCGGCGAGCGGACCGGAAGGCGGCCCGCGGCGGGGCGCGCGCGCCGGTCCGTCGGTGCCCGCCTGGGGCTCGGCCCGCCGAGGGCGCTCGCCCCAGACCGGGCCGGGCACCGCGAGCCGCAGGCCGGCGCTCACAGCGCGTCGGGCGCGAAACGGCCGCGGACCGTCTGCCGCAGCCAGCGCGCCGCCTGCTCGGCGAGGCTCGCGCTGCCGTGGTCGAGCCGGACCCATGCCCGGCCGCCCGGCCGCGGCGCCGGATCGGTCGGGGCGTCCAGCGCGACGTCGATCACGTAGGTCGGCCGCATCGGCTTCGTGCCGTCCTCGTCGGCGGGGTCCACCGGGATCGGCCCGCCGAAGCGTTCGCCGAGCGCGGCGCCGGGCAGCATCTCGACCGCCGCCGGCGCCTGACGGAGCAGGCGTCCCGAGAGCACGCGATCCGGCGCCTCGGCCAGTCGCAGGTCGACCGACCGCACGCCGTCGCGCAGCCGGGCAGCCTCGTCCTGGTCGAGCGCGACCCGCACGTGGACCGGACCGGCGCCGGCGAGCGTGCCGAGCTCGTCCCCCTCGCGCACGAACCGCCCGGGCAGGTCACCCGGGCGAGCGACCTCGAAGCGACCGCTCACTGTCACTGAAACATCGAGCTGCCCTAGACGCTCGTCGATCGAAGCCAGCTCCGCTTCGATGCCGACCAGCGCCTCCTCGGCCTGTCGGGCTCGCGCCGGGTCGCTGCGCAGGCTGGCGAAGAGCTCGGCGCGCAGGCCGGGCCGGGCCTGCTCGAGGCGCTCGCGCTCGCGGCGCAGCGCCGGGTCGTCGAGGCGCACGACGATGTCGCCGGGGTCGACCCGCCGGCCCGATTCGGCCACCACCACGAACCCGTCGACGCCCGCGCGCACGCGCGCATCATCGGACGTCCTGACCAGCCCCGGCGCCACCGTGCGGTCCGGCAGCGGCACCGCGACGGCGAGGACGGCGAGTCCGGCCAGCACGGCGGCGAGCCGTGCGCGCATCCGCCATCGGGTTCCCAGCGAGGCGCCGGCGTCGGCCGGCCCGCGCACGAGCGCGCGCACCGGCGCCACCACCAGCCACCAGACGGACAGCAGCGCGACCGCGGCGCCGAGCAGGCGGTGCTGGCCGCCCGCCCAGAGCGCGAGCGAGGCCATCAGGCCGGCGCGCCACCCCCACGCCAGCGGCGCGTAGGCGGTCAGCCAGCCCCGCTCGCCGGCGGCCGTCTGCGGCCCCTGCGCGTCGGCCCAGCCGAGCGCGCGCTGCAGCGCGGCGCGCCACCAGGCACCGCTGCGGGTCGCGAGGTTGGGCAGCCCGACGAGGTCGCAGAGCACGAAGTAGCCGTCCATCCGCATCAGCGGGTTGCCGTTGAACAGCAGCGTGGAGGTGGTGCCCGCCACCGCCACCGCGAAGCCGGCGTCGTGCAGCCAACCCGGCTCGCTCAACGCCCAGGCGATCAGCCCGAGGGCCGCGAGCGCGAGTTCGGCGAGGATGCCGGCGGCGCCGACCGCCGCCCGCTGGTTCGACGACGCGAAGCGATCCGCGGCCGAGGCGTCGACGTACGGCACCGGCAGCCCGACCATCCACGCGAGCCCCGCCTCGCGGACCGCACCGCCCCAGCGGCGCACCGCGAGCGCGTGCGCGGCCTCGTGCACGGCCTTCATCGGCAGCCACGCGAGGGTGGCGAGCAGCAGGTGCCGGGGCGACTGCGCCCAGTGACCGATCTGGCGGGTCACGGCGTCGAGTTCCGACAGCGCGAGGACCGTCGCGAGCCCCGTCAGCACGAGCCAGGCGAGGGCGCCCACCGGCGAGAACAGACGGCGGGCCAGCGGCTCCAGGGGGCGCAGCAGCGGGGTCGGGTCGCCGAGCGACATCCGGGGCGCCAGCGGATTGAGCCGGCCGGCGAGCCGGCGGTCGGCACGCGTGCGATCGTCGTCGCGCAGTACCGCGACGTCGGGCAGGCCGTCGCAGGCGAGACAGCGCTCGTCGACCAGCCGCGCGAGCAGCTCGATCGCCTCGTCCTGGGTCGGCGCGCCGGCGGGGTCCTCGGCGAGCGCCTCGTCCCAGATCGCCTGCATCGTGCGGCGGCCGTCGCAGCGTCCGACGATCGACCAGGCGGCGGCGTCGAGCCGCAGCGTGCCCGAGCGGCCGTCGCCGCACACCACGTGCCAGGTCGCGCCGCGCACCACCTGGCGGTCGCTGCGGGCATGCATCCGCCAGTGCGGGCGCAGTGCGGCGACGTGGTGCCAGCGGTCGCTGTGGAGCGGCCGTTCCATGGCTCAGGGCATCCAGCGCCAGACCAGGCGGGCCAGCGCGTCGCCGCCCCGTCGCGCCCAGTCGAGCGCGAGCGGACCGTGGCCGGCGTCGAGGTGCGCGATGCCGCGCTGCCCGGCACGCAGGGCCTCGATGCCGCCTTCGACGCGCGCCTCGAGCTCGAAGACGTTGCGCCCCTCGAGGGTCGCCGCCGACGGCGCGATGCGCTCGATCACCAGCGGCAGCGTGTCCCAGGGCAACGCCGACAGCGCGAGCCGCCCGCGCCCGCCCTCGGCGATGCGGCGCAGGTCGCGCTCGTCGAGCTCGACGATGACGCGGTGGCGCGCGGCCGGCGCGAGGACGAAGAGGGTGCGGCCGCGGTCCACCGGCGTGCCGAGCTGCTGCCACAGGTCGCCCTGCAGCACGACGCCGCCGATCGGCGCGCGGACCTTGATCTGCTCGAGCTGGTGCTCGACCAGTCCGAGCCTGGCACGGGCCTCGTCGACGCGGGCCTGCGCGATCGACATCGGCGCGCGCTCGCCGCGGGCCATCGCGGCGGCGACGCCGCCCTCGTGCTGCGCGACCTCGCTCTTGAGTTTCGCGCGCTCGAGTTCCAGGTCGCGGTCGCCGAGTTCCGCGAGCAGGTCGCCCTCGCGCACCGCATCGCCCGGGCGCACGTGGACGGACTTCAGGTAGCCGCGGATCGGCGCGGCGACGGTGCGCTGCACCTCGCCCTCGATCCGCGCGGGGGCGCCGACCGTGAGGTCGATCGGCACCGCGCTCGCGAGCACCGCGACCGCCGCGGCCGCCCACAGCAGGCGCGCCCGCCAGGGTCGCGCCGCGGCCCGCCGACCCGACAGGCCGGTGGCCCGCCAGGCGCGCCGCAGCGGACCGGGGCGCCGGGCATGCAGCAGACGGAGCCAGGGCGTGGCGAGCGCGCCGGCCTGCGCCATGCGCTCGAGGTCGCGCGGCGAGACCGGGCGCTCGAACTCGGCGAGCAGCGCGCCGTGCGCGGTGCCGCCGTGCGCGAGCGGCACGGTCGCGATCGCCTTCGCGCCGCCCGCGCGCTGCTGCAGCGCGTGGGCGCGCAGCACGCCGCGCTGGCCGGGGCCCGGCGGGCAGGCGAGCGCGCGGGCCTGGTCGATCGCCTCGTCCATCGCCGCGACCAGCAGCCGTCGCGACTCGCCGTCCCACTCGGGCTCGCCCGCACCGGACAGCGCCGCCGCACGGGTCGGCGGACGCCCGCCCGCGCGCCAGCCCAGCACCACGCGGGCCGCGCCGACGGTGGCCGCGAGCCGCGTGCACAGCGCCGCGGCGGCGGTCTCGAAGTCCTCGGCGTCGCCGAGGGCGGTGATCAGGGCGAGCAGCGCGTCGCCGGCCGGCGCCTCGCGCGGCGCGGCGCCGGCCTGTGCAGGTGCCTGTGCAGGTGCCGG
>RPRK01000177.1 GCA_003818495.1 Burkholderiales bacterium
CGTTTGCAGGCCCTCGACATGAGTCGCCGCCGATCTGTCTGCCGGTACTACGAGTGCTTGTCGATTGGGTTCGCGTTGCTCCTGGTATCGATTCCGCTGACTTACTTCGCGCCGATCAACTGGCACCCTGTGCCCGAGATCATCATCCTGGCCTGCCTTCTTGCATTCGCGATCGCCTGGAACCTCTTGGGCCCCTATTTGTTCAGGAGAGCGACAAAGAGTGTCGATGGGCAATAGTTTGCGAAATTCTGCCGGAGCAATCGCATCAGACAGGCGATCAGTTCCTGGGTTGCACTCCGTTCAAGCGAAGGCGGTTCATGGGTCACGGGCGGGGCGGGCAACGACACCAAGCTTTGGAGGCGGGGCGCGGCGCGGCTCGGGTCTGGACATGCTCTACGAGCATGAAGTCGCGAAGGGGAATCGCGACGGACTGAACGATGGGGCCAGAGTCCGTGCGAACCCACTTGGGCGACAGCGAGCCGGGGATGATCCGCGGCTTCAGGCGATCGGATCGCCTGACGGCGTGGCGATCAAAGGCGCGTTCCCGCGGGAACGCCTCCGGCCGATGCTCGGGAAGCCATGCGAGATGGGGCGCCCGGACCGTGCGGGTTGGACGCAGCGGGCACGAGCCCGCAGCCCTCACGCCCCCCGCGTGTTCTGCAGCCGCAGCGCCTCGTCCCGATTGGCCACCGCGATCAGCTCCTCGAGGATCTTGTCGGCCATCGAGTGCTCGATCTGGCAGGTGCCGGCCGCCGAATGGCCGCCGCCGCCGTAGCGCAGGCACAGTTCGCCGACGTCGGTCGCGCAGGTGCGCTCGAAGATCGACTTGCCGATCGCGAACACGGTGTTCTGCTTCTTCAGGCCCCACATCCGGTGGATGGACAGGTTGCACTGCGGGTACAGCGCATAGACCATGAACCGGTTGGTCGCCCAGATCGGGTCCTGCTCGCGCAGGTCGACGACCACCACGTTGCCGTGGACCGAGGTCGCGGCCAGCAGCTGGTCGACGGCGCGGGGCTCGTGCTGGAAGTACAGGTCGACGCGCTCGCGCACGTCGGGCAGCAGCAGGATCTCCTGGATGGTCAGCGAGCGGCACGCGTCGATCAGCGCCATCATCAGCTGGTAGTTGGAGATCCGGAAGTCGCGGAAGCGCCCGAGGCCGGTGCGCGCGTCCATCAGGAAGTTGAGCAGCGTCCAGCCCTTCGGATGCAGCACCTCCTCGAGGGAGTACTGCGCCGAGTCGGCCTGGTCGACGGCGCGCATCAGCGCGGCGTCGACGCGCGGGAAGGCCGCCTCGCCGCCGAAGTGACGCCAGACGACGCGGGCCGCGGACGGCGCGTCGGCGTCGATCACGTGGTTGCCCAGGTGCGCGGTGTTGCGCAGCATCTCGGAGCGGTGGTGGTCGAACGCCAGGTGCGCGGCGGCGACGTACGGCAGGTTCGTGGTGATGTCGCGCGGGCCGATGTCGACGCGTCCGTCCTGCATGTCCTTGGGGTGGACGAAGAGGATGTCGTCGATCAGGTCGAGCTCCTTGAGGAGCACCGCACAGACGAGGCCATCGAAATCGGATCGGGTGACGAGCCGGTACCTGGGTTGCGACATGAGGGAACTCTCCGGGACAGACCCGAGGATTCGCCGCCCGGGCCGCAGGGGCAACGGTGCGCCCGATGGGCGGTCGGGCGCGGGCGGCGGTCGGGCGCGACGCGCCGGCGGCGGCTCGCGCTAGCGGCGGGCCGCGCGCTGGCGACGCTCGGCCTCGTCGCTGTGCACGGCGGCCAGCAGCTCGGCGTAGACGCGGTCGGCGAGGTCGTGGCCGATCTGGCAGGTCCCGGCGCCGGGCACGCCACCGCCGCCGTAGCGCCGGCACAGGGCGCCGACGTCGGTCGCGCAGGTGCGCTCGAAGATCGAGCGGCCGAGCGCGAAGACGGCATTGCGTCCCTGGCGGCCCCACATCCGGTGGATCGACAGGTTGCACTGCGGGAACAGCGCATAGACCATGAACCGGTTGGTCGCCCAGATCCGGTCCTGCTCGCGCAGGTCGACCACCACCGCGTTGCCCTGCGGGCTCGAGCACTTCAGGAGCTGGTCGACCGCGAACGGCGAGTGGCGGTGGTAGAGCTCGACGCGCTCGGCGACGTCGGGCAGCGCCAGCAGCGCATCGGCGGAATGCTCGCGCACGACGTCGATCAGCGACAGCATCAGCGAATAGTTGGACCGCGTGAAGCGCCGGAAGCGACCGAGTCCGGTGCGCGGATCGGTCACGAAGCCGAGCAGCGTCCAGCCGGTCGGCTGCATCACCTCGTCGAGGGTGAACTCGGCGGCGGCCGCGCGGTCGACGGCGTCGATCAGCGAGGCGTCCATCGCCGGGAAGGCGGCCGCGCCGCCGAGGTGGTTCCAGATCACCCGCGCGGTGGACTTCGCGGTCGCGTCGACGACGTGGTTGCCGACGTGCGCGGTCTGGTGCTGCGTCTCGGCCGCGTGGTGGGCGAACGAACGGTGGACCGCCGCGACATAGGGCAGGCCGGCGGTGATGTCGTTCGGCCCGAGCTCGACGCGGCCGTCCTGGACGTCCTTCGGATGGACGAACACCACCTCGTCGACCTGGTCGCGGGCCTTGAGGAGGACGGCGCAGACGAGGCCGTCGAAATCGGCGCGGGTGACGAGCCGGTAACGGGATTGCGGCATGGAGACTCCTTCGAGCGTGCCAGCATGGGCCGTGGCGGGCCCTGATGCGCAGGGTACCGCCGATGGGCGGCCGCCGGCGGGCGGCGATCGGAGCGCCGGCGGCCCGCACGCGCTCTTTAGGCGCCGGAACGACGGTTCGCCCGCCGGCCGTCGCGGCGGCTAGGATGCGGCATGACCCGCGGCCTGCTGATCGCCTTCATGCTGTCGTTCGGCCCGACGGTGTCGAACTCGTTCGCCCGGTTCGCCTACGCGCTGGTGCTGCCCGCGATGCGCACCGACCTGCAGCTCGACTGGTCGAGCGCCGGCTGGCTGAACACCGCGAACGCGATCGGCTACCTCGGCGGGGCACTGCTCGCCCGGATGCTGGTGCGGCGCACCGGCAACCGCGTGCTGTTCGCCTCGGGCATGGTGATCACCGCGGTGGCGCTGGCCGCGACCGGGCTGGTCCGCGACGTCGGCGCGCTCACGGTGATGCGCGGGCTGTCCGGGGTGGGCGGCGCGATGGTCTTCGTCTGCGGCGGCGCGCTGTCGGGCAACGTGTTCCCCGGCCAGCCGGCGCGCGCCACCACCACCATCGCGATCTTCTTCGCCGGCGGCGGCATCGGGCTGATGCTCTGCGGCGTCGCGGTGCCGCTGCTGCTCGAGGCCTACGGCGACACCGCGTGGCCCCTCGCCTGGCAGGCGATGGGCGTGGCCAGCCTCGCGATGGCGGCGGCCGCCACCTGGGCGGCCTGGAACATCGAGGAGCCGGGCGCGGCGCCCGGCAGCGCCGACTGGCGGCTCGCGCCCTTCGTGCCGCAGTTCCTCGCCTACGTGTGCTTCGGCCTCGGCTACATCGGCTACATGACCTTCGTCATCGCCTGGATGCGCGTCAACGGCGCGGGCACCGGCATGGTGATCGCGGTGTGGACCGTGCTGGGCGCGGCGACGCTGGCCGCGCCCGCGGTCTGGGCGGGGCCGTGCGAGCGCTGGCGCGGCGGGCGGCCCCTGGCGGCGGTGATGGCCGTGCTGTCGGCGGGCGCGATGCTGCCGATGGCCTCGCTGCATCCGGCGGCGCTGCTCGCCTCGGCCACGCTGTTCGGGCTGGCGATGTTCAGCGCGCCCTCCGCGGTCAGCAGCCTCATCAAGCACCTGCTGCCCAAGCCCGCCTGGGGCTCGGCGATGGCGACCTTCACCGTCGCGTTCGCGGCCAGTCAGATCGTCGGGCCGGTGGCCACCGGCTGGGTCGCGGACCGCTTCGGATCGCTGCGCCCGGGGCTGACCGCATCGGCCGCGGTGCTGCTGCTCGGCGCGCTGCTCGCGCTCGCGCAGCGCGACCCCCGGCCCCGGCCGCGCTGAGCCTCAGCGCGGCGCGAACAGCCCCGCGTCGCGCATCGCGTCGACGCTCGTGCGGGCCAGCGCGCCGATCTGCACCGGCGCGTCGTCGGCGACCGGGCTGGTCGCCCGCACCGACCACATCTCGCGGCCGGTGGCGGCGTCCAGCACCGCGCTGCCCATGCCGTAGGAGGTCTGCGGGCGCACGCCGCCCAGCGGCACCGACAGGCCGACGCCGCCGAAGCCGATGCCGCCGCTGCTGCCACCGAAGCCCCCGCCGAAGCCGAAGCCGAGCGACGGTCCGAACGAAGACTGCGTGACGCCCGCGACGTTCACCGCCGCGGCGATGGCGGCGGTCGCGCCGGCCGCGCGGGCCGCCCGGGCCACCGCCTCGTGGCCGCCGGCGGCATCGACCGGCATCGGCGCGACCAGCGGCTGCCCGCCGGCCTCGCGCACGGCCGCCACGTAGCGGTCCTCGCACAGCCGCGCGAGCGTGGAGTCGGGGCCGCGGCAGCTCACCAGCACCTTCTGGTCGCGCAGCGAGCGCGTCGCGAAGGCCGGGTCGGACCACTGGCCGTCGATCCGCGGGGCCGCGCAGCCGGCGACGAGCAGGACCGCGGCGGCGGCGAGACAGGGACGGCGGATCGGATTCATCTGGGAGCGGCTCCTCGTGCTTCGCCGTACGGGCACGGTGCGTGCCCGGGCGGTGGGGGGACGGCGGACCGCCATCATGCCCGTCGGCGCGACAGCGCGACACCGAGCGCCGCCAGCAGCAGCCCCGCCGCGACCATCACCCAGTCGTGGCCGATCGCCGGTTCGAGCCGCGCGGCCAGCGCCACCCCGACCGACTGGCCGATGAAGATCGCGACCGCGAACAGGCCGATGGCGGTGGCGCGCGCCTGCGGCGCGAGCTGCGTGGCGAGCGTCTGCAGCGTGTTGTGCAGCATGTAGAAGCCGACGCCCGCGAGCCCGCAGCCGCCCATCGCCGCCGCGAAGGTCGCGAGGCCCGCCGGCGGGCGTGCCAGCAGGGCGACCCCGACGTAGCCCACCGCGATCAGCGCGCCGCCCAGCGCCAGCAGCCGCCGCTCGCCGAGCCGCGCGATCACCCGCTTCGCGTTGGTCGCGTAGAGCAGGCCGCCGAGGCCGAGCGCGGCGACCGCGCCGCCCGCCGCCGACAGCGTCATGCCGGTGCGGTCGTGCAGCCAGGTCGGCACGAAGGCGAGCGCGCCGAACATCAGCGCGCCCTCGACGAAGGCGGCCGCCAGCAGCAGGCGCGCCCAGCCGTCGCCCAGCACGGTGGCCACGGCGCGCCGGGTCGGCACCGCGGCCGCGCGCGGCGTGTCCGCCTGCCGCGCCACCAGGCGCAGCGCGGCGAGGCCGGCGGCGAGGAACACCGCGGCCAACACCCCGAAGGCGGCCCGCCAGCCCACCGTGTCGGCGGCCAGCCCGCCCAGCACCTGCCCGGCGATCATGCCGGTGAGCGTACCGGTGGCCAGCCGCGCGAGCGTCGCCTGCCGGATCTCGTAGGCCACCGTGTCGCCGACGTGCGCGATCGCCAGCGGGATGATCGCCGCGCAGCAGGCGCCGGTCAGCAGCCGCGCCGCCGACAGCCCGGCGAGGCTCGGGGCGAGCGCGCAGGCGAGCGAGCCCACCATCGCCGCGAGCGCCGCCCAGGCGACCACGCGCAGCTTGCCGAGGCGGTCGCCGAGCGGCCCCCAGACCAGCTGCATCACGCCGTAGGCGATCGTGAAGAAGGTGATCACCGAGGCCGCGTCCGCCGGCTCGCCGCCGAACTCCGCGGCCAGCGCCGGCAGCATCGGGTCGGCGATCCGGATCGACGCCATGCTGGCGAAGCCGGCCGCGGCGAGATACGGCAGGGCGCCGCCGGCGACCCCGCCGCTGCCGTGGGCAGCGCTCAGGGCGTGGTCTGCCGGAAGGTGTCGCAGGCCTCGATCGAGCCGGTCTTCATGCCCTGACCGAACCAGTGGGCGCGCTGCTGGCCCGAGCCGTGCGTGAACGCGTCGGGCACGATCGTGCCCTGCGCGCGCTTCATCATCTTGTCGTCGCCGATCTGCGCGGCCGCGTTCAGCCCGGCCTCGATGTCGCCGCGATCGAGCCAGTTGCGCGCCTTCTGCGAGTGGTGCGCCCAGACCCCCGCGTAGCAGTCGGCCTGCAGCTCGAGCCGCACCGACAGCTGGTTGGCCTGGCGCTCGCCGGTGCGCTGCTGCGCCGACTGCACCTGCTTCATCGTGCCCAGCAGGTTCTGGATGTGGTGCCCGACCTCGTGGGCGACGACGTACGCGTTGGCGAACTCGCCCGGCGCCTGGAACTTCTGCGCCAGCATCCGGTAGAAGCTGAGGTCGATGTAGACCGTCTGGTCGAGCGGGCAGTAGAACGGGCCGCTGGCGGTCTGACCGGTGCCGCAGGCCGTCGGCGTCGCGCCCTCGAACATCACCAGCTTCGGCGGCCGGTACTGCGCACCGGCCGTGCGGAAGACCTGCTGCCAGACGTCCTCGGTGCTCGCGAGGATGACCGAGGTGAAGCGACCGCCCTCGTCCTGCACCGGGCCGCGCTGACCCTGGACCTGCGGCTGCTGCTGCGAGACTCCGCCGCCGCCGAGCTGACCCACGTTCTCCGCCAGCCCGAGAATGACCATCGGGTTGATGCCGAACACCCAGCTGCCGATCAGCGCGATCACGATCGTGCCGATCCCGATGCCGCCCCGGCGGCCCCCGGGCATGCGCATGCCGCGGCGATCCTCGACGTTGTCGCTCTGCCGTCCGTCTTCCCAGCGCATGGTGATCCTCGTGCGGCGATCCGCCGTGATGGCCGGATTCTAGCCTGCGGCTCCCTGCGCGCCGGGGGCGTCCGGGGCGGTACGGGGCCCGGCGTTCCGCGTCCGCTCGGCCGTGCCGGGGGTGGTCCCGCTCGGCGAGCCCGCCCGCACCAGCCACTCGAGCACCGCCTGCCCGAAGGCCTCCGGCTGCTCGTGCATCGGCCAGTGGCCGGTGTCGAACGCCCGCACGCGGTGCGCCGGATCCGCCTCGAGCGCGGCCACCCAGTCGGGCGAGTGGAACGCGACCGGCTTGCGGCGGCCGTGGACGTAGAGCATCGGGCAGGGCGGGCGGAAGGCGCCCAGGTTCGCGCCGGCGCGCGCATAGCGCCCGCTCCAGACCATCGCGTACGGATAGTCCATCGACGAGCCGATCGTCTCCGGCGCGCCCGGGGCGCCGGCCAGCCGCGCGAACCCGCGGGTCATCGCGTCGCCGACGCGCCCGCCGACCGTCCAGGCCAGGGCCAGCCAGAGCTGGTAGCCCGCCACCATCGCGCCGCCCGCGAGTCCGAGCGCACGGCGGTGCGCCGCCGACCCGGCGTCGCCGATGTCCACGCCGACCATGCGCCGCACCCGGTCCGGATGCCGCACCGCCCAGGTGTAGCCGAACAGGCATCCCCAGTCGTGCACCAGCAGCTCCACCGGCGCGTCGGGCGAGACCGCGTCGGCGACCCGTGTCAGCAGAACCAGCGTCTCGT
The DNA here is from genome assembly GCA_003818495.1 of Burkholderiales bacterium. Classification (GTDB taxonomy): domain Bacteria; phylum Pseudomonadota; class Gammaproteobacteria; order Burkholderiales; family Burkholderiaceae_E; genus UBA4615. Next base: position 7,531 of record RPRK01000177.1, read on the forward strand.
CGAGCGTGGCCGGGCGGCGACCCGCCGTCACGTCGAAGCCCGGGAGCGTGAAGCGCACGCAGCGACGGTGGGCGCGCAGCGCGCCGACCGTCCCGTCCCACAGCCGGTGGGTGTCCGGCCAGCCGTGCACCATCAGCAGCGCGGGGCCGTGATCGCCGTCGACATGGATCGGGATGCCGTCGATGTGGAGTGCGGGGGCGGTATCGGCGGTCATGGGCAGTGGTTCCGCGGAGGATGAGTCGGTACGCGCGCCGGCCGGCCGCGACCTCGGCGTCCGGTGGCCCGCGCGTATCATCGCGGGCGCGGGCCTCTAGCTCATGGTGGTCAGAGCAGCGGACTCATAATCCGTTGGTGCCGGGTTCGACCCCCGGGGGGCCCACCAACCCCAGCCGCACGAACCGCTCGATCAGCGCATTCGTCTCCCGCGGCGCTTCCAGCATCGTGAAGTGCCCACAGGCGATGGTCTCGATCCGCGCGCCCGGCACGGTCTCGAGCACCGCGCGCGAGAACGGCGTCAGCTCGCCCGCCCGCACCGGCACGCGGTTCAGCTCGGTGTCGAAGAGCGTCGACTGGATCGCCAGCACCGGCACGTCGATCGTGCCCAGCACGGCGCGGGCGCGCGTCGAGTCCCAGCGGACCATGTCGACCACAAGCCGGCGCGCGAACGCGCGGTCGATGTCGCCCGCGCGCGCGTCGACCGCGTCGCGCACCGCCTGCGGGGTCTGCGCGACGTGGAAGTCGCGGTACAGGCCGGCGAGGAAGGCCTCGATGCCGAGCGCGTCGATCTTCGCCTCGGTCGCGGCCACGATGGCCGCGGGCTCGCCCTCGATGAAGCTGCCGTCGACGTAGACCAGGCCGCGCACGCGGCCGCGCGAGCGGTCGAAGGCCTCGGAGATCACGCGGCAGCCCATGCTGTGGCCGACCAGCACGACGTCGTCCAGGCCGAGCGCGTCGAGCGTCGCGTTCACCGCCGCACCGAGCGCGGCGATGCCGGCCTCGGCCGGTTCGGGCGAGCGCCCGTGGCCGGGCAGGTCGATCGCGATGCAGCGGTGCCCGGCCGACAGCGCGCTCACCTGCGGCGCCCAGTCGGTGTGGCTGCACGAGAAGCCGTGCACGAAGACCAGCGCGGGCGCGCCGCGGCCGTCGTCGGTGGCGTGGACGGGCAGCGGTACGGGTGAGGGGGTCATGTCGGAGGGGTTGAGCGGTGAGGGTCGGACATCGGGGGCAGCATTTGCGCGGCGACCGTCAGCGACGGCACGGCGAACACGCCGCCACCCAGGTGGTGGAGGGTGTGCAGGCCGGTGTTGTCCTCGCGGAACGACCAGCGTCCGTCGGCGAACACGCGGGCGTCGGCCTGTGCGGACACCACCTCGACGAAGAAGGTGTCGTACGCGTCCTCGGTGTGCGGCTCGGCGATCACCCGCGCCTCCATCCAGGCGACGCAGCCCTCGACGCACGGCAGGCCGAGCACCGGCCCGTCGAACCAGCCGATGCCGTAGCGCCGGAACTTGTCGCTGCCCTCGAGCTCGGCGTCGCGGCCGCTCACGTTGCCGACGGTCCAGACGAGGTCGGCCTGGGCGCGGCAGGGCACGCACAGCGCGAGCGTGCCCGAGGCGGCGATCAGCTCGCGCGTGAAGGTCTTCTTGTCGACCACCACCGCGATGCGGGGCGGCGCGAACTCCACCGGCATCGACCAGGCGGCGGCCATCAGGTTGCGTCGGCCGCCGTGGGCAGCGCTCACCAGCACGGTCGGGCCGTGATTGACCAGGCGACAGGCACGTTCGGGATCGACGGTGGCGCGCATGACGCGATACGGTGACGGGATCGCGCCTAGCGTACGCCACCGTCCACGAGAGCCGTTCCATGACCCGATCGCCCCCCAGTCTGCGCGCGCTCGCCGCCGCGCTGCTCGTCGCCCTGCTCGCCTGCGCCGCCTGGTTCCGTCCGCTCGACGACGCGGCCGGCGAGCACCTCGACCGCGGCATGGCCGCGGCCTTCGCGGCCTTCGCCACCGCGCGGGCCCTCAACGGCGTGATCTCGCTGGTGCAGAGCGCGCAGGTCTCGGCCCAGCTCGGCGTGGGCATGAGCGTGGCGCCCGGCGAGCTGCTCGACCCGGTCAACGACCTGATCGAGCGCTTCTCCGACGCGATGCTCGCGGCGACCGTCGCCTTCGGCGTGCAGAAGGTGCTGCTGGCGGTCGGCGCCCACTGGGTGGTCGCGCTGCTGCTCGGTGCGGCCTCGCTCGCCTGGGCGGGCCTGGCGCTCTCGGGCCGGCCGAGCCCGCGCTGGCTGCTGCGCGCGGTCGCGCTGCTGCTGCTCGTGCGCTTCGCGGTGCCGGTGGCGGCCGTCGGTACGGACCTGCTCGCCAGGACCTTCCTCGCGTCGCAGCAGGA
>RPRK01000178.1 GCA_003818495.1 Burkholderiales bacterium
ATTCATTCATTGATTTATTAAAAGAAGTCTGGCATAATGTAAAATTTTCGGCGTGTCCTGCGAATCACCCAAAACTTTCTTTACTGATTGAAAAAAAAGATAAAGATTTCTTTTTTGTAGTAGATGATGAAATAAACCCAATTATGATATGGGAATCCACAAAATCTTGTTATAAGGAGGTACGAACATGAGAAACATAATTATTCAGCAAAGAGTAAGAGGCGCAAAGTATGTTACTTCTGCGTCAGGCAAAAGTATTACTGTTAAAATGCCGGGGAAATAATTCATGCCTAACACCGAATTTTCATTCAACAATCCGTTTAAGGAACAGCTTGATTACTTCCGGCAAAAGGGATATGCCATATCTCCGAATGGCTGGAAAGACCTGTGGAAAGACGCTCATGCAAAGGCTTTTACGGTTGCGAGAGTGACGCAGGCGGATGTGTTGGTGGATATTCGGAAAGCGGCAGACAAGGCAATGGCAGAGGGATTGTCATTAGACCAGTTTAAGAAAAACCTAATCCCCACGTTGACAGAAAAAGGTTGGTTTGCCCCGAAGGGAGAGAAAGCTATTATCACTCTCCCTGACGGGACAAAACAGAAGCGGCTGACTGGCTGGCGGGTTGAAACGATTTACAGACAAAACATATCAACGGCATATCAGACCGGGCGGTTTAAACAGATGCTTGAAACGGCTGACCGGCGACCGTTCTGGCAATACATGACCGTATTTGACCCACGAGTAAGAGAATCACACAGACCGCTTCACGGTGTTATTTATGACGCATTAAATGAATTTTGGGCTTCATATTATCCGCCGAATGGTTTCCGATGCCGGTGTTACGTCAAATCTCTTTCAGAGTCACAGTTAGAAAACAGAGGGCTTAAAGTCTCGTCAGAAGTTACACCGGAGATGATGAAATCCGCTGATGACGGGTGGGATTATAACCCGGCAAAAGCGGGTGTGGACGCATACAAGCCTGTAATGACGGATTATCCGGCGATGGTACGAAACTATCTTGAAAAAGAGATAACAAGACTCCCGGCTGTGATAAAAACTGCGGAAGCTACGGCGGCTGTGGCGGCTGTAACAGTCGGAGATACAGCGGTTATTCAGACTTCTTTGCAGGCAGAAAAAGCGTTTAAATTCGCAACGGATGGGCTTGCTACCGAGCGGACGCATCGAATAGATCAATTATGGGATTCGGTGTCGGCTCAGATGACAAGAGAAGAATTTGAAAAGTGGATTGCAGAACTGGCAAGAGACGGCAAGATTGAACTTTTAGGCGGAAATACATCAGCTATGACGATTGACCAGATACAAAAACTTATCAAAGATCAATCCGGCATGACATCTTTTTTTGTGAATATGATATGGACAAATTAAAATAAATGAATCAGACATACAGTTTCACGATAACGACTAATGACAGGGATAAAAAGCCGAAAACACCCGGTTTTTTGCACCGATGCTTGTGTGGTCGGGCGTTATTTGAAGGTGAAATAATCTCAGTCCTGATTCGCTGCCCTTCATGCAAAAAATGGGTGACAATAAAAAAAACAGTAGAAACACTTGACATTGACTGAATATCAGTATAAGACTTTATAAAAAGCATCAGCGCAGTCAACCTGCCTTAGCGCAAATATAAAAAATAAGCGGCTTTCACAGCCCGGAGTGTCTCAGATTTTGAGATACTCCGGGCTTTTTTGTTTTATGGGGATTTATGCCTGAAAACGACTCCGTTGAAAGGGTTTTTACGATACTTGCAGAACGTATGCGAGACCCTTCGCCTGTGTTTGAAGAACTCGGCGAAATTATGATCGAGTCTATTCAGACGAATTTTGAACAGGGCGGGCGACCGCAGCAATGGAAAGCGAGCAAGCGGGCTGAAACTACGGGCGGGCGGACTCTTATTGATAAAGGCGGATCGGGCGGGCTTCTCGGAAGTCTGCATAGAAACCCTGATCCAAACAAAGCAATAGTCGCAGCCGGTAAAGTTTATGCCGCTATGATGCACTTCGGAGCGACAAAGGGGCAATTCGGTACGATAATGGCACAGATACCGCAGCATAGCCGGACACGCAACGGGAAAACTTATACTGTATCGTCACATCAGAGACAAACAAAAGTGCCGTGGGGCAATATACCGGCGAGACCGTTTATGATGTTTCAGGATGAAGATGTACCGGAAATATTGAATGCGATGACTCGGTATCTTTTTACTTTCAGCGGGAATGAATAATGAAAAAGATTGAATTTAAAGGTTTTGATGACTGGGTGGAAATTTTCAGAGGTGGCAATGTAATTGATTCCGGTGGTAATGAACATGACGGAGACGAGCTTATTGATAAAGCCATTGAAACTTTTGACCCGGAAACTCATGAACCGCCGCTGACATTAGGACACCCCGAAGATAATAAACCAGCTTATGGTTGGGTAGAGGCTCTTAAAAGAGATGGTGCTGTTCTGCTTGCAAAATTCAGAAATGTAGTTCCGGGAGTCGAAGAGTCAATTAAAAAAGGGTATTTTAAAAAACGGTCGGCAAGTTTTTATCCTGATGGGAAATTGCGGCACGTAGGCTTTCTTGGTGCTGTTCCGCCTGCAATAAAGGGGCTTGCTGATTTAAAATTCAAGGAAACAGAAACACAAATATTTAATTTTGAGGAGGGTATTATTATGCCTGATACGATTGTTGATGTGCAGACAAGCACAAGCCCGTCTGTTCCGCCTGACATTTCCGGTATGCAGGGCGGTTGGCTTGCATGGTTGGCGAGTATTTTTAAAGCCGGTGAGATTTCCGGGGCTGCAAAGAATATTCCGGTGGGTAATCCCAATCCTGCTATGGCAGAACCGCCTGTCGCTGATAAACCGGCTGAGAAATTGGCTGATAAACCGCTGACCAAAGATGACGTTGTGACTATTGTAAAAGAAGTAATGGCTGCGGCTATGGCAGAAAAAACTGTGACAAAAGACACCGCCGCTGCCCCGATTGACCCGTCTAAAGCGGATGAGGAAAAGAAAGTAAAAATGGACGCTGAAAAAGAAGCAAGTTTGCAGAAAAAATTTGCAGAAAAAGAAGCAGCTTTACGTGCTGAGTATGCAAAGAAAGACAATGACGCCTTCATCGCTGATCTGAGAACAAAAGGACAGATGATTCCGGCGTGGGAAAAGATGGGGGTTGGTTCTTTTCTTGAAAGACTTTCCGCCGACTGTGTATCTTTTGATTTTGCCGAAGGCGTGAAAGAGACACCTGCAAATTGGTTTAAAAAATTCCTGTCTGAAATTCCGAAAGTTGTGAACTTCGCTGAGGTCGCAAAACGCTCTGATGAAGCTATGACTGGCGGATCAAGCGAAAAACTTGACGTTCTGACGAAAAAGAGAATGTCTGAAAAGAAAATGACATACGCCGCTGCATTTTCGGAAATCTCGAAAGAGAATCCCGATCTTGCCGCCGAATACGTGCAGGGGGTGTAACTATGGCAATAGAATATGGTGGTTTCCCGGATATTTCTTATCCGGCTGGTGAAGATTTGAGTGATGATAAATTCAGAGTAGTCCGGCTGCATACGGACGGGAGCGTCTATCGTCCTGATGATGCAACAAGCGTGACGGTTTTGGGTGTATTGCAGAATGCCCCGGAAACAGGCGAAGCTGCGGCAATAAGATTGGCTGGGATTACTAAGGCACGTCTCGGCGGGACTGTGGCTACAAATGATAAAGTGATCCATGAGTACGTCAGTGCCACGGATGCAGGAAATATTGTAGCTTGCGGGACTTCTTTGGGCTACACGCTGGGGATTTGTCTCGAAGGCGGTGCGGATTCTGGAGTCGGCACTATTCATCTGACCGGCGGTCTGACATATAACAATGTGGCATCATAAGGAGGATGAAAAATGCCTGATACAAGAGGAATGCTTATAGCCGGCCCGCTGCAAAACGTCTCAGTTGCGTATAAGAACGATGAGTATATAGCGGATTCTGTTGCGCCGATTATTGAGAACGTGCCGGTAAAAGCAAAAATTACGGTTTATGATAAAGGCGCATGGTTTCGGAATGAAGCTGGGCTGCGTGCGCCGGGGACAAGGGCAAAGCGTGGCGATTGGGGGCTGTCTTATATTGACGTTGTGACGAAACAGTATGCCTTCGCCAATTCGGTGACGGATGAAGACCGCAGAAATGCAAAATTCAGTAATTCTCCGCCTGTTCAGCCTGATATTGAAGCTGTCTCTTTTGCCACAGACAAAATTGACCTGTATAAAGAGATTTCGCTTGCGGCTTTGATTTTCAGTTCTACTTGGTGCGGAGTATCCGGTGGTGATGATGCAGCGGCGGGTTGGGCTTCTGATGCCGCAACAAATACCTTCATTGCGGATATTCGGTACGGCATAGAAACGATCAGGAAACGATCAGGAAAACGAGCGAACAAGCTCATTCTTGACGCTTCTACATTCGGGCAGATTCAAGAGTCAACGGCTGTCCGGGCGATAATCGAAAATGTCCAGATGGCAATCATTACTACCGAGACTTTAAAAGCTATTTTTCAGCTTTCAGAAGTCATTATTGGCAATCCGATTCAAAACACCGCCAAAGAAAAGTTTGACGGTTCGGATTTCACGGCGAAAAATATCTGGGAAAAGACGGCTACAAAAGGGTCGGCATTCCTTTGCTACAGTCCGCCGTCGCCGGGGCTTAAAACTCCGTCTGCACTTTATCAGGCAAGAACCCCATCTGTAAACGGACAGCCGAGAATGGTGCGAAAGTGGCGTGAAGAGGCGGAAGCTCAGGACGTTTACGAAGTATCAGAGGAAACCCATATTGTTCAGGTCGGGTCTGATCTCGGTTATCTGTGGGTGGATACGATTGTCACTTAGGGCGGTGCTGAATGGCATATTGCACAAAAGCTGATTTACTACTTGTAATGTCAAATGATCTGCTTATAGCAGTGACAGACGTTGAGGGCGAGGACGTTGTAGATGAAGATGTCCTTGCCCGTGCAATATCTGACGCTGACGCTGAAATCAATTACTATCTTGCCGGGCTTTTTGATATTCCGATTTCTCCTGTTCCTGATATTATCAGAAGTTTTGCCGTTAATATTGCGATTTATAAATTATCAATTACAAGCTCCGGCGGCGCAAAAGATGACCAGAAAACGAGATATTTACAGATTACTCAGAAGTTACAAGACGTTTCAAGCGGCAAAGTCAGATTAAGTGCTATTGACCCGGAAGGATTAGTCTCGTCTGCCTCTGTTACAAGCAAAGTCAGTTTTTATTCGGCTACACGGACGTTTACTGAAAGCTCTTTAAGGGGATATTAAGTAAGATGGAAGAACTTTTAGAGGCGATAAAAAAGTGTCTCGGTGATAATTATGAAGACTTGCTATTAAAAAAAGCAAAGTCTGTTTTTATCACGCCGTCTGTGAATTATGCCCCACCGGGTGTAAGACCGCCGTGTATCGGAATAAAAGACGGCGGAGCTATCAGAAAAGAACTGACGGGCGGGTGCATAGAAGTAATACGGCGAGTTCATCTTGCAATATCCGTTGATCTTTTTAAAGGCGAGCAAAAAGTCATAGGCAAAAACGATAAAGACAATCCTAAGCCCGGTGTTTTGGATATTACGTCTGTTTTACATACGCTGTTAGACGATAATACATTATCTCTTGACGGGTATATTTCTGCTTTCTGTGAAGAAGAAGCAGAGTCGGTGGCTTATGGGGATGTTGAAAAAGACGTTTTTATTCAGCAGCAGATAATAACCTACAGGTATGAATGGGAAGGAGCGAGATAGCGATGAAGTATAAGAATAACGGCCCCGATTTCAGTATAACGGCGACCGGAAAAAAATATAAACATGGCGGCATTTATGACGAGTCAGAAATTCCCGAAACTAATCGAGCTTGGTTTTTACCGCCTGATGCAAAACCACAGTTAAAAGGGAAATCGGCAGAGTCTCTTTTGCCGAGGACTGCGGCTATGACAGAAGAATATGATGATGATGATGATACAAAAAACACTGTGGCTATTACGCCAGAAACGGCGGCAAGCACTGCTGCATGGGAAAGGAGTAATGACGAATGACAATCCGAGGCTTCAGAGTAACGGGAGATAAGGCTGCGATTGGGTTTGCTACTCAGGAGACAGCTTATAATGCCGGTGCGACTTTGGACGTTTCTTTGAGTATAGCAGAGGGTGATATTCCCTCTTTTGAGTATATGAGAGACCCCAATACCGGAGAACTGACTGGCAAAGAAGAAGTGGATACAATTTACGACAAAGGAAAAACCGCATCGGTTACACTGACATTCGATAAAGCAAAGCCGCATCAGATATTGGCTGCCGCTGCTTTTGGAAAAGGGACAGTAGTAACAGTTCCGGCTGGCACGGGGTATCTGCATACGATTACAAATATTGCAGGAGACGTTGACTATCGGAGATCAAACCCGACGACAAGTTTCGGTTATCGGCTTTCCGATATTAACGACCGAATTTATGACGGCGTTGGCGTTGACACATACACTCTGACGTTTGCGAAGGGTGAATTTGTCAAATTGTCAGTCGGTTTGAAAATGTCCGGGAAAGTCACGGAAAGCATTATCGAGGACACAATTACTGCTGGCGATGACAGCACCAGCGTAAGTCTTACTACAGGTGTTTTCGGCAGTACGGCTGCGGAACGACTGCGGAATGTGCAATATACACGGTATCAGCATTCATCCGGTTACTATGCGCCCGTTGAATATTCGGCTGTATCTGACAGCACAAGCGCAGCGGTGCTTTCTATCACGCCTCCCGGATCAAGCGGCGGTGATGTTGATTATAAAGTCCTCTACACAAAATTTGACGGCAAAATCACTTTCCCTGCTGTGATTTCCGAATCCCCGCTGAAAGTTTCCCGTACTACCGTTATAATCGGCGGAAAATGGAATGGCACAAGTTTTGAAGGCGGACGTGAGCTTGTATGTGAACTTAAAAACGTAGAATGCGGCTATACAAACGGACTCGTCACAGAATTTTGCTTCGGCGAAGATGCTGATTATGCCGGGCGTATCTGGCGTGATGCAAGGACTCAGACGTTGAAGGTTGACAGAGAGTTCAGGGATATGCTTTTTCAGCAGATGACGACCGATTCCGAATATTTCGGATTGTATCTGATTGCCGAGGGTGCGGTTTACGATGATCCGCACAAATACCAGCTTGAAATTATTTATCCCCGATTGGCGATAAAGACTCCGGCTGTATCTGTTGACGGGAAAAGGCTGGCTGAAAGTCTGGAATTGATAGTTATGGAAGATGATACTTACGGAAGCCGTATTGACCGGGTAAAATGCCTTGTCCCGGCAGTAGCGGCATAATTGAAACAATCGAACAAAAAAGGAATAGTATGCCTCTTATTATTGAAGATGTCTTGATTGCTGATGTCACGGGTGCTTATGGGAAACTCCTGCTTGGTTACAAAGCCCCGTCGTCCAAAGAACGACCGTCATATCTCGCTGCCACCGCAAAAGAGAAATTCGGCAGTAAAGTATTCTGGGAAAAGAAAGGGAATGCACGGCTCGCTATCGGTCTGAAGTATTTGGAATATTTTAAAATTCCGGGGGCTACTGATGCCGATGATTATATCCACTGGAAAAAAGACGGTGCGGATGTAAAATTCTCAAGTAATAAAGCCAATCCGCATTATTCCGAGACGTGGAAAGTTCAATTCAAAACGTATTTCACAGAATACGCTGAGAATCTCGGCACTGCGCTTATGGACGGCGGGCAGGTGGATACGGAAAAGAATGAAGAAGAACCCGGCGGAGCAGATGATTATACCGATGCGGAAATAGCCGAAAAAAACTGACGGATGACATTGAAGCAATCAAAAAGGGAATATGCACAGCCGATGAAGAAGAAAAGTGCAAAGCTCGTGAAGGTGATTTTTGGGAATGGACTTGCACAAGCGGCGGCTGCGGGAAAAAAAGATACGAAGATTTGAAATTCTATACAAAACATCTGCTTTGGATTCGTGGGCTTAAAAATGCCGGATATCCTTTTCAGGCAGATGATTTCCCTTTAGATCAATGGATTGATTTAGGTCGGCTCGACTCCGCTTTAAATCAGCCTTTTCAGTGTCCTTTTATGAGTAGTAAAAAATGAACTTGGTTTATCTCTGTATCAGATCAGAGTATGACCTTGCCGAAAGCCCGGCTGATTCCTGATTCAGTCGGGCTTTTTTTATGGGAATAAAAAATGGCAGATACAACAGCAACAATCCGAATAGTAATAGACGTTGACTCCCGAACCGGACAAGACAGAATCCGAACTGTAGGCGAAACTACCCGTGAAACTACGCAGCGGATATCTGATCTTAATGATCGTATTCGGAGAACAGAAAACGCCTTATCAGAAAGCGTTGGGAGTATAGATGCACTAAATGACCGTTTGGAACAAATGGAACGTGACGCTGAAGAATCTGCAAAAGCATTAGCCGAAATGCGTACCCGATTGGAGCAAACAGAAAAAGCCGCAAAAGAATCAGGTAATGCGATGCAAGGGTTCGGCGAAAGTATGATGAACGCCGCAAAATATATAGGTGGTTTAGCGGCGGCATATTTGTCTTTTCAGGCATTAAAAGCCGGGATAACTGCTGTTGTTGAAACCGGCATGAACTTTGAAAAAATGATGACAACAGTGCAGGCGATTTCAGGAGCGAATGCACAAGAATTCGTACAACTGTCTGATGCCGCAAAACAAATGGGAGAAACTACATCTTTTTCCGCAACCCAAGCGGCTGAAGCCTTAAAGAATTTGGCTGCGTCTGGTTTTTCAACATCTCAATCAATAGCTTCGCTTGAGCCGGTATTAAATCTTGCAATAGCCGGAGAGTATGGGCTTGCTGAATCTGCCGAATTAGTTTCCGATACTTTGACAGCGTTCAAAATGCCTGTTGAAGATGCCGGACGATTGACAGATGTGTTAGTAAAAACAATAAATATAGCGTCAACAGATATTCCTCTAATGGCTAATTCTTTGAAATATGTTTCAGGAACAGCGCAGTTAATGGGGATTGATATTGAAAAAACGTCAGCGGTTATAGGCGTTTTGGCTCAGAATGCAATAAAGGGCGAAACAGCCGGAACGAGCTTAAATCAGGTTTTTGTAAAAATGGGTAAAGCCGCCAAAGAGCTTGGTTTAAGTTCAACAGCCGGGTTTGACGAGGTAATGGCTGGCGTACAGAAAGCTGGTTGGAGTGTTGAAAAATTAGGAGAAATATTCGGGACAGAACAGATTAAAACGGTTGCCGCTATCACAGGCAATCTTGATATGTTGAAAAAATTTGAAGCAGATATAAGAGCTTCGGGCGGTTCAACAACGGTAGCTGTAAAAACGATGACAGACAATTTAAAAAATTCGTTTGATAACTTATCGTCTGTTCTTGAGTCATATCTGATTGATATATATGAAAAATTTCAAGCCCCGTTTTCTCGTTTTTTGCAAGAGACGGTTGACGCTGTTACCACTTTTTTAAGTAGTTTAAAAAGCTCTGTTGTAAGTGGGATAGAAAGTTTAAAAGATATAGCCGGTAGTTTTACAGATATATTCAAATTCACTTTTCCTGAAATATCCATATCTGATTCTTTCCTGAATTTAGGCGAAACTGTCAGCGGTGTATTAAGGGATATTGCCGATTTTGTTGACACTGATATTTTTAAAAATTTAGGTGCGAACATAATAAGCTACCTGAAAAATATCGGCGATGACGTTTCCGGTGCGTTCAGTACGATGTTTTCAGGGATTGATATTGGTGAATTTTCAATCGGCGATACAATTATTTCGGCTATGGAAAACGTAAAAGATTTTCTTGTGTCTATACAGCCGGAAGTTTCTGCTTTTTTTACGATGTTTGGTGA
>RPRK01000179.1 GCA_003818495.1 Burkholderiales bacterium
ACTTCGTTGGCGCGGGCGAACGCCGACACATCGACTCGCGTTGTCGGTTCGCCTCGCGTCGCCGCCATAGTGCGGGTGGTCGGCGACATGGGCAGGAGGCTGCGACAAACGCGCGTCGGGTTTACCTTCGTGCGCCCTGGAGCGGCTCCTCTGACGCCGAGCCCTCGCCGATGACTTGCCACCCCTCACACACGACCACCGCTATGGGAATCCGAGTGCCACGCGTCAAGCGAGACTCGCTCGGTCGAATGCTTCACTCAGCAGAAGCCACCGACGGTCGCCTGACGGTCGACGACTCAGAACGGCCCGTGTGTCCCTGCAAGACGAAGGCAGTCAGGTGGGGCGCCGCGTTCGCGCTCAGGCGGTTGCAATCCCCGCCCTCAGGAGGCACGTCGCTCGTTCACGCGCTTCTGCACGCAGTTCTGATCGGCGACCCAGCCGCTTCCGCTCGAAGCCAAACACCGGGACTGCAAACCTGCAAGTCGAGAGCCGCTGCCCGCGGAACCCAGCGCAGCCCTGTTTCACGTGAAACAAGCCGCACAGAGAGAACAGGGCCGTACCCATCGGATGCCCGGCGCACCATCGATGCGAGAAGTCGCCACCGAGCCGTAGGGGCGCAACGCGGCAACCACGCCTGCGCAGCGCCCGAGGTGCGCTCGTCGCGCGGCAAACCTACGGCCGGAGACCGGCTTCAGTCGAGACAGGGCGGCCGGTAGCGCCCCCTCACTGCCAGACATCTCCGGCATCGCCACAGCAGCACCCGCCCTGCCCGGCCGAACTCGCCTACCCCAGAACCGCCTCGCCGATGACTCGGCTTGTTCCACGTGAAACAGCCCGAGCGTCCTCGATGATCATCTCCGCGCCCCGCTCGGCGATCATCAGCGTCGGCGAGTTCGTATTCCCGGAGGTGATGGTCGGCATGACCGACGCGTCGATCACCCGCAACCCATCGACGCCCCGAACCCGAAGCCGGGCGTCCAACACCGCCATCGGATCCGATGCCGCCCCCATCTTGGCGGTGCCAACCGGGTGGAAGATCGTGGTCCCGATGTCGCCTGCAGCCTGCCTCAGCTCTTCCTCGGTCTGGAAAGCGACGCCCGGCTTGAACTCCTCGGGTCGATACTTCGCGAGCGACTGCTGCGCCACGATCCGTCGCGTCACGCGGATCGCATTCGCCGCGACCGCCAGATCGTACGGGTCGCTCAGGTAGTTCGGCCGGATCACGGGAGGCTCGCGCCAATCGGCGCTGCCGACATGCACCGTCCCCCGAGAGGCAGGCCGCAACTGGCAGACCGACGCCGTGAAGGCCGGGAAGGGATGCAGCGGCTCCCCGAAGCGCTCGAGCGACAGCGGCTGCACGTGGTACTCGAGATCCGGCGACGCCACCGAGGGATCGCTGCGGGTGAACGCCCCGAGCTGACTCGGGGACATGGTCAGCGGGCCTCGCCGCCACAGACCGTACTGCACACCCATCCAGGCCTTGCCCAGAAGGCTGTTCGCCTGCCGGTTCAGCGTCAGGACACCCGACACCTTGTAGGCGAGCCGCAGCTGCAGATGGTCCTGGAGGTTCCCGCCCACGCCCGGCGAGTCGTGCACGACCGGAATGCCGAGCGACCGCAGATGCTCGGCCGGACCGATCCCGGAGTGTTCGAGGATCGAGACGGAACCGATCGCTCCCGCGGACAGGATGACTTCGGAGCCCGCCTTCACGAACACGGGCGTCGCACCGGCACCCACGGGGCCTCGCACGACGTCGACCCCGACGACGCGCTTCCCCTCGAAGCGAAGTCGCGACACATGCGCGTCGGTCCAGATCGTGAGGTTGGGCCGCGCCATCACGGGGCGCAGGAACGCCTTCGACGCATTCCAGCGCACGCCGCGCTTCTGGTTCACCTCGAAATAGCCGCAGCCGAAGTTGTCGCCCCGGTTGAAGTCGTCGGTCGGCGGAATCCCGGCTTCCTCGGCCGCCCGCCGGAACGCATCGAGAATCTCCCAGGAAACGCGCGGGCGCTCGACGCGCCACTCGCCACCATGTCCGTGCAGCGGATCGGTGCCTCCCTCGTCGAGCCCCTGGTAGTCCTCGTGCTTCTTGAAGTACGGGAGGACGTCGTCCCAGTCCCAGCCCGGATTGCCCGCCTCGACCCAGCTGCGGTAGTCGCCCCGCTGGCCGCGCATGTAGATCATCCCGTTGATCGACGAACACCCGCCGAGCGTGCGGCCGCGCGGATAGATCAGGGCACGACCGTTGAGGCCCGGCTCGGCCTGGGTCCTGAAGCGCCAGTCGGTCCGCGGGTTGTCGATGCAGTACAGGTAGCCGACCGGAACGTGGATCCAGATCCAGTCGTCCTTGCCGCCCGCCTCGAGGAGTAGTACGCGCTTCGTCGGATCCGCGGACAGTCGATTCGCCAACAGGCAGCCCGCGGTGCCGGCCCCAACGATCACATAGTCGAACTCGGCCGCCGCCGCGCCTGTCTGGTCACTCATCGCCCTCGTCTCCTCGTGCGGACCGCCCGTGGCGGCCGCATCGCTCAATGCATCAGGATCACTTGCCGGATCGACTCGCCTCGTGCGAGACGGTCGAGTGCCGGGTTGATGTCGTCGAGTCGGATCCGCTCGCTCAGCAGCCGATCGACCGGCAGCTGGCCCGCACGGAACATCGCGACGAACCGGGGCACGTCGCGACTCGGCACGCAGGAGCCGATGTAGCTGCCCTTGAGCGTGCGCTCCTCGGCGATCAGCGACACCGCCTGCAGCGGCCAGTTCGCAGCAGGGTTGGGCAGCCCCGCGGTCACGGTGGTGCCCCCTCGCCGGGTGATCCGGTAGGCGAGCTCGAGCGCGGGCACGACACCGGCCATCTCGAACGCGTAGTCGACCCCGCCGCCGGTGGCCGCCTTCACCTTGGCGATGACGTCCGGATCGCGGGCATCGAAGGTGGCGGTGGCGCCGAGCTGGCGCGCGAGCTCGAGCTTCGCCGGCAGCATGTCGATCGCGACGACGTCCCGCGCACCCGCCGCCACCGCGGCGAGCAGCGACGAGAACCCGACACCGCCCAGGCCGACCACGGCGGTCCGCGCACCGGCCTCGATCCGTGCGGTGTTGAAGACGGCGCCGGCGCCGGTCAGCACCGCGCAGCCGAACAGCGCGGCCTGCTCCCAGGGCAGATCCGGGTCGATCGGAACGACCGACCGGCGCGACACGGTGGCGTACTCGGCGAATGCCGCACAGCCCAGGTGATGGTTGAGCACGCCGCCGGAAGGCAAGGTCAGGCGCTTGTAGCCGCCGAGCAGCGAGCCGCTGCCGTTCGATTCGCCCCCGGGTCCGCACAGCGCCGGACGTCCGACCGAGCAGTCGGGGCAGGTGCCGCAGGACGGCCGGAAGATCAGCACGACGTGATCGCCCACTTTCACGTCGAGCACGCCGGCGCCGACCTCCAGCACCTCGGCGGCCGCCTCATGGCCCGGCACGATCGGCACCGGCCAGGGCCGGTCGCCGTTGATCGCGGACAGGTCGGAATGGCACAGCCCCGCCGCATGGATCTTGACCCGCAGCTCGCCGGGGCCCGGCTCGGCGAGCTCGACCTCCTCGATCGACAGCGGGCGGCTCTCGGCGTACGGCGCCGGCAGTCCGATCTGGCGCAGCACCGCAGCGCGCATCTTCATCTTCATGTCTCCTCAGGTCCTCGATTCCGATCCGGGTCGCCGGATCACAGCCCGGCCAGGCACAGGTACTTGATCTCCAGGTATTCGTCGATGCCGTACTTCGAGCCTTCGCGGCCCAGGCCGGACTGCTTGACGCCACCGAAGGGCGCCACCTCGTTCGACAGCAGGCCGGAGTTGGCGCAGACCATCCCGGACTCGAGCGCCTCGGCCACGCGGAACACCCGACCGATGTCGCGGGAGTAGAAGTACGCGGCCAGGCCGAACTCGGTGTCGTTGGCCATCGCGATCGCCTCGGCCTCGGTCTCGAAGCGGAACAGCGGCGCGACCGGACCGAAGGTCTCCTCGCGGGCGACCTTCATGTCGGCGGTGACGCCGGTGAGCACCGTCGGCTCGAAGAACAGCCCGCCGAGCGCATGTCGCCGGCCGCCGAGCACCACCTTGGCGCCCTTGGCGGTCGCGTCCGCGACGTGCTCCTCGACCTTCGCGATGGCAGCCGGCTCGATCAGCGGCCCGATGCTCACGCCCGGCTCGGTGCCGGCACCGACCTTGAACTGCGCCACCTTCGCGGCGAGCTTGGCGGCGAACGCGTCGTAGACGCCGGCCTGCACGTAGAAGCGGTTCGCGCACACGCAGGTCTGCCCGGCGTTGCGGTACTTGGAGGCGAGCGCGCCCTCGACGGCGGCATCGATGTCGGCATCGTCGAACACGATGAACGGGGCGTTGCCGCCGAGCTCGAGCGACAGCTTCTTCACGGTGTCGGCGGACTGGCGCAGCAGGATCCGACCCACCTCGGTGGATCCGGTGAACGACACCTTGCGCACGATCGGGTTCGTGCACAGCTCGAGCCCGATCTCCGGTGCGTGCGGCGCATCGGCGGTCACGACGCTGAAGACGCCCGGCGGCACGCCGGCGCGGTGGGCGAGCTCGGCGAGGGCGAGCGCCGACAGCGGCGTGGCCTCGGCGGGCTTCGCGACGACGGTGCAGCCGGCGGCCAGCGCGGGGCCGACCTTGCGAGTGATCATGGCGATCGGGAAGTTCCACGGCGTGATCGCGGCGCACACGCCGATCGGCTGCTTGATGACCATCAGCCTGCGGTCGGGCGCGACGGTCGGGATCACGTCGCCATAGGCGCGCTTGCCCTCCTCGGCGAACCACTCGAGGAAGCTCGCGCCGTAGACGACCTCGCCGCGCGCCTCGCCCAGCGGCTTGCCCTGCTCGGTGGTCATCAGCAGCGCGAGGTCGTCGGCATGCGCGATCATCAGATCGAACCAGCGGCGCAGCACCGCGCCGCGATCCTTGGCGGTCCTGGCGCGCCACGCGGGCAGGGCCCGCGCGGCGGCGTCGATCGCGCGTCGCGTCTCGGCCGCGCCCATGTCGGCGACCTCGACGATCTTCGCGCCGGTGGCCGGGTCGGTGACGGCGAACACCGCGCCGGAGTCCGCGTCGGCCCACTGCCCATCGATGAACCCCTGCCGCTTGAGCAGGGTCATGTCCTTCAGTTGCATCGTCATCGTCCGTTCCTTCCGCGGCTCAGCCGCCCGACACCAGCTTCAGTCCCAGCACGCCCGCCACGATCAGCACGATGCACGCGAGCCGCGCCACCGTCGCCGCCTCGCCGAGCAGCGCCATCCCCAGCAACGCGGTCCCGGCCGCGCCGATTCCGACCCACACGGCGTACGCGGTGCCCGCGGGCAGCACGCGCATCGCCAGCGACAGCAGCCAGAAGCTCGCCGCCGCGGCCACGACGGTGATCACCGACGGCACGGGCCGGGTGAAGCCGTCGCTGTACTTGAGTCCCAGCGCCCAGACGATCTCGAGCAGGCCGGCGACGACGACGAGCCCCCATGCCGTGGCGAGCGACGGCGTCATGCGCGCGTCCCCCGACCCTGGCGCGGGGCCCCGGCAGAGACGGCGGCCCCTGCGGCTTCGGCGGCCCCTGCGGTCCCAGCGGCCCCGGCGGCCCCTGCGGCCCCTGCGACGTCGGCGCTCCCGGCCAGCCCGCCGACGGCCGCATCGAACTCCGCGGCCAGCCTCGCGACCAGCGCCGCCGCCGGCATCGGCCGCGCGAGGGCGGCGCCCTGCCCCGCCCACAACGACATCGCCTCGATCTCGCCGGCCTTCGTGGCGGCAGCGCGCAGTTCGGCGGTCAGTGCGTTCTGCACCGGATAGACCGGCACGGTCGCCTCGTCGGCGCGCAGCGCCTCCATGAATCCGTTGACCAGCCCGCGCGCCGGCCGACCGGAGAAGACGCGGGTCAGCCGCGTGCCGCGCGCATCGGCCTCGGCGAGGGCGGCCTTCCACTTCGGATGCGCGCCCGACTCGTCGCAGGCGAGGAAGGCGGTGCCGAGCTGCACGCCCTGCGCGCCGAGCGCGAACGCCGCCGCGACGCCCCGGCCGTCCATGATCCCGCCGGCGGCGATCACCGGGACGTCGACCGCATCGACCAGCCGCGGCACCAGCGCCATCGTGCCGACGGCGCCTTCCTCGAAGCCGCCGACGAAGGTGCCGCGGTGGCCCCCCGCCTCGCCGCCCTGGGCCACGATCGCGTCGGCACCCGCCTCGGCCCAGGCGCGGGCCTCGGCGACGTTCGTGGCGCCGCCGAGGATGCGGCAGCCCGCGCGCCGCAACGCGGCCAGCCGCTCGGCGGGCGGGATGCCGAAATGGAAGCTCACGACCGCGGGCGCGGCCTCGATCACCGCATCGAGCTGCGCGGCGAAGGATTCGCACACGCGAGCCGGCGGCTGCTGCTCGGCCAGGCCGAGCCGGGCGCGCCAGGATGCGATGCGCGCCATCGCCTCGGCCTCGCCGTCGCGCGCGAACCGGTCGGGCTCGTCGAGCACGAAGAGATTGATGGCGAACGGCCGGCGGGTCAGCGCGCGGATCGCGGCGACCTCGCCGCGGATGCGATCGGGCGCGAGCACCGCGGCACCCAGCGAGCCGAGCGCGCCCGCCTCGCAGGACGCCGCGACCAGCGCCGGCGTCGTGATGCCGCCGGCCATCGGCGCCTGCACGATCGGCCAGTCGAGTCCGAGCAGCGCGGCGACGCCGCGCCCCTTGAGCAGGTCCGTGGCCGTCATCGCGGCACCTCCCGGGTCGACCGTCCGCCCCGTCGCGTCACTTCATCGTCGGCATCACGAACTCGGCGCCCGCGCGGATGCCGGCGGGCCAGCGCTGCGTGACCGCCTTGTAGCGGGTGTAGAAGCGCACGCCCTCGGGGCCGTGCATGTGGTGGTCGCCGAACAGCGAGTTCTTCCAGCCACCGAACGAGTGGAAGGCCATCGGCACCGGAATCGGCACGTTGATGCCGACCATGCCGATCTGCACCCGGTTGGCGAACTCGCGCGCGGCGTCGCCGTCGCGCGTGAAGATGCAGCAGCCGTTGCCGAACTCGTGGCCGTTGACCATCGCGAGGGCCTCCTCGAAGGACTTCACGCGGCTCACGCCGAGCACCGGCCCGAAGATCTCCTCCTGGTAGATCTTCATCGACGGCTGCACGCCGTCGAACAGGCAGCCGCCCAGGAAGAAGCCGTTCTCGCGGCCCGGCACCTTCAGCCCGCGGCCGTCGACCACCAGCTTGGCGCCCTCGGCGACGCCGGTGTCGACGTAGCCCTTGACCTTGTCGAAGTGCTGCTTCGTGACCAGCGGCCCCATCTCGGCGGTCTTGTCCATGCCGTCGGCGACCTTAATCTTGCGCACCCGCTCGGCCAGGTGCGCGACCAGCCGGTCGGCCGTGTCCTCGCCGACCGCGACCGCGACCGAGACCGCCATGCAGCGCTCGCCGGCCGAGCCGTAGGCCGCGCCGATCAGCGCGTCCACCGCCTGGTCCATGTCGGCGTCGGGCATCACCACCAGGTGGTTCTTGGCGCCGCCGAGCGCCTGCACCCGCTTGCCGTGGCGCGACGCGGTCTCGTGGATGTACTTCGCGATCGGCGTGGAACCGACGAAGCTGACCGCCGCGATCGACGGGTGCGCGAGCAGGGCGTCGACGGCTTCCTTGTCGCCGTTGACGACGGTGAACACGCCGTCGGGCAGGCCCGCGTCCTTCAGCAGCTTCGCGATGAACAGCGCCGCCGACGGATCGCGCTCGGAGGGCTTGAGGACGAAGGCGTTGCCGCAGGCCAGGGCCACCGGGAACATCCACATCGGGACCATCGCCGGGAAGTTGAACGGCGTGATGCCGGCCACCACGCCCAGCGGCTGGCGCACCGACCAGGCGTCGATGCCCGTGCCGACCTGCTCGGTGTACTCGCCCTTGAGCAGCGACGGGATGCCGCAGGCGAACTCCACCACCTCCATGCCGCGGGTGACCTCGCCCTGCGCATCGGAGAAGACCTTGCCGTGCTCGGCGACGATGATCGCGGCCAGCTCGTCGCCATGGCGCTCGAGCAGTTCCTTGAACTTGAACATCACGCGGGCGCGGCGCAGCGGCGGCGTCGCGGCCCAGGCCGGGGCGGCGCGCGCGGCCGAGCGGACGGCGGCGTCGACCGTGGCGACGTCGGCCAGCGCCACGGTGCGCACGCGCTCGCCGGTGGCCGGGTTCCAGACGTCGGCGTGGCGGCTGCCGGCCGCGGGCGCGCTCGGCGCGCCGTCGACCCAGTGGCCGACGACCGCGGCGAGTTGCAGGCCGGTGCCCGAGGCGATCTGAGGATCGGTGGTGCCCATGCGAGTGTCTCCTTGGAGCGGTCCCGGCGCCCGGGACGGCTGTTCAACCTGTTGAACGACTGTTCAGGATATGCGATGATTGTCCGCACCGACCGAATGGCTGTCAACCGTGACCCTGCCCGCCGCCGCTTCGTCCGAATCGTCCGCCTCGTCTGCCTCGCCTCGGTCCCGTCCGACCGGCCGCCCCGCCGCCCGGCCCGGGTCGCCCGACCCGGGCGCGTCGGCCGGCCGCCTGGTGCCGGCGGTCGAGCGGGCGTCGCGGCTGCTCGACGCGCTGTCGGCGTCGCGCCAGCCGCTGTCGCTCGCCGACCTGTCGCGTGCGCTCGCGATGCCGCGCAGCAGCGTCCACGGCCTGCTGGCGACCCTGGTCGCGCTCGGGCTGGCGCGCCGCAACGACGACGCCGAGTTCTCGCTGGGCCCGAAGGCGCTGCAGTGGGCCGACGCGTACACCGCGCAGTCGGACGTGCTGCGCGCGTTCGGCGCGCAGGTCGACCGCAGCGCCGAGCTCGGCACGGAGACGGTGATGCTCGCGACGCTCGACGGCGTCGACGTCGTGTACCTCGCCTGTCGCCAGGGCAGCCGGCCGCTGGCGGTCAACTTCCGGGTCGGCGGCCGGTTCCCGGCGGCCTGCACCTCGTCCGGCAAGGCGATGCTGGCCACGCTCCCCGATGCCGAGGTCTCGCAGCGGCTGGGCACCGGGACCCTGCCCCGCCTCACCCGCTACGGCGTGCCGGGGCTGCCGGCGCTGCTGCGCCAGCTCGACACCGCCCGGCGCCAGGGGTGGGCGGTCGACGACGAGGAGACCGCCGAGGGCATGCAGTGCTTCGGGGCGCCGGTGATCGGCGCGCGCGGTCCGGCGGCGGTGGCCGCGGTCGCGGTCAGCGTCATCAAGGCGGGCCTGACGCCGCGTCGGCGGACCGAGCTGGTCGACGCGATCCGGCTGCTCGCGCGCGACGTGTCGATCGAGCTCGGTGCACCGGCCGCCACGGCGCTCCGGGACTGAGACACGGGGCCCGGAAGGCCCTCCGGGCCGGCCCGCGGGGTCGAAACCGCCCTTCCGTGACGACCACGAGGGGCGACCGCTTCGTTCGGCCCGTTGAACGAGCGTTCACGAATGCGACCCCTATTTTCGGAGATCCGCTCTGCAGGCGGGTTTCGCGTCAGTCCGCCAGCCGCCTCACCCGCGCGGCGAGCGGAACGGCGGTCACCGGCCGCTCGCCCAGCCAGGCGAGCAGCGCATCGATGTCCTGCGCCCCTCCGAGACGCTCGGTTCCGGCCCGAAACCCCTCGAAACCGTCCCCGCCCTCGGCCAGGAAGGCGTTGACGGCCACCCGATAGCGCGCGGCCGGGTCGATGGGGACCCCGTCGAGCCGCGCCGCGACGATCCGCGACCCCGGTGCGC
>RPRK01000180.1 GCA_003818495.1 Burkholderiales bacterium
GAAAACGTAGATCCTGCTGGAGTCGATAAGGGGATTTTTTTTGGCTAAATCGATGAAGTTCAAGATCGCATCGCCATCGTCGTCGGTCATATCATCGTCGGCGAGGCTGAATTGCTTGCACTTCTGTTTCGGAATGATCTTGGATTCGATCAGATTAATATCGCATCCTATGGTTGAATCGGCTCTGGCGTTCATCCCTCTGATGACAAATTCACGGGCGCTGAATCCAGCCGAAAGGATGGCTATGTATGCATTGCTGGGATTGCCGTGCAAGACGATGATCAGGGGTCTCTTGGGTTTGTTGGGTTGCGGAAGATTAAGGCCAAAAGTCCATTGCCGACTTCTGCCGTTGACCGGGTATTCGACATACGGTGTGCTGAGATACTGAGCGATTGGTACTTCTTCCGCGGGCGGAATCTTTATCTGTGCGGCTGCCTGGTTGGCCGCAACCACTGCTAGAAACAAGGTCATGACGCCGATCGTGGCGCTAAGCAATCTCATCATTGTCGTATCCATTCCCGATCGTTTTTGGAAGTGGGCGAGCGTGACACTCCTTTGTGAATGTGACGTGACCAGCGCGAGCGGTATCCTCCGTCCGCCGTCTCCACCGCAGCGCCAGCGCCCACCCACTGCAGGGAATTCACCGATGCATGACCGCCGTCCTGACACGTCGTCCCTCTGGCTCGCGTCGGTGCTGTGCATCCTCGGCGGCCTCGCCGGATGCGCAGGCACGGTCATCGTTGTCGACCCCGGGCCCACGCCCACTCCCGCCACCACTCCCGCTTCCGTCCCGCCAAGCGCCATGCCGATCGCCCCGTGCTCCCCGTTCGAGGGCACCTGGACCCACGGCGGCAAGACCATCCCGATCACGCGCTCGGGTCAGCGCCTGACGGTGAACATGGCGGCGTTCCGCCGACCCACTGCCATCGGCCGCGTGATCGGCGATCGGCAGATCGAGGTGACCTTCCCCGACGATGCGACCTTCACCGGCGTGCTCGACGGGCAGGGCTCGATCCGCTGGAGCAACGGCACGGCCTGGCAGGCCACCGGCTTCTCCGGCCGGTGGCGACACGACGGCCGGCCGGGCCCGTTCGTGACGCAGTTCGGCGACCGGCTCGACGTGAACATGGCGGCCTACGGACGCCCGAACGCGCAGGGGGTCCTGACCGGGCCGTCCACGGTGTCGGTCCGGTTTCCGGACGACGCCGTCCACGCCGCCACACTGGTCGGCCCGGCCTGTCTGCTGTGGTCGAACGGCACCTACTGGACGCGGTAGCCGCGTCCGGCCGAACCGGCGAGGGATCATCGGATGCCGGATCCGGGTTGCGCGCGACCCGGAACGGCCACGTATCATCGGCGTCGACGCAGTCGCACATTCGGACGAGGAGACTTCCGATGGTCAGTCAGGAACAGATCCGCCGGTATCGCGAGGACGGGGCCACGCCGCTGCGCGGTGTGATCGCTCCCGAATGGGTCGAGCGGCTGCGCGCCGGCGTCGAGGCGAACCTCGCGGAGCCGGGGCCGTACGCGAAGCTCTACACGCCCGAGGGGCAGCCCGGAAAGTTCTTCGGCGACTACTGCAACTGGCCGCGCATCCCCGACTACAAGGCCTTCTTCGTCGAGTCGGGGCTCGCCGCCGTCGCGGCCGAGCTGATGGGCAGCGCCAAGGTCAACCTGTACCACGAGCATGTGCTGGTCAAGGAGCCCGGCACGCGCGAGAAGACGCCGTGGCACCACGATCAGCCCTACTATCCGGTCGACGGCGAACAGATCGTCAGCTTCTGGATTCCGCTGGACCCGGTGGCCCGATCGACCTGCCCGCAGTACGTGGCGGGGTCGCACCGGTGGGGCAAGTGGTACGCGCCCAAGCGCTTCGCGGACTCGCAGGACCACTCGAATCCGTCCGCCGACTACGAGTCGGTCCCCGACGAGGACACGCTGCGTCGCGAGCACACGCTCCTGGCCTGGGACCTCGAGCCCGGTGACTGCATCGCCTTCCATGGTCTCACCCTGCACGGTGCCCCGGGCAATGAGCATTCCGGTCGCCGGCGCGCCTTCGCGGCCCGCTTCACGGGGGACGATGCGCGCTTCGTGCTGCGGCAGGGGTTCATGTCGCCGCCGCCGCCGCCGGCGGGAGGCCCGGTGTCCGGCGATGCCATGGATTCGGAGGCGTTTCCGGTGATCTGGCGCGCCGGCAGGGCCGCCGGGCTGCGGGCGGACGGCACGATCGTCACGGTCTGAGGCCCACACCGCCGAGGTTCGGCATCGCTGCGGCCAGGACGGTCGCAGCCGGACCGACCTGACCCCCTTCTTTCCGGAATGCGGGGCGAGCCGGCCGACGCCGGGTGCGCCGCAGCATCGGTGCATCATCGTCGGATCCGCATTCCACCCCCGGACCCGACCGATGACCGACTCCACCCCCCGTCTCACCTCTCACGTCGACGGTTCCATCGGCTGGATCGTCTTCGACAGCCCGCGCCGCCACAACGCGATGTCGGTCGGCATGTGGGAGGCGATTCCCGCGGCGATGGCCGCGCTCGAGGCCGACCCGGCGGTGCGGGTGGTGGTGCTGCGCGGCGCGGGCGACCAGGCCTTCGTGTCGGGCGCGGACATCTCGCAGTTCGACGACGTGCGCGATTCGGTCGAGGCCAACGAGCGCTACGAGGCGATCGGCGACGCGGGCATGGCGCGGATCGCGGCCTGCACGAAGCCGACCATCGCGATGCTGCAGGGCTGGTGCCTGGGCGGGGGCGTGGCCATCGCGCTCAACTGCGACCTGCGCATCGCGGACGAGTCGATGCGCTTCGGCGTGCCGGCGGCGCGGCTCGGCATCGGCTACCGCTGGCGCGGCATCAAGAAGCTCGTCGACACCGTGGGCGCGCCCAATGCACGCGAGATCTTCCTCACGGCGCGGCGCTTCGACGCGGCCACGGCGCTGCGGATGGGGTTCCTGAACCGGCTGGTGGCGCGCGGTGAGCTGGAGGCGGCGGTGCGCGCGGAGTGCGAGCTGATCGCAGCCAACGCGCCGATGACGATGGCGGCGGTCAAGCTCGCCATCGACGAGATCCAGCGCGCCAGCCCGCACCTCGACGCGGCGAAGATGGAGGCGGCGACGCGCGGCGTCTTCGCGAGCGAGGATTTCATCGAGGGACGGCGCGCCTTCATGGAGAAGCGGCCGCCTCGGTTCAACGGCCGTTGAGCCGGCGCCGAGCCGCCACAGAGCGGCACGGGCATCACACCAGAACGACACGAGGAGACGACGAGATGGGCACGACCCGACGCGATGCACTGAGGATGGCGGGCGCAGGCGCCGCCGCATGGACCCTGGCCGGCCACGCGGGCGCGGCCGGCTTCCCGGACAAGCCGGTGAAGCTGATCGTCCCGTACCCGGCCGGCGGCGGCGCGGACACCTGGTCTCGCATCATCGCGGGCCGGCTGGAGAAGGTGCTGGGGCAGCCGGTGATCTTCGACTACCGCCCGGGCGGCAGCACCACGATCGGCGCGGATGCCACCGCGCGCTCGCCGGCCGACGGCTACACGATCCACCTGTACGACAGCACCGCCTTCGCCTACGTGCCGAACATGCGTCGGGTCCCCTACGACCCGATCAAGTCGTTCGTGCCGCTCGCCTACCTGGGGGTGCTGCCGTTCGTGGTGGTCGCCCATCCCTCGGTGCCCGTGAAGACGATCCCGGAACTGATCGCCCATGCGAAGGCGAATCCGGGCAAGCTCACCTGCGCGAGCGCGGGGGTGGGCTCGCCGCACCACCTGATCGCGGAGATCTTCAAGATCCGCAACGGCATCACGATGAACCACGTGCCCTACAAGGGCGCGGCGCAGTACATCGCCGACCTGGTGGGCGGGCAGGTGGACCTCGCGGTGTCGACGGTGGGCCCGGCGGTGCAGCACGTGCAGGCCGGGCGGCTGCGGGCGCTCGGCGTCTCGACCATCAAGCGCTCGGTGGCGCTGCCCGACGTGCCCACGATCGCCGAGCAGGGGGTGGAGGGCTTCGACGAGAAGCCCTGGAACTGCTTCGTCGGACCCGCGGGCATCCCGGCCGAACCGCTGGAGAAGCTGCGCGCGGCGCTCAAGTCCGTGCTGGAGGAGCCGGAGATCGTGGCGGCGCTGAACAAGGCGGGCTGCGAGGAGGTGGGCAAGGTGCCCGTCGCGCAGCTCACCGACATGATGCGTTCGGACCTCGCCAAGTGGGGCGACGTGATCCGCCGCGCCAACATCACGCTCGAGAACTAGGCCCGACCATGTACCGACCCGCCCCGGGCGGCGCCTTCGAAGGGCTCCGCGTCATCGACCTCGCGCAGGTGCGCTCGGGGCCCACCTGCGTCAAGCAGTTCGCGGACTTCGGCGCCGACGTGATCCGCATCGAGCCGCCGCCGGGCTCCGGCCGCGCGGAGCTGATGACCGGCCCGCGCGACGGCGCGGACATGCAGAACCTGCACCGCAACAAGCGGCTGCTGACGCTGGAGCTGAAGTCGGCGCAGGGCAGGGAGGTGCTGCACCGGCTGGTGCGCAGCGCCGACGTGGTGGTCGAGAACTACCGGCCCGACGTCAAGATGCGGCTGGGCATCGACTACGAGACGCTGGCCGCGATCAACCCGCGCATCATCCTGGCCAGCATCTCGGGCTTCGGGCAGGACGGGCCGTACCGCGAGCGGCCGGGCTTCGACCAGATCTTGCAGGGCATGTCGGGCCTGATGTCGGTGACCGGGCGGCCGGGCGAGGGACCGATGCGCACGGGTGCCGCGATCGTCGACGTGGCCACGGGCCTGTATGCGGCGCTCGGCGTGATGACGGCGCTGCACGAGCGCAGCCGCAGCGGCCGCGGCCAGTGGGTGCAGGCCTCGCTGCTGCAGTCGGGCATCGGGCTGATGGACTTCCAGGCGGCGCGCTGGCTGGTCGACGGGGTGGTGCCGGGGCAGGTGGGCAACGACCACCCGACCAGCATGCCGACTTCGGCCTATCCGACCTCGGACGGGCACATGAACGTGGGGGCCGGCGGCGACTCGATCTGGCGGCGGCTGTGCGAGGCGATCGGCCAGCCCGAGCTCGCCGAGGACCCGCGCTTCGCGCTCGATGCGGACCGCTCGAAGAACCGGCAGGCGCTCAACGCGCACCTGGCCGGCGTCTTCCGCGAGCGACCCACCGCCGAATGGCTCGACCGCCTGAACGCGGCCGGCGTGCCCAGCGGCCCGATCTACTCGGTCGACGAGGTGTTCGCCGACCCGCAGGTCGTACATGGCGCGATGGCGGCCACGGTGCCGCACCCCACGCGCGGCGACATCCGCGTGATCGCGCCCACCACGGTGCTCTCGCGCACGCCGGGTCGGCTCGACCGGGCCCTCGGACCCAAGGGCTCGGACAGCGACGACGTGCTGGCGGAGCTGGGCTACGACGAGGCGCAGATCGCCGCGCTGCGGGCCGAGGGCGTGGTCTGACCATGACCTTGGGCCCGATCTGCTTCGTCCTGTTCCTCTGCTCGGTCGGTCTCGTGTTCTGGCGACCCGAGGGCGGCGCCGGCACGGCGCTGCGCATGCTCGTCTGGATGGGCCTGGGCTTCATGTCGACGATCGGCCTGCTGTTCGCGCTCTTCACGGTCTGGTGGCCGCCGGCGCAGACCTGGGCCGTGATATGGTCAGTCGCTTCGATCATCGCGCTCCTGGTCGCAATGGTGTCGAGCACGCACGCAACGGACTGGCTGGGCTGAGACATGTCGGATCGCACCATTCGTCTGCACCGCGTCCTCAAGACGACGCCGAACCGGGTCTACCGCGCCTTCCTCGAGCCGGACGCACTCGCCCGCTGGCTGCCGCCGTACGGCTTCACCTGCACCGTCCACGCGATGGACGCACGGGTCGGCGGCAGCTTCCGGATCTCGTTCCGGAACTTCGGTTCAGGCGGCGCCCATGCGTTCGGCGGCGAGTACCTCGAGCTCGTGCCCGATTCGCTGATCCGCTACACCGACCGGTTCGACGACCCGGCGCTGCCCGGCACGATCGAGGTCACGGTGCGGCTCGCCGCGGTGGTCTGCGGTACGGACCTGCGCATCGAGCAGGCGGGGATCCCCGAGGCGATCCCGCTCGAGATGTGCTACCTGGGCTGGCAGGAGTCGCTGGCGCAGCTCGCCGCGCTGGTGGAGCCGGACATTCCGGGCTGAGCGGCCGCGGGGACCGTCCGCGGGGCCGCCGTCGCATGCGCCGGCCCCTCGGCCCGCAGGACGTCACGACGTCCTGACCGCCTGTCGGCTGCGGCCTGCTGCCGCGTCGCCGGGCCTGCCGCCACCTCGAGGCCCCCGCTAGAGTGCGGCCGGATGACCCGCGTCGCCTCGCCCTCCAGCCCCGACCGATCGGCCCCGGATCGGCGCCTGCGCCGTCGCATGCCGACGGGCGCGCGTGCGGCCGCCGCGCTGCTGCTCGCGGCGACGCCCGTGGTGGCTCCGGCCGAAGGGCTGTCGGGCGGCGGGTACGTGCAGCCCTATCCCTCGCAGTGGCCGCGGCTCGCGGGCATGTCGGCCCGCTGCACCGAACTGCGCGGGCAGTACGCCGACCCGATCCCGGTGGACCGAGCCGGCGTGCCGCCCCGCGAAGGCAGCCGATACGGCGCCTGGGCGGCGTTCGGCATCGCGATGCACACCGCCCGGGCCGACGACCCGACCGTCGGGTTCCGGCAGTTCACGCTCGATGTCCGGCCCGACGGCGCACTGGACGTCCGCTACGTCACCGACGGTGCGGAGGTCGCCACCCGCAGCTTTCCGGCCTCGGAGGTGAGCTGCGGCGCCGACGGTCTGTCGCTGACCGCGTACGACCGCGGACGCCTCCTGCCGACCCGGTATGCGAACCGCAGCCCGGATGTCGTTCGCAGCACGCTCTACCGCGTCGGCGGGCACCTCTACGTGCGCACGGACGCGACGACCCGCATGCGATGGTTCGGCGTGGTGCCGCTGTCCTCGACGGTCGTGTCCTGGCAGCGTTTCGCGCTCGAGTGAGGCGGGGCGGGCGGTAGACTCGGGCGCTCCTCGTCCGGCCTCTTCCGTTCGCGATGCACTCTTCCCGCCGTCGCATGATCGCCTGCGCCGCGCCGCTGCTCGCCGCGTGCGCCTCGGACCTCACCCGCCATCGCGGCACGCCGCTCGCCGAGCTGGCGCGCTCGCTCGGCGTCTGCGCTGCCACGTACGCCACCCTCCGCGGTGGCCGTGTCCAGGCGCCGATCGCACTCTCGGGCTGCGCCGACGGTCCGTCGCCGCCGACCGATGCGATCTTCCAGGCCGCGTCGCTCACCAAGCCGGTCGTCGCGAACGCGGTGCTGCGTCTCGTGCTGTCCGGGCAGCTCGACCTTCGGGCACCGGTGTCGCGCTACCTGCCGCGCGGCTACGTGCATTTCCACAGCGTGCTGGCGCGTCGGCCGGGGGACCCGAGCGACCTGATGGACGCCGGAGCGCTCTCGCGCCTACCGCTCGGCACGCTGCTGAACCACACCTCGGGGCTGCCGAACTGGTCGGCGAAGCCGATGGCGCCGGACACCGCGCCCGGCGCGCGCTGGCAGTACTCCGGCGAGGGGTACATGCTGCTGCAGGCGGTCGTCGAGGCGGTCGGCGGTCAGCCCTTCGAGCGCGTCATGGCGGCGACGGTGTTCGAGCCGTCCGGCATGCGCGACTCGAGCCTGACCTTTCCGGCCGCCGAGGCCGCGCGGACCCAGGCGGGACAGTCGGGTGTGCTGTCGCCGCGCCCGGCGCGCTTTGAGTCGCCCGTGGCGGCGGCCTCGCTGTACACCACGGCCGAGGACTATGCGCGCTTCCTCGCGGCGTTCCTCGCCGACGCCCGGCTCGTGGCAACGGCGATGTCCGTGCCGGTGCCGGCCGACGCGGACCTGCGCCTCGAGTGGGGCTACGGCTGGGGGATCGAGCGAACGGCGCGTGGCGCGACCCTCTGGCAGTGGGGAAACAATCCGGGGTTCCGCGCGTTCGCGATGGTCTCGCCCGAGTCGGGCGACGGCTTCGTGGTGCTCACGAACAGCGAACGCGGCATGGCGATGGCGGTGCCGCTCGCGCAGGAGGTGCTGCCCGGGGAGCACCCGGCCTTCCGGTTCAGGATGGTGGGCTGAGCGCGCGCCGCGGTGCTCGAACTGGACGCGTCCGCGGGCTCGTGCGCGGGTCGGATGCCACTGGCGCGAGGACGGGCCCGCCGCCTCGCTGACCGATCGTGCCGAGCCGCGCGGAGCGCATGTGGGCCCGCGGTCCTACAGCCCGTCGGCCTCCCGGACTGTGATGCCGGCCGCGCGCGGGCCGTATAACCGGGGGCCGCGAGCACGAACCCCGCGCCCGCTGTGTGGCCGAATGCCGAGGACGCACCCATGGACCCCTCCCGCCCGATCCCGCAGGACGCTGCACCTGTCGACGACGACCTCGCCGAGCAGGCCCGGCCTGGCCACGGCATCCCGTCGCAGGATCCGAACCCCGCAGCGCAGTCGGTGCTGGGGCCCGAGGAGGCCCGGCGTGAGGCCGAGTCGGCGATGGCCGGAGGGGGCGCGGTGGGCGGTGCGGCGCTCGGTGCGACCGTCGGCGTCGTCGTGGCGGGGCCGCTCGGCGTGCTGGTCGGCGGGACGGTAGGCGCCGTGGCAGGCGCACTCGGTGGCGCGGCGGCTGGTACGGCACTCAGTCCCGTCGGCGCACACGCCGACGCAGCCGCTGACGCCGATGCGGACGCCGACGCGGCCGCAGCCGCAGCGGAAGACGAAGCGACCGAGCCGCCACGCGGGGACGCAGACGACCGCGGTTGACACGGTTCGGAAGCAACGGCACCGTACCCGGCAGGGCCGCTCGCCGCACGGGTTCCATGCACGCAGGATCGCTTCTCGACACGCTCCGGACCCTCGAGGCCGAGCTCCACCACCCGGGGGTCGCGTGCACGCGCGAGCGGCTCGATGCGCTGCTGCACCCCGACTTCCACGAGGTCGGCCGATCGGGCCGGATCTACACCCGTGAGACGGTCATCGAGCACCTCGCGACCCGGTACGCGCCGTCAGCGGTCGTGGCCTCCGATCACCGTGTCGCGCTGCTCTCCGAAGGGTGCGCGCTGCTGACCTTCCGTTCCGAGGACCGGGCCCCCGACGGCACGCCCAGGCTCGCGGCGCTGCGCGCGTCGGTCTGGCTGCACACGACGCTCGGGTGGCGCCTGCGCTACCACCAGGGCACGCCCGAGTCGGAGTGAGGCCCGGTCGACGACGCGCGCCGGCAGCCGATCAGCCGATCAGCCCGACAGCCAGCCCCCAGGACCCCATCGCGCCGGCCACCACGGCCAGCACGCCCC
The DNA here is from genome assembly GCA_003818495.1 of Burkholderiales bacterium. Classification (GTDB taxonomy): domain Bacteria; phylum Pseudomonadota; class Gammaproteobacteria; order Burkholderiales; family Burkholderiaceae_E; genus UBA4615. The sequence continues at coordinate 9,321 of RPRK01000180.1, forward strand.
GGGCGCGGCCGAGGGCCGCGGGCGCGGCATTTCGCCAGCGCCGCGCACCCTGGAAGCAGGCGAGGGCCACGGCGCTCTGCACCAGCATCAGCCCGGCGAGATAGGCGACGATCGGCGTCGCCTCGGCGCCGATCACGGCCTCGCCATAGGCGTGACCATGCAGCAGGCCGGCCGCGCAGGCGAGCGTCATCGCCGGGGCGAGGCCGCGCCAGCGCGACCCGAGCAGCGCCGCCACTGCGAGCAGCGACGCACCGACGGCGGCCTCGGCGAAAGGCAGCTCGATCCCCGGCACCCGCAGCAGGGTTCCCGCGATGCCGGCGGCGACGAAGGCGAGCAGCAGCCGCATCGCACGGGCCGGC
>RPRK01000181.1 GCA_003818495.1 Burkholderiales bacterium
ACCTCGAGGTCGAGGTCACCGCCGGCGAGGGCCAGGCCCGCAGCGGGGCCACCCAGGTGATCCGCTTCGAGCAGGCGGTCATCGCCGCCGGCAGCCAGGCGGTACGCCTGCCGTTCCTGCCCGACGATCCGCGGGTGGTCGACTCCACCGGCGCGCTGCGCCTGGCGGCCGTGCCGAAACGGATGCTGGTGATCGGCGGCGGCATCATCGGGCTCGAGATGGGCACCGTGTACTCCACGCTCGGGGCCCGGCTCGACGTCGTCGAGATGCTCGACGGCCTGATGCAGGGTGCCGACCGCGACCTCGTGAAGGTCTGGCAGAAGCACAACGCGCATCGCTTCGACCGGATCATGACGAAGACGAAGACGGTGAAGGCCGAGGCGACGCCCGAAGGCATCCTCGTCACCTTCGAGGGCGAGAACGCCCCGGCCGAGCCGCAGTGCTACGACCTGGTGCTGGGCGCGGTCGGCCGCAGTCCGAACGGCGGCAAGATCGGCGCCGAGCGGGCCGGCGTCGCGGTCACCGACCGGGGCTTCATCCCGGTCGACGCGCAGATGCGCACCAACGTGCCGAACATCTTCGCGATCGGCGACGTGGTCGGCCAGCCGATGCTGGCCCACAAGGCGGTCCACGAAGGCCACGTGGCGGCCGAGGCCGCGGCCGGCGAGAAGGCGTTCTTCGATGCGCGGGTGATCCCGTCGGTGGCCTACACCGATCCCGAGGTCGCCTGGGTCGGCCTCACCGAGGAGGAGGCCGCGCGCCAGGGCATCAAGCTCGGACGCGCGTCGTTCCCCTGGGCGGCGTCGGGCCGCGCGATCGCCAACGGCCGCGACGAGGGTTTCACCAAGCTGCTGTTCGACGAGACCACGCACCGCGTCGTCGGCGGCGGCATCGTCGGCACCCACGCCGGCGATATGATCGGGGAGATCGCGCTCGCCATCGAGATGGGCGCGGACGCGACCGACATCGGCCGCACCATCCACCCCCATCCGACGCTGGGCGAGACCATCGGCATGGCCGCGGAGCTCTTCGAGGGCGTCTGCACCGACCTGCCGCCGATGCGCCGGCGCTGAACGGATCGACCCGCGGCGCGGCGCGAGGCCGCGGCGGGTCGGGCCGGTCGCGCTACTTCGACGCGCCGCCGGGCCCCGACTTCATCAGCGCGGCGCCCAGGTCTTCCTCTTCCTTGGCGGGCTCGTCCTTCGGCGCGGCATCGCCCGTGGATGGGCCCAGCCCGCCCGCATCCACCTTGTCGCTCGTGTCGCCGGCAGGGGCGCCGCCGTCGCTCGGCACCTCGAGCTTGATCGAGTCGACGTCCAGCACCTGCTTCGGCCCGAGCGCATCCAGCGTCAGGGAAGGGAAGGCGATCACCGCCGCGACCATGACGAGCTGCATGGCGACGAACGCGATCGAGCCGGTGTAGATCTGACCGGTGGTGATCTTCGGTATCCGCTCGCCGGTGACGCGGTCGTTGTAGTCCTCTGCCGGCGCGACGCTCCTCAAGTAGAACAGCGCGAACCCGAATGGCGGCGTCAGGAACGAGGTCTGCAGGTTCAGCGCGATGATGATGCCGAACCAGACCAGGTCGACGTCGAGCTTCACCGCCACCGGCGCCAGCAGTGGCAGCAGGATGAAGGCGATCTCGAAGAAGTCCAGGAAGCAGCCCAGGACGAAGATCAGCACGTTCACAACGATCAGGAAGCCGATCTGCCCGCCGGGCAGCTGGTCGAAGAGGTGCTCCACCCACTTCGGACCGTCGACCGCCTGGAAGGTGAGGCTGAACACCGTCGAGCCGACCAGCACGAAGACCACGAACACCGACAGCTTCGCCGTCGAGTTCAGCGCCTGCGACAGCAGCGAGAAGCCCATCCGGCGCCGGCCGACCGCCATCACCAGCGCGCCGACCGCGCCCATCGCACCGCCTTCGGTCGGGGTGGCGACGCCGAGGAAGATCGTCCCGAGCACCAGGAAGATCAGCAGCAGCGGCGGGATCAGCACGAAGGTGACCTGCTCGGCCAGGCGCGACAGCAGGCCGAGCCGGAACACCCTGCTGACGACAGCCGCGACGAAGGCGAGCAGCACGCCGGCGCACAGGGCCACGACGACGGTCTCGTCGGTCGGCGCCCGCGCCTCCGGATTGCCGGTCAGCGTCTTCACGAGTTCGGGGTAGCGCGACGCGAACCAGAGCGCCGCACTGGTGCAGAGCGTCGCGAGGACGAGCAGCGAGCGGTGACCGCTCGCCCCGTTCGTCTCGCGGTAGATGCGCGCCTCCGGGGGCAGGGCGGGTACCCAGGCCGGTCGCAGCACCGCCAGCACGAGGATGAACACGCAGTACAGGCCGATCAGCATGAAGGCCGGCAGGAAGGCTGCGGTGTACATGTCGCCGACGCTCTTGCCGAGCTGGTCGGCGATCACGATGAGCACCAGCGACGGCGGCACGATCTGCGCGAGCGTGCCCGAGGCGGTGATCGCGCCGGTGGCGACCGGTCGGTTGTACCCGTAGCGCAGCATGATCGGCAGAGAGATCAGGCCCATCGAGATCACCGAGGCCGCCACCACGCCGGTGGTCGCCGCCAGCATCGCGCCGACCACGATCACCGCGAGCGCGAGGCCGCCACGGACCGGGCCGAACACCTGCCCGACGGTCTCGAGCAGGTCCTCGGCCATGCCGCTGCGTTCGAGGATGAGCCCCATGAACGTGAAGAACGGGATCGCCAGCAGCGTGTCGTTCTGCATGATCCCGATCAGGCGCAGCGGCAGCGCCTGCATCAGCGCCTGCGGCACCAGGCCGAGCTCGATCGCGATGAAGCCGAAGAACATGCCGCAGGCGGCGAGGCTGAAGGCGACCGGGAAGCCGGTCAGCAGGAAGGCGACCAGCGACAGGAACATCACCGGTGCGATGTTGGCGGCGAGCCAGGCGGTCATTTCGAGGCACTCCGCTCGGCTTCGCGCCGCAGGTCGTCGACGAGGCGTTCCTCGGCCGATCGTTCGCGCACCACGGCCGCCGGGTCGGGGCCGAGGCCGCGCAGCCACGCGATGCGCTTGATGAGTTCCGAGATGGCCTGGAGGGCCAGCAGCACGAAACCGGCGGGCAGCAGCAGGTAGGCCGGCCAGCGGATCAGTCCGCCGGCATTGCTCGAGACCTCGCCCGAGACGTAGGACTGCATGAAGACCGGCCAGGACTGCACGACCACCCACACGCACAGGGGCAGCAGGAAGATCAGGATGCCGAGCACGTCGACCCAGACCTGCGTCCGGCGCGTCAAGCGCCCGGCGACGAAGTCGATCCGGACGTGCTCGTTCTTGAGCAGGGTGTACCCCGCGCCGAGCAGGAACACCGCGGCGAAGAGGTACCACTGCAGCTCGAGGTAGGCGTTCGAGCTGACGCTGAAGGCCTTGCGCACGACGGCGTTGATCGCGCTCACCAGCACGGCGGCCAGCACCAGCCACATGATGATGCGACCGATGCGGTCGTTGATCGCGTCGATGACGCGACAGAGTCCGAGGAGTGGTTTCAAGGGCGCCTGCCCGGGGGTCTCTAGGAGGGGAACTGCGGCGCCCCGGAGGCCGCGTACGGCCCCGGGGCGAGGTCCGCGCCGCCTCGCGAGAGGCTGCGCGGACCGGGCCCGATCGTCAGCGCGGTGCGGTGGCCTGGTACTGGTCGAAGCGTGCTTCGGCCACGCCCTGCCAGGCGATCTGGTCCTTCAGGAAGCCGAAGTAGTGGTCGTGCACCTTCTTGAAGTCGGCGTTCTTCGCGCCGGTCTCGGCGTAGACCTGCTGGGTCGCCTTGTAGCAGGCGTCCATGATCGGCTTGGAGAACGCACGGAGCTGCGCGCCACCGGCCAGCAGACGGCGCATCGCCGGGGGGTTCGCCGCGTCGTACTTGGCCATCAGCAGGACGGTCGCCTCGGCGCAGGCGCACTCGAGCGCCGCACGGTACTCGGGCGGCAGCGACTCGAGCGCCTTCTGGCCGACGAAGGTGTGCAGCGCGGGGCCGCCTTCCCACCAGCCGGGCGTGTAGTAGAACTTGGCGACCTTCGACAGGCCGAGCTTCTCGTCGTCGTACGGGCCGACCCACTCGGCCGCGTCGATCGTGCCTTTCTCGAGCGCCGCGTAGATCTCGCCGGCGGGAATCTGCTGCGGCACGACGCCGAGCTTCGAGAGCACCGCGCCGGCGAAGCCGCCGACCCGGAACTTCAGGCCCTTGAGGTCCTCGAGGGTCTTGATCTCCTTGCGGTACCAGCCGCCCATCTGCACGCCGGTGTTGCCGGTCAGGTAGGAGACGACGCCCGACTTGGCGGTGAACTCGTTGAACACCTTGTCGCCACCGCCGTAGTGCCACCAGGCGTTGTACTGACGGTAGTTCATGCCGAAGGGCACGGCAGTGCCGAACGCCCAGGTCGGATCCTTGCCGAAGAAGTAGTACGGCGCCGTGTGGCACATCTCGACCGTGCCGTTCTGCACCGCGTCGAGCACCCCGAACGCCGGGACGATCTCGCCGGCGCCGGCCGGGGTGATGGTGAATTTCCCGCCGGTCAGGTCGGAGACGCGCTTGGCGACGATTTCGCTGATGCCGTACAGGGTGTCGAGGCTCTTGGCGAAGCTCGACGGGCAGCGCCACCGGATGGCGGGCTGCGCATGGACGATCGCGGGCGCGGCGAGCACGGTGCCGCCGACGGCAGCGCTCGCGCCGGCCTGGCGAAGGAAGGAACGACGGGTCATGAAGCGGTCTCCTCGAGGGTTGTACGACCCGCGGAGGGTTCGGGGACCGCCGTCGGGCTCGACCAGCGAGCCCGGTAGGGGCGGGCTCGTGACCGGCGAATTCTATGGTTACCTTGACTTCAGGGCAATCGCGGATGGGCGCGAGGCTCCGAAGGGTCGGTGCCGCGACCTGTTCATGCGGTCCGGATGGCCGCTGTGTGCGCTCCGCGCGACCGTGAGGTTCTCCGACGGACCCCGGGCCGGACGGCCGCCGCTCACGGGGCGGCGAGTCGGGTGCGTGCGCGCTCGACGGCAGCGCGCACCTGCGCGGGCGCCGTGCCGCCGACGTGGTCGCGCGCGGCCACCGAGCCCTCGGGCGTCAGCACGCCATAGACGTCCTCACCGACCAGCGGGCTGAAGGCGCGAAGCTGCTCGAGCGACAGGTCCGACAGGTCCTGGCCGGCATCGGCGGCCCGGCGGACGGCATGCGCCACCGCTTCGTGCGCATCCCGGAATGGCAGGCCCTTCTTGACCAGGTAGTCGGCCAGGTCGGTCGCGGTGGAGAACCCCTCGGCCGCTGCCTGCCGCATGCGCTCGGCCTTCACGCGGATGCCGCCGACCAGGTCGACGAAGATGCGCAGCGTGTCGGTGAGGGTGTCGGCGGCGTCGAACAGCGGCTCCTTGTCCTCCTGGTTGTCCTTGTTGTAGGCGAGCGGCTGCCCCTTCATCAGGACGAGCAGCGCCGTCAGGTGGCCGACCACGCGCCCGGTCTTGCCGCGCGCGAGCTCCGGCACGTCCGGGTTCTTCTTCTGCGGCATGATCGAGCTGCCGGTGCAGAACCGGTCGGCCAGGTCGATGAAGCCCACCCGCGGGCTCATCCAGATGACCAGCTCCTCCGAGAAGCGCGAGACGTGGACCATCGCGATCGAGGCGGCCGCGCAGAACTCGATGGCGAAATCGCGGTCCGAGACGGCATCGAGCGAGTTGCCGCACACGCCGTCGAAGCCGAGCGTGCGCGCGACGCGTTCTCGATCGATCGGATAGCTCGTTCCGGCGAGCGCGGCGGCACCGAGCGGCAGCCGGTTCACCCGGCGGCGGCAGTCGGCGAGCCGCTCGGCGTCGCGCGAGAACATCTCGACGTACGCCATCAGGTGATGGCCGAAGGTCACCGGCTGCGCGACCTGCAGGTGCGTGAAGCCCGGCATGATGGTGTCGGCGTGCGTCTCGGCCAGGTCGACCAGGGCACCCTGCAGCGCGACGAGCAGCGCGCGCGCATCGTCGATCGCCGACCGCAGCCACAGCCGGATGTCGGTCGCGACCTGGTCGTTGCGGGATCGGGCGGTGTGCAGCCGCTTGCCGGCATCGCCGACGAGATCCGTGAGACGCTTCTCGATGTTGAGGTGGACATCCTCGAGATCGATCGACCAGACGAACACGCCGCGCTCGATCTCGTCGCGGATCGTCGCCATGCCGCCGCGGATCGCCTCGAGGTCCGCCGCCGTCAGCAGCCCCACCGACTGCAGCATGTCCGCATGGGCGAGCGAGCCTTCGATGTCGTGCAGCGCGAGCCGCTTGTCGAAGTCGACCGACGCCGTGTAGCGCTTGACCAACTCCGCCACCGGCTCGGAGAAGCGCGCCGACCACGCCTCGGATTTCTTGGCGAACTGATCTGTCATAATCCCGTGCCCATGGCGCCCAGCGACGCGAAAACCGCGGATTATAAGTCCCAGGAGGCCTCGGCCGAGGCGCCCGCGCGTGCGCGCCGCCAGACCGAAGGCGGTCTGGCGCCCATCATCCCCGACACCTGCAATCTCGGCATCGTGCTGCGCACGCTGGTGCCGCTGAACGTGCTGGGCATCCTCATCGCGTTCGCCTCCACCGCGGGCCCGATCGAAGCGGCGAACCGGTTCCTGTCGATGGCCGTCATGCTCGAGCCTGTCGTGCTCGGCTCGCTGCTGCTGCTGTGTCCGCTGCGCCGGCTGGCCAACGGGCTGCCGATCCGCTGGCAGTGGGCGACGGTGCTCGGCGTGCCGGGCCTGCTCGCGATCGGCGCGGCCATCGTCGTGCAGCGCTTCGCGGAGCCGGACCTCGCGATGGACGAGATCGCATGGTGGGTGGGGAGCCGCGGGCTGGTGGCCGCCGCCGCCGCCTGGGCCTTCGTGGGCTACTTCCGCCTGCGCGCACGGGCCTTCTCGCCGTCGTTCTCGGAGGCTCGGCTGCAGGCCCTGCAGGCCCGGATCCGTCCCCACTTCCTGTTCAACAGCCTGAACGCCGTGCTCGGCCTGATGCGAAGCGACCCTCGGCGGGCGGAAACGACGCTCGAGAACCTCGCCGACCTGTTCCGAGTGTTCATGCGCGACGCCCGGGAGCTGGTGCCGCTGGACGACGAGATCGTCACCTGCAAGGAGTACCTGGCCATCGAGCAGCTGCGCCTGGGCGAGCGTCTCCAGGTGGTCTGGCAGCTCGACCAGATGCCCGGGGACGCGCTGCTGCCGGGGCTATTGCTGCAACCGCTGATCGAAAATGCCGTTCATCACGGGATCGAACCCAGCTCGGAGACCGGTACCATTGAAATCGTTGTGTCCCGGCCGGGCGAGCGTGTCCGTGTCGAGATCGTCAACCCGCTCGCACCGACGCCACCGGTGCGTCCCGGAAACCAGATGGCACTTTCCAACGTGCGGGAGCGGCTGATGCTGCTGTACGATATGGAAGCCGAGCTCAAGACCGGCGTGGACAACGGCCGGTTCCGGGTCCTTCTCGAGTTCCCCTACAGAAAAGAAAGAAGACGCCGCGATGTCCGACGCTACTTCGATCCTGATCGTTGACGACGAGGCACCGGCGCGCGCGCGATTGCGCGAAGTGCTGGCCGACCTGTCGCCCGAGTTTCCCCACCGCATCGTCGGCGAGGCCGCCAACGCACCCGAAGCGCTTGCGCAGATCGAGTCGCAGCGCCCTCAGATCGTGCTGATGGACGTCCAGATGCCGGGCATGACCGGCATCGAGCTGGCCCGCCACATCTCGGCTCGCGCCGGTGAAGGCGACCAGGACGATCCCAAGCCGATGCCGCTGGTGATCTTCGTCACCGCGTTCGACGAGTTCGCGGTCGAGGCCTTCGAGGTCAACGCGCTCGACTATCTGCTCAAGCCGGTCCGCGCGCAGCGGCTGCTCGGTGCGCTCAAGCGGGCGCAGACGCTGCTGCCCGCCGAGCACCTCGAGGCGATCGACCAGCTCGTCAAGGCCACGAACACCCGGCGCCGTCACCTGTCCGTGCACGAGCGCGGCCGCGTGATCCTGGTGCCGCTCGAGCAGGTCCTCTACCTGAAGGCCGAGCTCAAGTACATCACCGTGCGGACCCGCGAGCGCGAGTTCCTCATCGAGGAATCGCTGACCTCCCTCGAGGAGGAGTTCAAGGACCGCTTCGTGCGCATCCACCGCAACGCGCTGGTGGCGCGTCCGTCGATCGCCGGCTTCGAGCGCGTGACGCCGACCGGAGAGGGCGAAGCGGGTGATCCGTACTGGCAGGTGGTGCTGCGCGAGGTGCCCGAGAAGCTGCCGGTCAGCCGGCGGCAGTGGTCCATCGTCAAAGGGCTGGTGAGCTGAGCGTGTCCCTGGCCTCCGCGTCGGCCGGCGCGCCTCGTTCCGCGCCCGCCCGCCTGGTGATCGCCACGCGCGAGAGCCGACTCGCACTCTGGCAGGCGCACCATGTCCGTGATCGGCTGCGCGAACTGTATCCTCAGTGCAACGTCGAGCTCCTCGGCATGACGACCGTCGGTGACCAGGTCCTCGACCGGTCTCTGAACGAGATCGGCGGCAAGGGGCTCTTCACGAAGGAGCTCGAGGTCGCCCTGGCCGATGGCCGGGCGGATCTCGCGGTGCATTCGCTGAAGGACGTCCCGATGGAACTGCCCGAGGGATTCGAGCTCGCGGCGGTCATGCGGCGCGAGGATCCCCGCGACGCGTTCGTGTCGGTCCGTCACGCCTCGCTCGATTCGCTGCCCCAGGGCGCGAAGGTCGGCACCTCCAGCCTGCGTCGTGCCGCCCAGCTCACCGAGCGTCGTCCCGACCTGCAGATCCTGCCGCTGCGCGGCAACCTCGACACGCGGCTCGGCAAGCTCGATCGCGGCGAATACGATGCGATCGTGCTGGCCGCGGCCGGTCTGAAGCGCCTGGGCCTCGCCGACCGCATCCGCGAGATCCTGCCGCCGACCTCGAGTCTGCCCGCACCGGGGCAGGGCGCGCTCGGCATCGAGGTGCTCTCCGGTCGCCCCGAGGTCCGCGACTGGCTCGCGCCGCTCGTCGATCGGCGGACCTGGCTCGAAGTCACCGCGGAGCGGTCCGTGTCGCGCGCGCTCGGTGGCAGCTGCCGGATTCCGCTCGCGGCCTACGCGGTCGTCCAGCCGGACGGTCTGCTCAAGCTCGAAGCACTCCTCGCCACCGACGGCCGCATCCGCCGTGCGGCGGTCCACACGGCCGCTGCCGTGGACACCGCAGGCGGGACCGGTCGCGAGGGCGAGGGGACCGACTACGCCGCCGCCGAGGCGCTCGGCGAACGCGCGGCGATCGGGCTGCGCTGAGCGGCCGGACCACGCCCGCGCGGCGTCCCGGCGCGCGACTCCCTCCGCTCGACCGCAGGTCCGACCCGTGAACCGTCCCGCGGTCGTCCTCACCCAGCCCGCCCCGAGGGCCGCTGCGCTCGCGGCGTCCCTGGAGGCGCGCGGGCTCGAGGTCGTGCAGTGGCCCATGACCGCGATCGAGGCGGTGCCCGACCTCGACTGGCCGCATCTCGCGGCGACGCTGGCCCGCTGCCGCTGGGTGCTGCTGCCCAGCCCCGGCGCGATCGACGTCGTGATGGGAGCGTTCGCGCGTCTCGGTCTCGCGTGGCCGGCATCGGCCGGCATCGGCGTGATCGGGCCGGGCAGCCGCGAGGTGCTGGACGGCTGGCGTGCGCGCCTCCC
>RPRK01000182.1 GCA_003818495.1 Burkholderiales bacterium
CGGCGGGTCCTCGTCGGGCGGCCACCCGTTCGAGCACTGTCCGTACTGCTCGTCGCATGCACCCGCGCTCGATCTGCCCCCGGTCGCGACGGTGGTGCGTCTCCTGCCGGGGTTGAGCGATGCGCTGCCGCCGGCACGCCTCTTCGCGCCGCGCACGCTCCACGCGTGGCTCAGTGCGCAGCCCCGCGCACCCCCGCGCCGCGCCTGATTCCCTGAGCGCCTGACCGCTTCCGCGGCGTGCCCCCCGGGCGCGCCCCGGAGACGCGCCCGCATCGGGCGCGCGCCACGTGGCACCTCGGCGCTCCACACGAAGCTCGACGAACGCGTCATGCGGCCCATGACACGCGTGCGCATCGGTGCGGCAAGCCGCCGCCCTGCGCCGCGTCTCCCGCATGAGCGCCCCCGCATGCCTGCATCACGAACAGGACGATCTCATGTCTGTCTCCACCCTGAACCGCTCCGTCGCCGCCCTCGTCTCCACCCTCGCGCTCGCCGCCTGCGGCAGCGACGATGGTCCGCAATCCGTCGCCATCGAGTTCGGCGCCTTCTCGGGCACCACGGCGATCAAGTGCGGCACCGCCGTCACCGGTCTCGGCAGCGGCGCCGTGACCGCGCAGGTCAAGGACTTCCGCTTCTACGTCACGAACGTGCGGATGGTGAAGTCCGACGGCACCGAAGTGCCGCTGGTGCTCGGCGCCAACGACGACTGGAACCTGACCGTCAACAACGACCGCGTGACGCTGATCGACCTCGAGGATGGCAGCGGATCCTGCAGCGAGGGCACGGCGGCTTCCAACAATTCGGTCAAGGGCACCGTGCCCGCGGGCGACTACGTCGGCGTGAAGATGACGATGGGCGTGCCCTTCGCGTTCAACCACAGCGACTACGCGAGCGCGACGAAGCCGCTCGACGTCCAGGCGATGGCCTGGAGCTGGCAGTCGGGCCGCAAGTTCGCGAAGATCGAAGTGACCGATCCGGACGGCGCCACCGGCACCTGGGCGTCGAAGACGTTCAACTTCCACCTGGGCTCGACCGGCTGCACCGGCAATCCGGCCAGCGGCCAGACGGTGTCGTGCACCGCGCCGAACCGGATGAACTTCGGCTTCGCGAGCTTCGACCCGCGATCGCAGAAGGTGGCGGTCGACGTCAAGGCGCTGCTCGCCGGCACCGACATCACCGTCAACAAGGCCAGCGCGCCCGGCTGCATGTCCGGTGGCACGGACCCCGAGTGCCTGCGGGTCTTCGAGTCGCTCGCGATCGACTGGAAGGCCGACGGCTCGGGCACCGGACTCCCGATCTCGGGCGGGGCCGCGCAGACCCTCTTCCGGGCCGTGGCGAAGTGAGGCACGGCGCCCTCCGGTTCGCGGGGGGCGCCGCAGTCGCGGCGCTCACCGTCCTCGCCGCCTGCGGCGGCGGCGGCACCGAGCTCGTCGAGACGCGACCGGTCTCCGGGACGTGGTCCTGGTCGCTGCCGGCGTTCTTCCCCGAGCCCAAGGTCCCGGCCGACAACCCGATGTCGGCCGAGAAGGTCGAGCTCGGCCGCTTCCTCTTCCACGACCGTCGACTGTCCGGGAACGGCCGTCAGGCCTGCGCGAGCTGTCATCGGCAGGACAAGGCCTTCACCGACGGTCGTGGGCAGGCGATCGGCTCGACCGGCGAGCCGCATCCGCGCGGCTCGCAGCAGCTCTCGAACGTGGTCTACAACGCGACGCTGACCTGGGCGAACCCGTCGCTGGTGACCCTGGAGCGCCAGATGGAGACGCCGCTGTTCGGCGAGAGCCCGGTCGAGATGGGCGTCACCGACGCGACCAAGGCGCTGGTGCTGCAGCGGGTCCGCGACGATTCGGGCGTCGCGCGCTACCGCGAGCGCTTCGCGGCGGCCTTCCCCGGCGAGACGGAGCCGATCACCTGGGCCAACGTGATCAAGGCGATCGCGAGCTTCCAGCGCTCGCTGATCTCGGGCGACAGCCGCTACGACCGCTGGCTGGCCGGCAAGGCCGTGCTCTCCGACGCCGAGCAGCGCGGCATGACGCTGTTCTTCGGCGAGAAGGCCGAGTGCTTCCACTGCCACGGCAGCTTCAACTTCAACGACCAGATCGTCCATGCCGCCAGCCGCATCGTGGAGACGCCGTTCCACAACACCGGGCTCTACAACCTCGGCGGCACGGGGGCGTTCCCGGAGCCGAACCGCGGCGTGTTCGAGCTGACCGCGCGGGCCGACGACATGGGCCGCTTCCGGGCGCCGAGCCTGCGCAATGTCGAGGTCACCGCGCCGTACATGCACGACGGCAGCGTCGCCGATCTCGACGAGGTGCTGCGCATCTATGCGGCCGGCGGCCGGCAGGTCGTCTCGGGTGCGAACGCCGGCGACGGTCGCGCCAATCCGTACAAGAGCGACCTCGTCAGCCGGATCGATCTCAGCCCCGCCGAGCAGGCCGACATCGTCGCCTTCCTCAAGACCCTCACCGACACGGCGTTCCTCGCCGATCCGCGCCATGCCGATCCGTTCGCGTCGAACTGACCCACGCGCGGCCGCCGCGCTGCTCCTCGTCGCGTTCGGGTCGGGCGGTGCGCTCGCGCACGACCCCACGCTCGATCCGCTGCCCGACGCGCCCGGCTGGCGATTCGGCGCAGCGGCCGCCGCGGTCGTGCCGTACTCCGCCGAGCGCTGGCCGACTGCCGCGTGGCCGGGGGTGTCGACGACCGGACTGGCCCCGCGCGACCAGACGGGCGGCGTGCGCCTCGAGCATGCGACGATCGAGGCGGCCGCGCGGATCGAGCAGCGCCTGGGCGCGCGCTTTGCCGTCGGCTGGCACGACCGCGAGCGGGCCCACGTCGAGGCGGCGACGCTGATCGGGCGCCTGGAGCTCGATGGCGGCACGCTCGAGGCCCGCGCCGGACGCGACCTGGTCCGCATGGGCGATGCGATCGATCGCGCCGGTCACTACGACCGGTTCTCGCAGACGCCGCTCGCCAAGCGCGCGGTGATCGACGATCGCTGGATCGACGACGGCCTCGTCGTCGGATGGACGCGCGATGCCGAGGACGGCCTGCGGGGCGTCGAGGGCGGGCTGTGGCGCGGCCGCACGTTCCCCGCGGCCGCGGCCGGGCCGCTGGTGCCCGCGGTGCGGATCCGCTTCGGCTGGGGCGATGTCGACGTCCAGGTCGCCGGTGCGCACCTGCGGCCCGAGGGGCGCGGCGCGGCGGCGCAGTCGGCCGGCACGGAGGGGCACGCGCACGGTGCGCTCGACTGCCGCGAGACGCTGCAGCAGCGGGTCTGCTTCGACGGGACCTCCGACATCCTGGCCGGCAGTGTCCAGTGGGCCCCGGACGACGGCCCGTGGACGGTGACGCTGGCCGGCATGAGTCGGCGCGAGCGCGGCACGCTGTACTCCACGAACGCCGCCGCGGCCGTGCGCACGCGCGTCGACGGCGCCTGGCTCGATCTCGCCTGGCGGACCCGCGAACGCTGGACGCTCGCGACGCGCCTCGAGCGCGTCGTGCCGGACAACCGGCTCGAGGGCACCGGCACCGCGCTGCTCGCGCGCGAGTCCGGGCTCGCGAACGGCGGCCCGGTGAGCCGGGCCACGCTCGCGGCCTCGTACGACGTCGGCGCCGGGTTCACGGTATCGGCCGAAGTCGGCGAGGAGCGCTTCGAGGGCGGACAGGCGCGCTTCGTCGCGCTGCGTGCGATCTGGCGAGGCGACCGGGTGCTGGAGGGGGGGTGGTGAGGCGGGCTGCTCCCCTCGCGCCCGCCGCAACCGGCACGCACGCCCATCGACTGAACTGCCCCTCAACCCACCCCCCATCACATCATTGGATGAATGCGATGACATCTCGAGCCGTCCGAACCGCAACATCGGCCACGCTCGCCGTGCTCGCGTCGAGCGCCGTGCTCGCCGCCGACCCGGCTGATCCCCAACTCGCCCCGGTCGTCGTCACGGCGACCAAGGCGCCGCAGACGCTCGAGCAGACCGCGGCCTCGGTCAGCGTGCTGAACGCTGCCGATGTCGCGTCGCGCGGGATCCGCACGCTCGAGGATCTGCCCGCGACGGTACCGAACCTGCGCATGAGCAACGCGCTCGGCGCGGGCACGCTCGGCACGCTGGTGCTGCGCGGGCTCGGCAACGGCCCGGGGTCCTGGGATCCGGCCGCGACGATCTACGTCGACGACGTGCCGTTCAACGACTTCTTCGGCTACGCCGCCAGCCTCTTCGACGTCGACCGCATCGAAGTCCTGCGCGGTCCGCAGGGCACCTTGTACGGCGGCTTCGCGGAAGCCGGCGTGATCGACATCCGGTCCAGGTTGCCGGGCGACACGCTGCGGGGCTTCGGTGAGCTCGAGGCGGGCACGCGCGGTCTCTTCAGGAGCACGTTCTCGCTGTCGGGGCCGGTGCTCGGCCGGACGCTGCGTCTGGGTATCGCCGGCACTGCGGAGACCGCGGACAGTCCGATCCGCAACGTCGTCACCGGCGATCGCCCCGATCAGCGCTCGGGCGCGCTGCGTGTACAGGCCGTCTTCGCGCCCACGCCCGCCTTCGAGGCGCTGCTGACGGTGTTCGAGCAGCGGCTGCGCCACGAGGACGGGACCCAGTACCTGCCCCTCGACCGTCAGCGCTACAACTCGGTGATCGCCCCGAGCGGCTTCTCGACCGGAAGATTCGAGCTCGCCAACGACTTCACCGGCTATCGCGAGGCGGACACCTCGTCGCAGTCGCTGCGCGCGACGTGGCGCGCTCCGGCCTTCGATGTGGTCGCGATCGCCGCGCGACGTACGTTCAAGGGCCCCTACGTCTTCGATTTCGACTACACGCCGCTGGCCGCGCCCGGCACGCCCGGCTTCGGCGTCCCGGTCGTCTCGGACTCGGCGTACGAGACCCAGAACCGATACCTCGAGCTGCGCGCGCAGTCGGCCGATCGCGACGATCTGCGCTGGGTCGTCGGTGTCTCGCGCAGCGAGCAGCAGGTCGATGTCCTGTCCGACGGTGTCTTTCCGGCAGGCTTCGGGGCGTTCGTCGCGCCGGGCGGACGCGCGGGCTTCAACGATGCGACCGGCTCCGGCTCGAACGACGCGCTGTTCGGTCAGGCGACGCTGCGCCTCCTCGATGCCCGCCTGGGTCTGACCGCGGGCCTTCGGCGCGAACAGGCCGATCGCGCCGGGACGAACCGAGACGTGCTGTTCGGCACGCCTGCGTTCTCGACCGAAGTGTCCGGTGCCCGGACGCTGCCCAAGCTCGCGGTCGACTGGCGGTTCGATGCGCTCACGACCGCCTACGCGAGCATCGCGAGCGGCTGGCGGCCGGGTGGGGTGAACCTGTACGCGAACACTTCGCCCTTCGGCGGCCGGCAGCCGGACCCGCTGACCTACGGCGCGCAGCGCACCCGGACGCTCGAGGCCGGCATCAACCTGCGCCGGCCGGCCGCACGCCTCGAGTGGTCTGCCGCGGTGTTCGACACGTCGGTCGAGGACTACCAGGAGACCGTACTCACCGGAACGGGCACGGCGTATCTGGCGAACGTGCCGAGCGTGCGGATCCGCGGTCTGGAGAGCGAGCTGCGCTGGCGCATCGTGCCGGCCCTGTCGATCAACGCGGGGGCGGGCCTCGCGCGGGCCCGCTACGAGGACTATGCGTTCGCGGGGAACCTGCTCGGCGGACAGCCGCTCGCGAATCGGCCGGACTGGAACGGATGGCTCGGCGCGCGCTGGACGCAGAGCGCCTGGACCTTCGGCGCCGACGTGTTCGCCGCCGCGTCGTATCGCTCCGCGTATCAGGTCGACGGTTCGTCGACCCGCGTGCCGGGTCATGCGATCGCCAATGTGTCGGCGAGCTATCGGCTCGGCGCGTGGACGCTCACCGGCCTCGTCGAGAACCTGGCGGACAAGGAGTACTTTCTCAACTCGCAGTACGTCGTCGCCGGATTCCAGGTGCCCGTCGGCGTGATCGGACGGCCGCGGACGGTGTCGCTGCGGGCGCGCTATGACTTCTGACAGGCAGACGACCATGCATCGACGCGACGGACTGCGGGCGGCGACGGCGATCGCCGCGGCGCTGGCGAATCGGCATGTGCTCGCTTCCGGGTCGGCCTCGGAGGCCGGCAAGGCGGAGGCCGAGCGCCGGCACCTCGAGGTGCTGGAGCGGTATCGCCCGCTATGGGATGGGCCGACGCTGGAGATCGGGCTGCTGGTCTACCCCGGCATGTTCCTGCAGGACCTCGTCGGACCGCTGACGATGTTCGAGGCGCTGATGAACCGGCGCATCCACCTGCTGTGGAAGACCCGCGATGCAGTCGGTCCCGAGCGCCCCGAGCACCCTGGCCTGCCGGTGATGCCGACGACACGCTTCGAGGACTGTCCCGAACGGCTCGACGTGCTGTTCGTGCCGGGCGGCGTGCCGGGAACGCTGACGATGATGGAGGACCGGACCGTGCTCGGGTTCCTGGCGGACCGCGGGGCCCGTGCGGGCTGGGTCACCAGCGTGTGCACCGGCTCGCTGATCCTCGGCGCCGCCGGACTGCTGCGCGGATACCGCGCGACCTCGCACTGGGTCACGGTGGACGTGCTGCGCGAACTGGGCGCGACGCCGGTCCGCTCGCGGGTCGTGGTCGATCGCAATCGGATGACCGGCGGGGGCGTCACGGCCGGTCTGGACTTCGGGCTCGACCTGGTCGCGAAGCTGCGCTCGCCCGCGTACGCGAAGGCGGTCCAGCTCTACCTCGAGTACGACCCGCGCCCGCCGTTCGACGCCGGCCGCCCCGAGCGGGCGCCGAAGGAGACGCGTCGGTTCATGTCCGAGATGTTCGCCGGGATGGTCGAGTCGACGACGGCCGCCGCCCGCCGTGCGGCGTCGAGCTGGCCGACGGGGAAGGGGTGAGGTCGCGAACGACAGGACGGGTTCGTCGAGTGCGTCTGGTCGTAGCCGAAGGTGTGGCTGTTCGGCGGCGTCGATGAGCTCGGCGCCCGGGGCTGAGCCCCTGTCGGACGCGACTGCTGGCCCCCTCAATCGATCACCACCACCCTCCCGAACGGCGCCTCCACCACCCCTGCAGCCCCCTCCGGCACCGCCCAGATCACCGGCCACCGCGGCCTGAAGCGCGCCGGGCCGTCGAGGTCGGTCAGCACGACGCCGATGTCCGGCCGGTCCGCATCGGCGGCCTCCAGGAGGGGCGTGAAGTCGGTCCCGCCGCGACCCTGAACGGTCAGCGCGGGCAGGCGGACCTCGCCCGCCGCGAAGCGCTCGATGCGCCGCACGCGGTCGTCGCCGATCACCAGCACCAGGCCCGCCTCGGCGCGCCGCGCGATGGCCTCGATCTCGCGCACGAAGCGCTCGAGCAGCGTGTCGTCGATGGAGCCGGAGACGTCGGCGACGACGGCCAGCCGCGGGACGCGGCGGGTCGACACGGTGCCGGGCTCGAAGGGCATGCGGTGGCCGGCGCGGTTGCGGCCCTGGTTGGCGAGCCACGAGCGCGACGGCCGCGACCACGACAGCTCGGGCCGCATCGCCAGCCCGCGCGCCAGGCGCACGCGCAGGGTCTGCTCCCAGGGGGTGCGGCTGCGCGGCAGGTCGGCGCCGAGGCTGCGCAGCATGGAGTGTTGGCCGTCGCCGGCATGCGCGCGCACGAGGCGCTCGGCCCATTCGCGCAGGCGCTCGGCCTCGCCCTCGGGGGGCTCGTTCTCGGCGGTGCCGGTCAGCAGGTCGACGGGCGTGTCGCCGCCGAGCGCGCGCACGCGCGCGGCGCGCGGGCCGTCGCGGCGGGGCTCGCCGTCCGCCTTCGGCAGGCGGTCGTCGAGGGTGCGGTACAGGCGCTCGACGTCCCAGGCGGCGAGCAGGCGCGCGGGGTCCTCGTGGACGGCGAGCGTCGCGACCAGCAGGCGTTCGAGGGTGACGGCGTCGTCGGGCAGGCGCAGCCAGGCGACCTGGCCGAGGGTGGTGTTGACGATCGCGTCGGCGCAGGTGTTGAAGAGCTTCGTGTCGACGTCGCCGATCCGGCGGCGCAGCGCGACCAGGCGCTGCACGTGGCGCAGCGCGACGTGCAGCACGGCGTGGGCGACGAGGCCTGCCTGGCGCTCGACGGTCAGGGCCTCGAACGCGGGGCCGTAGCGCAGGGTCTCGCCGTCGGTGACGAGGGGCGGGGCGTCGTGGCCTGGGTCGCTGCTGCTGTGAAGGTCGGCGTCCGCGGGCAGGTCGACATGTCGCACCCACAGCGCGAGGCCGCCGCTGGACGGCGCGTGCTCGACCATCCGCTCGACGGCACGCGTGCCTCGATGCTCGAAGGGGGCGCGCCCCGGCATGCCGCGCCTACCCCGCGCGCCGCTCGAGGTGCCGCCGGTAGGCGTCGCTGTCGAGCACCGCGGTCTCGAGTCCGCGCTCGAGCGCTCGCTGCATCAGCAGCTCCATCGCCAGGGTCTGCGCCTCGCGGATCGGCAGCGGCTCGCGGGCGGGGCACTCGGGGAGCTGGTCGACGATCTCCAGCGCGCGGGCCATCGTCGCCTCGTCGTTGGCGGCGCCGAGCAGGCCGTAGACCATGCCGTACAGGCCGTCGAGGGAGGCGGGCAGGCGCGCGGCGGTGTCGGGGCCGGGGCGCGCGGCCAGCAGCGCCACGACGTCGACCGACGCGCGCAGCTCGCGCAGCACGCCGAAGAACTCGGCGGCGTTCGCGGCGCCGATGCGGCCCTGCACGAGGGTGCGCTTCACCGTCTCGCTGACACCGGACTTGAGCACGTCGGACACGTCCTCCCAGCCGCGCGGGCTCGCCCCCACGAGGTGGTCGCCGGCGAGCTGGCTTTCGGTGTCGTCGAGGCGGTCGGGGCGGGTGCGCAGGTAGGCCATCACCTCGGGTGCGAAGCCGCGTTCGACGGCGTGCGCGAGGAAGGCGTCGACGACGGTCTGCACGTTCAGGTGGAACATGCGGTCGGCGAGCGCGGTGCCCATGTCGTGCACCGCGGCGCCGTGGAAGCTCGCGTTGCCGGCGGCGACGACCATCCAGCCCTCGGGCAGGCGGTAGTTGCCGACGCGGCGGTCGAGGATCAGCGAATAGGCGGAGACCTGAAGGCGCGGGTCGGCGGCGGTGAGCTCGTCGAGGAACAGCAGGCCGGCGGGATCGTCGGGGGCGGGCAGGAACTCGGGCGGGAACCAGACGGTGCGGCCCTGGGTGTCGTCGGCGTAGATGGCGCCGCGCAGGTCGACGGGCTCGATGGTGGTGAGGCGCAGGTCGACCAGCGGCACGCCGTGGTGGGCGGCGACCTGGCGCACGACGGACGACTTGCCGACGCCGCGGGTGCCCCAGAGCATGGTCGCGCGCCGTCGCAGCACGGGGTCGGCGTACTGCTCGATCAGGGCGGTGCGGGCCGCGGCGATCGACATCGGGGGCACGTTCATCGGGTTGGCGGACATCGGTCAGCGGGGCTCTTCGGGCGTGAGGGTCGGGTCGAACGGCAGCGGGTCGACCGGGAGCGGCTCGGCCTGCGGCGGGTCGATCGGCAGCGGTCGCCAGGCGTCATCGCGGACGCGGCGCGGTGCGCGCGGCAGGGTGATCCGCGGCATCTCGCGCAGGCTGAAGAACAGCGCCAGCAGCAGCGGCGGCGCGTTGAAGATCAGCATCCACACCGGCGACTCGCGCGACAGGCCGAGGCTCGGGAACAG
>RPRK01000183.1 GCA_003818495.1 Burkholderiales bacterium
AAGCAGCTCGCCTTCCTGATGGGCATCGAGCTGATCCGCTTCGACATGTCCGAGTACATGGAGCGGCACGCGGTGTCGCGCCTGATCGGCGCGCCCCCGGGCTACGTCGGTTTCGACCAGGGCGGCCTGCTGACCGAAGCCGTCACCAAGAAGCCGCACGCCGTGCTGCTGCTCGACGAGATCGAGAAGGCCCACCCGGACATCTTCAACATCCTGCTGCAGGTGATGGACCACGGCACGCTGACGGACAACAACGGCCGCAAGGCCGACTTCCGCAACGTGATCGTGATCATGACCACCAACGCCGGTGCCCACGACCTGCAGAAGCGCTCGATGGGCTTCTCGGACAACAAGCAGGCGGGCGACGAGCTGCAGGAGATCAAGCGGATGTTCACGCCGGAGTTCCGCAACCGGCTGGACTCGATCATCTCGTTCAAGGCGCTGGACCAGGAGATCATCCTCCGCGTGGTCGACAAGTTCCTGATGTCGCTGGAAGAGCA
Source organism: Burkholderiales bacterium (assembly GCA_003818495.1). Lineage (GTDB taxonomy): Bacteria > Pseudomonadota > Gammaproteobacteria > Burkholderiales > Burkholderiaceae_E > UBA4615. Next base: position 501 of record RPRK01000183.1, read on the forward strand.
GCTCCACGAGAAGAAGGTCGATGCGATCTTCACCGACCGGCTGCGCAAGCACCTGTCGCTGAAGGGCTTCGACCCGCTGATGGGTGCGCGCCCGATGCAGCGGCTGATCCAGGACACCATCCGCAAGGCCCTCGCCGACGAACTGCTCTTCGGCAAGCTGGTGGGCGGCGGCAAGGTGACGGTCGACCTCGACGAGAAGGACACGGTGACGCTGTCCTTCGCGGAAGCGCCCCCGTCGCCGCCGGCGCCTGCCGAGGGCGAAGAGACGATCGAGGTCGTGCCGGCCTGAGGACCGACGACCGGATGTGAGCCCGCCGCGTGCGGGCTCACGAAGGCCCGCCCGAGAGGCGGGCTTTTTTTTGGGAAGTTCGACGACCGGGGGGAGGGGTGCGGCGCCCGGCCCCGCGGCCGGCGCTGCCCGGCCCCGTTGGCCAGCACCGCCTGCTCAGGCAGCGGGGAGCAGCATCCAGAACGTCGCGCCGCGGCTGGGCGCACTGTCCAGCCCGACGCGGCCGCCGTGCAGCTCGGCGACGCGCTTGACGATCGCCAGGCCGAGACCGGAGCTGCCGCGCTGCTCGCGGTGCTTGCTGCCCTGGTAGAAGCGGTTGAACACCCGCCCCTGGTCCTCGGTGGCCACGCCGGGGCCGCTGTCGGCGACCTCGACGCGCAGGCCGTCGGAGCCGGTTCCGACCCGCAGCTCGATGGTGCCGCCGGGCGGCGTCACGCGAATGGCGTTGTCCAGCAGGTTGCCGATCGCACGTTCGATCAGGCCGGCGTCGACCTGCGCGAGCGGCAGGCCGTCGGGGTACGTGACCCGCAGCTGGACCCCGGCCTCGTCGGCGCGGATGCCGTAGCGTTGCGCGAGGTCGTCGGCGAGCTCGCCGAGCGCGATCGGCTCGCGCTCGATCCGCAGTTCCGGGTTGTCGAGCTTCGCGAGCTCGTTGAGCGCATCGGTGAGGCGGCGCAGATGATGGGCGTTGTTCACCGCCGCATCGATGAACCGGTCGCGGGACTCCCGGTCGAGCGTGTCCGCCTTCAGCCGGATGGTCTCGAGCTGCCCGATGAGCGCGGTGAGCGGCGTGCGCAGGTCATGCGAGACGTTCGCCACCATCTCGCGACGGTGCGCGTCGGTCTGGGTGACCCGATCCATCTCGAGGCGCAGGCGTTCGAGGGTCTCCCGGAAGGTGCGGGACAGGCGCCCGATCTCGTCGTTGCGGTCGCGGAACGGGAACTCGGATTCGCACAGCGGCGCCGAGAAGCCGCCGCTTCGCACCCGCTCCGCGGCGCGGGTGAGGGCGGTGAGCGGGCGCGTCAGGAGCGCGATCATCGCGACCGTCAGGGCCACGCCGATCGCCAGCGTCAGCAGCGCGACCTTGACCGCGGTCTGGATCGCGTAGCTCTTGAGGAGCTCCGGCGTCTGGGTTCCGATGTCGGCCGCGCGGGCGACGACGTACAGCCAGCCCACTTCCTTGCCGTCGCGCGTCAGCGGACGGGCGGCGACGATGCACGCCTTGTCCTGGTGGTCCGGGTCCATGCCCGGGATCGGCATCGATGCGTCGCGCGCCAGCGAGTCGCGCACCGGGCCGAGGTCGACGGCCCAGTTGCTCCAGAACAGGCGCTGCTCGCCCGAGGTGGCGAGCACGCGGCCGTTCGCATCGAGCAGGTACATGCCGGTGTTCGGCGAGAAGACGGTGTAGGCCGCCAGCTTGTCGGAGAAGTGTTCGGGGTTGCGCTCGTACGTCTCCCACAGATCGGGATACATCTCGACGACTCGGTCGATGAACGCGCGGCTCTGGGAGTAGACGACGTCGGTGTAGTAGCTGCGGACCGACATGTGCATCACCGCGGCCAGCACGATCGCGGTCAGCAGGCCCGCGCCTGCGACCAGCATCAGCACCCGGGCGCGGAGGGACTTCATCGCTCTTCGGTGAACCGGTAGCCGACGCCGCGGACCGTCAGCACGTAGCGCGGATTGGCCGGATCGGCCTCCAGCTTGGACCGCAGCCGGTTGATGTGGGTGTTGACGTTGTGCTCGTAGCCCTCGTAGGTCGTGCCCCAGACCGCATCGAGGAGCTGCACCCGCGTGAACACGCGGCCCGGATGGCGGCCGAGGTGCGCGAGCAGGTCGAACTCCTTGGAGGTCAGCGGCAGTGACCGGCCGGCGAGCTTAACGTCGCGGCTCGCGCAGTCGATGACCAGCTCGCCTGCGGTGATCCGCTCGACGCTCGGCTCGGTCGGCTGGCGGGCCATGTCGCGACGGCGCAGCATCGCCTTGACCCGCGCCTGCAGCTCGGGGATGGAGAACGGCTTCGTCAGGTAGTCGTCGGCGCCAAGCTCCAGGCCGAGGACACGATCGATCTCGGTCGACCGCGCCGTGAGCATCAGCACCGGCGTCGCGTTGCGCTCCATGCGGAGCGTTCGGACGATGTCGAGCCCGTCGCGTCCCGGCAGCATCACGTCGAGCACCACCATCGAGTAGTCGCCGCTCTGCGCGGCCTTCAGGCCGGCGTTGCCGTCGTGGACGCAATCGACACGATGGCCGAGGTCCCGCACGTGCATCGCGATGAGGTCCGCGATGTCCTTCTGATCCTCGACCACCAGTATCCGGTGTTCCATCGTTCTCTCCGGGAGCCTCGGCAGTGTGCGCGTCGCGCATCGCGCCCTGCTCGCGGCAGCATATCAAAACGGTCACGCCGCCACGGCGACGCTGCGGCGTGATCCAGCGAGACAGAAAAGAGATCGGCGCGCGATGGCCGCGCCATGCGGGGTCGGCACAGTCCAGCCTCATGGAGCCCCGCAACGTCCGGGCTCGAAACCGACCCCATCCGGAGTCCGCCATGTCCGCCGCCCTTGCCCTCGACCCGACCGCAGACCTCGCCGTGCATCGAGGCGCGATGCTGCGCTTCGCCAAGCGTCGCATCCGTGACGAGGCACTCGCCGAGGACACCGTGCAGGACGCGCTCCTCGCGGCGCTCAGCGCACGCCACAGCTTCCAGGGCCAGTCGGCGGTCCGCACCTGGCTGATCGGCATCCTGAACCACAAGATCCAGGACGCGTTCCGTCGGGAGACCCGCTACGTCAAGCTGGACGCCACTGCCGACGACGGCCAGGACGCATCCGACGAACGTCTCGAACGGGCCGCCTCGGTCCAGCCGTCGACCGCCGACGACGACGATCCGCTGCAGGAGGTGGCTCGCCGCCGGATGCACGCGGCGCTCGTCGACGAGGTCGAGCGCCTGCCGGAAGGGCTGCGGTCGGTGTTCATGATGCAGGCCATCGAAGGGGTCGCGACCCCCGAGGTCTGCGAGAAGCTGAACATCACCGAAGCCAACGTGTGGGTGCGGCTGCACCGGGCGCGCAAGCGCCTGGCCGAACGGCTCGTCGAGCACCTCGAGCCGGCGTGACCCTGGCCGGGCCCGCTCGCCGCGGGCCCGCGCGGGCCTGTCGGGGCCGCGGCAGCGCATTCGGCACGCCTGCCACACCTCGTCGCAGCGCAGCACCGCCCATCGGTGCCGCCGCACCTGCCATCCGCGATGCCTAAGTCGCAGGGGGAGCCGAGTCGAAGATGCCTCAATACCTCGACTTCGATGGCCGTTCCCCTCATGCACGCACTCGAAGCCGGTCAACTGAACCGGCTCCTCCGCGACCTCGAACTCACCGCTCCGGTGGCGATCCGTCGTGCCGCATCGCAGGCCGAGCAGCACCTGTGGCTGCTCATGCACGTGAGGGACACGGACGTGCGCGACGATGCCGAGTTCCAGCTGCGCCTGGCGCGTCACATCGGACTGCGCGGCAAGCTGCGTGCGCGCAAGCAGTCACTGTTCGACGTGATGCAGGATCTGAAGTCGCTCGAGCGGCCGGCGTTCGAGGACGTGCTGCTGCGGGTCAGCGAACTCACCGGGCAGATCGAGAAGTCCGTCGCCTCGTCGCTGCTGTCGCTGCTCGATCCCGATCAGCCCTCCATCGATCGCGACCTGCGCGAGCTGCTGCCGCGCTACGGCTTTCCCGTGCTCGCCGAGGCGCCGATGTTCGACGAGTGCGTCGCTTGGCATCGTCGACTGACCGGTCTCTTCGAGCAGGTCACCGGATCCAGCCGCTGGGCTCAGATCTCGGGTCGGATCGACGGCTCGCTGCCGACCTCGACCGGGGCCGTCCTGACCGAGGTCCGCAAGCTCAACCTGCATCTGAGCCATGCGCGTCGCGTGGTCGCCCTGATGCCGACGCTGGAGCCGGTGTCGCGGGTCGGCCGCCGACTGCCGCCCCCGGTCGCGGTGGCCGCCGAGCCGGTCGTTGCGCGTTCGGGCAGCCGTCTGCACCTGTGTCGCTGACGGGACGGCCTCGGGTCGCCTGACCCGAGCCGCCGTGCGGCGACCGCGCCGCGGCCGCCCGGAGCGTCAGCCTGCCTGTACCGGTCCGAGCATCAGGAATTCCATCAGCGCCTTCTGCACGTGCAGCCGGTTCTCGGCCTCGTCCCAGACCACCGACTGAGGTCCGTCGATCACCTCGGCGGAGACTTCCTCGCCGCGATGGGCCGGCAGGCAGTGCATGAAGACCGCCTCGGGCCGGGCCTGCCGCATCATGTCCGCATCGACCTGCCAGTCGGCGAACGCCGTCAGCCTGTCGCGGCTCTCGTCCTCGAACCCCATGCTCGTCCAGACGTCGGTGCTGACCAGGTCGGCACCCGCGCAGGCCAGCATCGGATCGTCGAAACACTCCAGATGGGCGGCATCCCGGCTCGACACCCGCGAGGGATCGATCCGGTAGCCGGGCGGCGTCGAGATCCGGATCTTGAAGTCGAGCAGGCCGGCCGCCTGGATCCAGGTGTAGGCCATGTTGTTCGCGTCGCCCACCCAGGCCACCGTCCGCCCCGCGATGGGCCCGCGGTGCTCGATGAAGGTGTACACGTCGGCCAGCACCTGGCAGGGGTGGTACTCGTTCGTCAGTCCGTTGATCACCGGCACCCGCGAATGGGCGGCGAAGCGCTCGACGATCGACTGCTCGTAGGTGCGGATCATCACCAGGTCGCACATCCGCGAGATGACCTGCGCGGCGTCCTCGACCGGTTCGCCCCGCCCGAGCTGCGAGTCCCGGGTGTTGAGGTACACCCCCGCGCCGCCGAGCTGGTGGATGCCCGCCTCGAACGACAGGCGGGTCCGCGTCGACTGCTTCTCGAAGATCATCACCAGCGTGCGGTCGGCCAGCGGGTGGTAGGGCTGGTAGCGCTTGTAGAGGTCCTTGATCACGCGGGTGCGCGCGAACAGGTGCTCGATCTCGGCCCGGTCGAAATCGACGAACTGCAGGAAATGCCTGATCGGTGCGGTGCTCATCGCCTCGGGTCCGTCAGGCCTTGGCGACCGGGCGCGAGACGACCTCGCGCAGGATCGGCGCGAGGGTCGCGACCGCGAGCTCGGCCTGCTCTCGGGACAGGATCAGCGGCGGCAGCAGGCGCACGACGCTGTCGGCGGTGACGTTGAGCACCAGGCCGGCCTTCAGGGCGAGCCCGACGACTTCGCCGCAGGGGCGGTCGAGCTCGATGCCGATCATCAGCCCGGTGCCGCGCACCTCGCGCACGCCGGGCAGGCCGGCCAGCTCGCGTCGCATGCCGCCCATGAGGACCTCGCCCATCGCCGTCGCATGCTCGAGCAGTCCGTCCTCCTCCATCACGTCGATGGTGACCAGGCCGGCGCGCATCGCGAGCGGGTTGCCGCCGAAGGTGGTGCCGTGGTTGCCCGGCTTGAACACCTCCGCGGCCGCGCCGTGCGCGACCACCGCGCCCACCGGGATGCCCGAGGACACGCCCTTCGCGAGCGGCATCACGTCCGGGCGGATGCCTGCCCACTGGTGCGCGAACCACTTGCCGGTCCGGCCGGTGCCGCACTGCACCTCGTCGACCATCATCAGCCAGCCGCGGGCGTCGCACAGGGCCCGCACCTGGCGCAGGTAGTCGGTTCGCGCGGGCTGGATGCCGCCTTCGCCCTGGATCGCCTCGAGAAAGACAGCGACCACGTTCGGGCGCTCGGCGGCGATCCGGTTGAGCGCCTCGATGTCGTTCAGCGGCACCCGGACGAAGCCGGGCACCAGCGGCTCGAACCCTTTCTGCACCTTGTCGTTGCCGGTCGCGGACAGCGTGGCGAGCGAGCGGCCGTGGAACGCCTTCTCGTAGACGACGATCTCGGGCAGGTCGATGCCCCGATCGTGGCCGTACTTGCGGGCGATCTTGATCGCGGCCTCGTTGGCCTCGAGCCCGGAGTTGCAGAAGAAGACGTTGGTCATCCCCGACAGATCGACCAGTCGCTGGGCGAGCTGGCGGCGCAGCGGGATCTCGAACAGGTTCGAGGTGTGGATGATCTTCGAGGCCTGGTCGGCGATCGCCGCGACCAGCCGCGGGTGGTTGTGCCCCAGCGTGTTGACCGCGATCCCGGCGAGCAGGTCGAGGTAGCGCCGGCCGTCGGTGTCGTACAGCCACGCACCGTCGCCTCGGTCGAACGCGACCGGCTGGGGTGCGTAGGTCGGCATCACGGGGCTGGCGGCGGTCATCGCGGTTCCTTCGCGGCAGGGCATCGAGCCTAAGGGGCTGAATTATAGGGGATTTCCGTCCTGCCGGCGAATCGGTCGCCGACTCGCGCCGTGCTGCCGCTATACTTTCGCTTTGCATCCCGAACCGGCGAACCGCCCGGCCGATGTCGTCCGACACCCCGTCCCCGACCGTTGCCGCGACCTCCATCGACCAGCCGCCCGCGACGCCTTTCCTGATCGTCGGCGTGACGTCCTCGGGCCGTGGCTTCCGGCCGAGCGATTGGGCGGACCGGCTGGCGGGCGTGATGGCCAGCTTCCAGCCGCCGGGCAGCGGCCCCCGATCGCACCTGCACTACTCCCCGTACGTCGTCCCCGCGCTTCACGGACAGCACAAGTGCGTCCGCGTCGACCCCTCGATCTCCGAGGTCGAACCGATGGCGCTCGCCTTCCTGCTGAACTTCGCGCGCGACAACGACCTGCAACTGGTCATCAGTTCTGGCGCCGCTTGAAGTTCGGCACGTAACTTCCTGGGTACAAAGGCGTTTTTTTCGCGGAACGCCTTGCACAGCGGGGCAGTGGGAGGGTTAGAATCTCGGGCTGGATCCGAAGTCCTCCCCAGCCGATTCCCGCCGATTCCCGCCGATGCCCGGAACACGCCCAGTACGCCCTGCAGCCGCCGCCCCGACGCCGGCGGCGGCGCCGACCGCGGAGGGCGCCGAGCCTCGGCCGGAGATCCGGGTCGCCGCCTTCGGGCTCGCCCTGCGGTTCCAGAGGGTGCTGGAGATCGTCTTCCGGCATGCCCGCCACAACCCGTATCAGTTCGTGCTCTCGGTCTCCCGCGGTCCGGGCGACTACGATCTCGCGCTGGTCGACATGACCGCGAAGGGGGGACCGGAGGTCGCGCAGACCCTGCGCCGCCTGCCCGAGAACCGTCCGATCGTGACGGTCGGCCGTCGCGAGGATCCGACGCGGGCGTGCGACGACCTGACCCTGCAGCGCTTCGCGATCAACCTGCTCGGCGTGCTGAACCGGACGGTCGAGCGCAATGTCCTGCGTCCGGCCCGCCTCGGGGCGGCCGCGATCGCCCGCAGCGCCGCGGCCTGGATCGGCCAGATCGACGCCGAGACCGTGCTCGGTCGCAAGGCGCGCGCCCTCCTGATCGACGAGAGTCCGGCCGTCCGGCGGCAGCTGTCGCTGGCGCTTCACCAGATGGGACTCGACTGCGAGGGCGTGGGCAGCGGACGCGAGGCCCTCGACGTCATGGCGGTCAGGCGCTACGAGCTGGTGTTCCTCGAGGCGGACCTGCCCGACATGCCGGGGCTGCGGCTCGCCCGCGACATCAAGCGCGACCCGGCCCTGCGGGGCATGCCGGTCATCGTGCTGACCCGTCGCACCGGGCCGCTCGACCTGCTGCGGGGCGCCTGGTCGCGCTGCGACAGCTACCTGGTCAAGCCGGTCACGCTGCAGACGCTGCGCGAGACGGTCGTGCGCTGCATGCGCAAGTCGCTCGCCTCGACCGCCCGGGACGGCGGCATCGCGACGGCCTGAACCGCGGCGTTGCCGCACCCTGTGACAACGGGCGCCGAGGCGCCCGTTCTTGCATGTCCGGCCGCACTCGGCGCCGGTCCGGACAGGCCGTTCGCGGCCCGTCCAGGGTCTTGGGACCCTTACTTCACGCGGCTCTTGTACTCGCCGGTGCGGGTGTCGATCTCGATCTTGTCGCCGATGTCGACGAAGGCCGGGACCGGCAGCTCGAAGCCCGTGGGCTTGATGCGGGCCGGCTTCATGACCTTGCCCGAGGTGTCGCCCTTGACCGCGGGCTCGGTGTACTCGACCTCGCGCACGACGCTGTTGGCCATCTCGACCGAGATGGCGCGGCCGTCGTAGAACACCACGTCGCAGGGCATGCCCTCGTCGATGTAGTTCAGCGCGTCGCCCATGCTCTCGGCTTCGACCTCGTACTGGTTGTACTCGGTGTCCATGAAGACGTGCATCGGGTCGGCGAAGTAGGAGTAGGTGCACTCCTTGCGGTCCAGCATCAGCACGTCGAACTTCTCGTCGGCCTTGTACACCGACTCGGTGTTCGACCCATTGAGCAGGTTCTTGAGCTTCATCTTCACGACCGCGGCATTGCGGCCGGACTTGTTGTACTCGGCCTTCTGCACGACCATCGGCTCGGTGCCGATCATCACGACGTTTCCGGTGCGCAGTTCCTGGGCGGTCTTCATGGCGAGAGCGTTGTCCTACGTTAGCCCGCTAGTATAGCTTGCCGGCGACGAACTCGGCGAGCCGGGTGGCGAGGTCGGGTCGCGCGCCGTTCGCGCGGGCCCAGCGGGCCGAGGCGTCGCGCAGCGCGGGCAGCGCCGGGATGAGCGCGTCGAGCGCCTGCGGCACATCGGCCATGTCGTCGTTCCAGGCCGTCTCCATGCGGGCGAGCGCGGCGGCCGCGGCGGGTCCGGGCTCGGCCGCCTCGACCCAGCGCTCGACGAACGCACGGACCTTCGGCAGGTGGGCCCCTTCGGCCTGCCGGTAGGCCTGCCAGACCATCGGCCGCTGGGCCCACAGCCCGCGGACGAAGGACTCCTCG
>RPRK01000184.1 GCA_003818495.1 Burkholderiales bacterium
CCACGCGCAACATGCGTGCCTCGGTCTCGAACTCGAGCCCGTAGCCCGACTTGATCTCGACCGTGGTCACGCCCTCGGCGAGCAGGCGCCCGAGCCGCTTCGACGAGGCGCGCGCGAGCGCCGCCTCGTCGGCGCCGCGGGTCGCGCGCACGGTCGACAGGATGCCGCCGCCGGCGCGCGCCACGTCCTCGTAGCTCGCGCCCTCGAGACGCATCTCGAACTCGTGGGCCCGGTCGCCGGCATAGACCAGGTGCGTGTGCGCATCGACCAGACCCGGCGTCAGCCAGCCGCCCCGCGCGTCGTAGGCGGGCGGCGCACCATCGCCGCTGCTTGCGGCGAACCGCGGTGCTCCGCTGCGGGGCCCGACCCACGCGATGCGGCCACCCGCGAGCGCGACGAGCGCATCGCGCACCTCGCCGAGGCCACCGCCTGCCATCGTCGCCACATGGCAGTGCTCGATGAGGGCGTCGACCTTCACGTTTCGGCTTTCCGGGGCATTCCGTATGATAGGCCGATGATCCGCATCGATGCCCGATGGGCGCTCACCGAGACCGGATGGCGACCCGACGCGCGCGTGCACATCGGCGAAGACGGCCGCATCGCGTCGATCGAGGCGGCCCCCGCCCAGGCCGATCCGCGCGTCGAGCTGCACGGCGCCGCGCGACGCACCGCGCCCGAGCCGGCCGACGCCACCGCCGACCTCGTCGTGCCCGGCCTGCCCGACGCGCACTGCCATGCGTTCCAGTACGGCATGGCCGGTCTCGCCGAGCGCGCGGGCGGCCACGGCGACTCGTTCTGGACATGGCGCGAGCGCATGTACACCTCGCTGGCGTCGCTGGACGCGGCCGGACTCGAGCGCACCGCGACCGCGCTCTATCGCCGGCTGCGCTCGGCCGGCTACACGTCGGTCGCCGAGTTCCACTACCTGCACCGGCTCGGCGGCGAGCCCGGCCGGCGTGCCTCGCTGGCCACCGCGCTGGAGTCCTCGCAGGCCCTCGCGCGGGCCGCCGCCGCCGCCGGCATCACGCTGCTGCTGCTGCCGGTGCTCTATCGCTGGGGCGGCTTCGGCCGCGCCGAGCTCGGACCGCGACAGGCCCGCTTCGCGCTCGCCCGCGACGACTACCGCCGGCTGATCGAGGCGCTGCTCCTGCAGGCCGCCGATCCGGCGCTGCGCGGCACGCTCAGGCTGGGCGTCGCGCCCCACTCGCTGCGCGCCTGCGATCCGGAAGACCTGCGCTGGCTGCTCGAGCTGCGCGAGGCGCTGCTGCCCGACTGCCCGGTGCACATCCATGTCTCCGAGCAGCCGGCCGAGGTCCGCGATGCGCGCGCCGCGCTGGGCCAGACGCCGATCGCCTGGCTGTGCGCGAACGCGCCGGTCGATCACCGCTGGACGCTGGTCCACGCCACCCATGCGACGCCGGGCGAGCTGCGCGAGCTGCGCACGCGCGGCGCCACCGTGTGCCTGTGCACGACCACCGAGGCCAACCTCGGCGACGGCTTCTTCCCGGTCGAGGACTGGTTCGCCGCGGGCGGCCGGATGTCGGTGGGCAGCGACAGCAACGTCGGCACCGACGCGGCCGAGGAGCTGCGCTGGCTCGAGTACCAGGCCCGGCTGCGGCGGCAGGCGAGGGCGGTGCTGGTCGATCCCGACTGCCCGCATCCGGGCACCGCGCTCTGGCGCCGTGCGGTCGCCGGCGGGCGGCTGTCGCTCGGCTCGGACCGACCCGGCCTGGCGCCGGGGGCACCCGGCGAGCTGCTGATGCTGTCGAGCGAGCCCGGCCTCCCGCCCGACGACGCGCTCGACGACTTCGTGTTCGCGCGCCGCGTGACCCGGGTGGCCGGCACGGTCACGCCGGCCGGACTGCGGCTCGAGTCCGCCTGATCGCGGGCGCCCCGCCGGGGCCCGCGCCGGCGGGGCGCCCGGGCCCGAGCCCGCTCACTGCCCGGGCTTGGGCCGGCGTCCGACGGTGATCGGCAGCACGGTCTCCCGACCGTCGCGCACGAACGTGAACTGTCCGGTGCTGCCCGGCTGGAGCTGCGCGATGACGTTGAGCATCGTCGCGGTGTTCGTGACCGTGCGCCCGTCGACCTCGATCAGGATGTCGCCGGCCCGCACGCCCGCCCGATCGGCCGGCCCGCCCTTCATCACGCCGGCGATGATCGCGCCGTCCTTGCGCGGCAGCTTGAAGGCCTGCGCGAGTTCGGGCGTGATGTCCTGCGGCTCGACCCCGATGTAGCCGCGCACCACCGCGCCGTTGCGGACGATCTGCTCCATCACGCTGCGGGCGGTCGAGGTCGGGATCGCGAAGCCGATGCCGAGCGATCCGCCGCTGCGCGAATAGATCGCGGTATTGATGCCGAGCAGCCGGCCCTCGGTGTCGACCAGCGCACCACCCGAGTTGCCCGGGTTGATCGCCGCATCGGTCTGGATGAAGTTCTCGAAGGTGTTGATGCCGAGCTGCGTGCGGCCGAGCGCCGAGACGATGCCCATCGTCACCGTCTGGCCGACGCCGAAGGGGTTGCCGATCGCGAGCACGACGTCGCCGATCTTCGCGTTGTCGGAGTCGGCCAGCACGATCGAGGGCACGTCCGGCAGCGCGATGCGGAGCACCGCCAGATCGGTCTCGGGGTCCGAGCCGACCAGCTTCGCCTTCGCGCGGCGGCCGTCGGCGAGCAGCACCTCGATGCCGTCGGCGCCGTCGATCACATGGTGGTTGGTGAGGATCGTGCCGTCGTCGCCGACCACCACGCCCGAGCCGAGGCTCGAGGTCTGCTGGCGGCGCTGCTGGTCGCCGAAGAACCGGCGGAACAGCGGGTCGTTGAAGAACGGGTGATCGGGGGCGGCGCGGGTCTCCTTGGTCGTGAACACGTTGACCACGGTGGGCGTCGCGCGGCGGGCCGCCTCGGCGTATGACAGAATCGACGCGGCCGGCGCACCGGCGGCGGCCCCCGGGGCCGGCGCCTCGCGGACCGGTGCCGGAATCGGCGCAGGCGCCGAAAGCCGCTCGGGCAGCCACTCGGGTCGCAGTGTCGCGACCACGAAGACACCGGCCAGCCCGACCGCGACGGCCTGGGCGAACGTCAACCAGAGCTTCTTCAGCATGAACGCGAGCGAGGACGGGAGGCGGCAGGGTGGGCCGGGCGCGGCGCGATCGGTGTCGCGCGCGGATCTCGCCGCGTGGCTCGACGGGCTGCTCGAGGCGCGGCGCTTCGACGATTATTGCCCGAACGGCCTGCAGGTGGAAGGCGAGCCCGACGTCCGGCGCATGGTGACCGGCGTCACGGCCAGTCTGGCCCTCGTGAAGGCGGCTGCGGCGCGGGGCGCCCAGGCACTCCTGGTGCACCACGGCTGGTTCTGGCGCGGCGAGGACCCGAGAGTGGTCGCGACCAAGCGCGAGCGGCTCGCGACGCTGCTGGCCCACGGCATCGGCCTGTACGCCTACCACCTGCCCCTGGACGTGCATCCGGAGCTGGGCAACAACGTGCAGCTCGCCCGCCGGCTGGGCTGGCCGGACGGCGATGCCTTCGGCCGCGACGGGGTGATGCGCATCGCCGAGCTGCCGCAGGCCATCGACACCGGGGCGCTCGCCGAGCGGCTGCGCGGTGCGCTCGATCGCGAGCCGTTGCTGGTGGGGGCGCTCGGGCGGCCGATCCGCCGGGTCGCCTGGTGCACCGGGGCCGCCCAGGACATGCTGCAGCAGGCGATCGACGCCGGGGCCGATGCGTTCGTCAGCGGCGAGATCGCCGAGCGCACCACCCACCTGGCCCGCGAGGCGGGTGTCGTCTACGCGGCGGCCGGCCACCACGCGACCGAGCGCTTCGGCGTGCAGGCGCTCGGCGCGGCGGTGGCGGCGCGCTTCGGGATCGAAGTCGAATTCGTCGACGACCCCAACCCGGTCTGAGCCTCACGGTCCGGGAACCGCAGTCGCTCTCCGACCGGGTCGGGTCGTCGCGGCGCTCAGGCCGGGCGGCGCTTGAGCTCGTCGCGGATCTCGGCCAGCAGCAGCTCGGCGGCGGGCGGCGCGGCCGGCGGCGCGGCGGCGGCTTCCTCGGCGCTGAACTTCGCCTTCACGCGGCCCAGGTAGCGGACCATCATGAAGATCACGAACGCCAGCAGGATGAAGTTGATCAGGATCGTGATGAAGCTGCCGTAGGCGAACACCGGCACGCCGGCCTTCTTGAGCGCGTCCAGGTTGTTGGCGACGCCTTCGGGCAGCGTGCCGAGGACGATGTACAGGTTGGTGAAGTCGACCTTCCCGCCGAGCAGCGCGGAGATGAAGGGCATCACCAGGTCTCCGACCATCGAGTCGACGATCTTGCCGAACGCCGCGCCGATGATCACGCCGACCGCGAGGTCGAGCGCATTCCCCTTGACCGCGAACTCGCGAAACTCTGAAAGCAGACTCATCTTCGGATTCCCCGTTGTTTTTCAAGAAAGATTCGGACGCGCGGGAGCGTTGCCCGCACGTCACGGAACGTAGCACGCGACCCGTTGCATCCGGATGGGGCCGTTCCGGCGAACTGTTTCGGATGGTTGCGCCCGCCCTCCCGCACCGGGTGCCGCACGGCATGTGGCGGGCGGATCGTCCGGGACTCGGAACGGCGTTGTCGCGGTGCCGGGATATCCGGGCCCGACTTTCGCCGTTGCATCGCAATAAGCTAGAATCTCGGGTTGTCGTCCGGGGGCGGCCAAGCCCGTCGTCCCCGACCCCTCACCGAGGTCTCCATGGCTGACCACTCCTCGAGCAGCGCGTCCTTCACGCCCCCGTCGACCCTCGACCCGTCCCGCCGCAACGCGATCGCCTGGACAGGCGCCGCGGGTGCCCTCGGCGGCGCCGCCTGCCTGATCCCCTTCGTCAGCACGTTCCAGCCGTCGGAGCGTGCCAAGGCCGCCGGCGCGCCGGTCGAGGCCGACATCGCCGGCATGGCGCCGGGCGAGCTGCGCCGCGTCGAATGGCGCGGCAACCCGGTCTGGATCGTCCGCCGCACCCCCGAGATGCTCGAGGGCCTGAAGAAGACCGAGTCGCAGCTGCTGGACCCGACCTCCGAGAAGTCGTACCAGATCCCGACGCCGGCCTACGCCAAGAACCAGGTCCGCTCGATCAAGCCCGAGTACCTCGTGGTCGTGGGCATCTGTTCGCACCTGGGCTGCTCGCCGTCGGACAAGTTCCAGCCCGGCGCCCAGCCCTCGCTGCCCGATGACTGGCAGGGCGGCTTCCTCTGCCCGTGCCACGGCTCCACCTTCGACATGGCGGGCCGGGTCTTCAAGAACAAGCCGGCCAACGCCAACCTCGACGTCCCGCCGCACACCTACCTGTCCGACACCCGGCTGCTGATCGGCGAGGACAAGAAGGCCTGAGCGAACGACCGACGACCGGCGGCCCGCGGGTGCAACCTGTGGGCGCCGGCTGCGTCACTCCCGGTACACACGTTCAACCCGCATCACCGTTCTCGAGCAGTCTGGCGAGGAGCATCCGATGGCAGCCGAAAAGAAGATAGAAACCACTGGCCTCCTGGGCTGGATCGATCAGCGGTTCCCGCTGACGGCCAACTACAAGGCGCACCTGTCGGAGTACTACGCTCCGAAGAACTTCAACTTCTGGTACTTCTTCGGCTCGCTCGCGATGCTGGTGCTGGTCATCCAGATCGTGACCGGCATCTTCCTGACGATGCACTACAAGCCGGACGCGGCGCGCGCGTTCGAGTCGGTCGAATACATCATGCGCGACGTCCCCTGGGGCTGGCTGGTGCGCTACATGCACTCGACCGGCGCCTCGGCGTTCTTCGTCGTGGTCTACCTCCACATGTTCCGCGGGCTCATCTACGGCTCGTACCGCAAGCCGCGCGAACTGCTCTGGATCTTCGGCTGCCTGATCTTCCTGGTGCTGATGGCCGAGGCGTTCTTCGGCTACCTGCTGCCGTGGGGCCAGATGTCCTACTGGGGCGCGCAGGTCATCGTGAACCTGTTCTCGGCCATCCCGTTCATCGGCCCGGAGCTGTCGGTCTGGATCCGCGGCGACTACGTCGTCGGCGACGCCACGCTGAACCGGTTCTTCGCCTTCCACGTGATCGCCATCCCGCTGGTGCTGCTCGGTCTGGTCGCCGCGCACATCCTGGCACTGCACGAGGTCGGCTCGAACAACCCCGACGGCATCGAGATCAAGAAGAACAAGGACGCCCAGGGCCGCCCGCTCGACGGCATCCCGTTCCACCCGTACTACACGGTTCACGACATCCTCGGGGTGGCGGTGTTCCTGATGATCTTCTCGGCGGTGGTGTTCCTCGCCCCCGAGATGGGCGGCTACTTCCTGGAGTTCAACAACTTCATCCCGGCCGACCCGCTGAAGACGCCTGCCCACATCGCACCGGTCTGGTACTTCACGCCCTACTACTCGATCCTGCGGGCGATCACCGGCGAGTTCCTGATCTTCGGCCTGATCCCGTTCCTGCTCTTCTACCTGGCCGTCGTGTGGATGAGCCGCACGAAGTTCCTGTCCAAGCTGATCGCCGCGGCGGCGGTGGGCGCGCTGATCGTCGGCTTCTTCCTCTTCGACGCCAAGTTCTGGGGTGTCGTGGCGATGGGCGCCTCGGTGATGATCTTCTTCGCGATGCCCTGGATCGACAACAGCCCGGTGAAGTCGATCCGCTACCGTCCCGACTGGCACAAGGCGGTCTACGCCGTGTTCGTCGTGATCTTCGTGGTCCTCGGCTACTTCGGCGTGCAGGCGCCGTCCGCGATCGGCGAGCGCATCTCGCAGGCGTGCACGCTGCTGTACTTCGGGTTCTTCCTGTTCATGCCGTGGTGGAGCGCGATGGGCGAGCCCAAGCCGGTGCCCGAGCGGGTCACCTTCGCCCCGCACTGAGCCGCGCCCCGACCGCACAGGACCTTCCGCCATGACCCTCTGGATCTCCCGACTCGTCACCCGGCTCGCGCCGGCGCTCGCCGCGGCCGCACTCGCGCTGGTGCCCGTCGCCTCGCAGGCCGCCGGCGGCGGTTACCCGCTGGATCACTTCCCCAAGTCCAAGCTGACCGACCAGGCCGGTCTGCAGAACGGCGCCAAGCTGTTCTCGAACTACTGCCTCGGTTGCCACAGCCTGGGGCTGATGCGGTACAACCGGCTGACCGATCTGGGGCTGACCGAGCAGCAGATCCGCGAGAACCTGATGTTCACCGGCACCAAGGTCGGTGATCCGATGCGCATCGCGATGGCGCCGTCCGATGCCAAGGAATGGTTCGGCGCGCTCCCGCCCGACCTGTCCGTGACCGCGCGCGCACGGTCGTCGCATGACGGCAGCGGCTCCGACTGGCTCTACACCTACCTGCGCAGCTACTACCGCGATGCCACCCGGGCCACCGGCTGGAACAACGCGGTGTTCGCCAACGTCGGCATGCCGCACGTGCTCTTCGAGCTGCAGGGCTCCCGTGGCGTGACCATCGAGGAGATCCGCGCTTCGAAGGGCGAGGACGGCAAGACGACGGGCTTCACCAAGACGGTGGTGAGCTTCGATTCGAACGGGCAGCGCACCGAGACGGTCGAGAAGATCACGACGGGTCATCCGCACGAGGGCAGCACGATCAAGCTCGGCCCGGCGGTGGGCGGCAAGTTGACGCAGGCGCAGTACGACGAGCAGATCGCGGATCTCGTCGCGTTCCTGACCTACGTGTCGGATCCGTCGGCCAAGACCCGGACCACGCTCGGCACGTACGTCCTGCTGTTCCTCGCGTTCTTCACGGGTCTGGCCTGGTGGCTGAACCGCGAGTACTGGAAAGACATCAAGTAGCGCGACCGCGCACCGTCACGCAGGGTGAGCCGCATGCGGCTCACCCTTTACGTTTTTTGGATACCCTGCCGCGCTGAACCGCGGCGCGACGACCGGACACCGCGTCCGGTACTGAGGAGCGAAGCCCATGATGGTCCTGTATTCGGGCACGACCTGCCCATTCAGCCAACGCTGCCGCTTCGTGCTGTTCGAGAAGGGCATGGACTTCGAGATCCGCGACGTGGATCTCTACAACAAGCCCGAGGACATCTCGATCATGAATCCGTACGGCCAGGTTCCGATCCTGGTCGAGCGGGACCTGATCCTGTACGAATCGAACATCATCAACGAGTACATCGACGAGCGCTTCCCGCATCCGCAGCTCATGCCCGCGGACCCGGTGATGCGTGCGCGGGCGCGGCTGTTCCTGTTCAATTTCGAGCGCGAACTCTTCGTGCACGTCCAGCAGCTCGAGCGCCGGGACCACACCAAGGACAGCTCCAAGCTGATGGAGCGCGCCCGCCAGCAGATCCGTGATCGCCTGACGCAGCTCACGCCGATCTTCATGAAGAACAAGTTCATGCTCGGCGAGGACTTCTCGATGCTCGACGTCGCGATCGCGCCGCTGCTCTGGCGCCTCGACCACTACGCGATCGAGATGCCCAAGACCGCAGCGCCGCTGATGAAGTACGCCGAGCGCATCTTCTCGCGTCCGGCCTACATCGAGGCGCTCACGCCGTCCGAGAAGGTGATGCGCCGCTGACGCGGTGCCGGAGCGCGCGATGGCCGAGACCTCGACGAAGCCCTACCTGATCCGCGCGATCTACGAGTGGTGCAACGACAATGGCTACACGCCGTACCTGGCGGTGGCCGTCGACGAGCGGACGCAGGTGCCGCGCGAGCACGTGAAGGCTGGCGAGATCGTGCTGAACGTCTCGCCGATGGCGACGAACCGCCTGTCGCTGGGCAACGACGTCATCTCGTTCCAGGCCCGCTTCGGCGGCATGGCGCGAGAGCTGTCGATCCCGATCGAGAACGTCTCGGCGATCTACGCGCGCGAGAACGGCCACGGCATGGCGTTCGACGTGCCCAAGGCGATGGCCGTCAGCGAGAGCGAGGGCACGGCCCCGGCCGCCAGCCCCGCGGCGCCGCCGCCGCGGCCGCTGTCGCTCGCCCCTGCGCGGGCGCCGGTGCTCGATCTCGGCGCCCCGGCCGGACCGGCCTCCGACGGTGACGCCGGCGCGGACCCGGCCAAGCCCGACACGCCGCCCGAGGGCCCGGGTCCGGAGGGCGGGGCGCCGCGCACCGGCCGCCCGCGCCTGACACGCATCAAGTAGCGTCCCCCGAGGGGTGCACGGTCGGCCATCGGCCGGCCTAGAATGCGGGACGCACCGATACGCCCTTGTAGCTCAGTCGGTAGAGCAGCGGTTTTGTAAACCGAAGGTCGCGGGTTCGAATCCTGCCGGGGGCACCAACACCAGCGCGGCCCGTCGCCGAGGCGGGCCGTGCCAGTGGTCACCGATGCAGGCAGACCGATGAGTACCGCCCACTCGCCTGTCGTGCGCCATCGGCGCACCTCCTCGTCGCCCGGCCTGTGCGCCTGGGCGCTCCTGCTGCTGATGACGCTCGGGCTTGGCGCCTGCGCGGCACCGCCGTCGCTGCGCAGCGAGGTCGTGCTCTTCCACGCCTGGCAGGCCGGCGAGCCGATGAGCTTCGCGATCCGCACGCCGGCCCCGGCG
>RPRK01000185.1 GCA_003818495.1 Burkholderiales bacterium
GGCGCAGACCAGCGGGTGCAGCTGGATGGCCTTGCCCTCGATCAGCACCGGCTCGAACGCCTGGATGCCCAGGCGGTGCAGCGTCGGCGCCCGGTTCAGCATCACCGGGTGCTCGCGGATCACCTCTTCCAGGATGTCCCAGACGATGGGTTCCTGGTTCTCGACGAACTTCTTGGCCTGCTTGATGGTCGTCGCGACGCCCATCGTCTCGAGCTTGTTGAAGATGAAGGGCTTGAACAGCTCGAGCGCCATCAGCTTCGGCAGGCCGCACTGGTGCAGCTTGAGCTGCGGACCGACCACGATGACCGAACGGCCCGAGTAGTCGACGCGCTTGCCCAGCAGGTTCTGACGGAACCGGCCGCCCTTGCCCTTGATCATGTCGGCGAGCGACTTCAGCGCGCGCTTGTTCGCCCCGGTCATCGCCTTGCCGCGACGGCCGTTGTCGAGCAGCGAGTCGACCGACTCCTGCAGCATCCGCTTCTCGTTGCGGACGATGATCTCCGGCGCCTTCAGCTCGAGCAGCCGCTTGAGGCGGTTGTTCCGGTTGATGACGCGGCGGTACAGGTCGTTCAGGTCGGAGGTCGCGAAGCGGCCGCCGTCGAGCGGCACCAGCGGGCGCAGTTCCGGCGGCAGCACCGGCAGCACCTCGAGGACCATCCACTCGGGCTTGATGCCCGACTTCTGGAAGCCCTCGAGCACCTTCAGGCGCTTGGCGATCTTCTTGATCTTGGCTTCGGACGAGGTGGCGGTCAGCTCGTCGCGCAGCCGGTTGACCTCGCGGTCGACGTCGATCGAGCGCAGCAGCTCACGCACGCCCTCGGCGCCCATCTCCGCGCGGAACTCGTCGCCGAACTCCTCGGTCTTCGCGAGGAAGTCGTCCTCGGTCAGCAGCTGGCAGCGCTTGAGCGGGGTCATGCCCGGCTCGATGACGACGTACGCCTCGAAGTACAGCACGCGCTCGATGTCGCGCAGCGTCATGTCCAGGACCATGCCCAGACGCGACGGCAGCGACTTCAGGAACCAGATGTGCGCGGTCGGCGAGGCCAGCTCGATGTGGCCCATCCGCTCGCGGCGGACCTTCGCCAGCGTCACCTCGACGCCGCACTTCTCGCAGATCACGCCGCGGTGCTTCAGGCGCTTGTACTTGCCGCACAGGCACTCGTAGTCCTTGATCGGCCCGAAGATCTTCGCGCAGAACAGGCCGTCGCGCTCGGGCTTGAAGGTCCGGTAGTTGATCGTCTCCGGCTTCTTGACTTCGCCATAGGACCAGGACCGGATCTTCTCCGGCGACGCGATGCCGATCTTGATCGCGTCGAAGTGTTCTTCTTCCTGGACCTGCTTGAACAGGTCGAGCAGTGCTTTCATCTCAGCTCCTGTTGTCCGCTCAGCTGCGCTCGAGATCGATGTCGATCCCCAGCGAGCGGATTTCCTTCACCAGCACGTTGAACGACTCGGGCATGCCCGCGTCGATGGTGTGCTCGCCCTTGACCAGATTCTCGTAGACCTTGGTCCGTCCGTTCACGTCGTCGGACTTGACCGTCAGCATCTCCTGCAGCGTGTAGGAGGCACCGTACGCCTCGAGCGCCCAGACCTCCATCTCGCCGAAGCGCTGGCCGCCGAACTGCGCCTTGCCGCCGAGCGGCTGCTGGGTGACGAGCGAGTACGGGCCGGTGGAGCGCGCGTGCATCTTGTCGTCGACCAGGTGGTGCAGCTTCAGCACGTGCATGTAGCCGACCGTCACGTGACGGTCGAACTGCTCGCCGGTGCGTCCGTCGTACAGGTGCAGCTGGGTCTTGTGGTCGTTGAACCCGAGCTTCGCGGTGTTCGGGTCCTCGTCCGGGAAGGCGATGTCGAGCATCGCCCGGATCTCGACCTCGGACGCGCCGTCGAACACCGGCGTCGCGAACGGCACGCCGTTGCACAGGTTCTGCGCGAGCTCGACCACCGCGGTGTCGTCGAGCGAGTCGAGTTCCGCCGCCTGGCCGTGCTTGTTGTAGACCTTGTCGAGCATCTGCCGCAGCTCGGAGACCTTGGCGTGACGCTGGAGCATCTCGCCGATCCGCAGGCCGATGCCCTTGGCCGCCCAGCCGAGGTGGGTCTCGAGGATCTGGCCGACGTTCATCCGCGACGGCACGCCGAGCGGGTTCAGCACGATGTCCACCGGACGCCCGTCGGCCATGTACGGCATGTCCTCGACCGGAACGATCCGCGAGACCACGCCCTTGTTGCCGTGCCGGCCGGCCATCTTGTCGCCCGGCTGCAGGCGGCGCTTCACGGCCAGGTAGACCTTGACCATCTTGAGCACGCCCGGGGGCAGCTCGTCGCCCTGCGTCAGCTTCTTGCGCTTCTCCTCGAACGCGAGGTCGAAGGAGTGCCGCTTCTGCTCGATCGACTCCTTGGCCTGCTCGAGCTGGCCGGCGGCCGTCTCGTCGGCCAGCCGGATCTCGAACCACTGCCAGCGGTCGAGGTCCTTCAGGTAGGCGGTGTCGATCGCCGTGCCCTTGTTCAGCTTCTTCGGGCCGCCGTTGGCGATCTTGCCGTTCAGCAGGCGCTCGAGACGCTCGAACGAGTCGTTCTCGACGATCCGCAGCTGGTCGTTGAGGTCCAGGCGGTAGCGCTTGAGCTCGTCGTCGATGATGGCCTGCGCGCGCTTGTCGCGCACGATGCCTTCACGGGTGAAGACCTGGACGTCGATGACCGTGCCGCTCATGCCCGAGGGCACGCGCAGCGAGGTGTCCTTCACGTCGGAGGCCTTCTCGCCGAAGATCGCGCGCAGCAGCTTCTCTTCCGGCGTGAGCTGGGTCTCGCCCTTGGGCGTGACCTTGCCGACCAGCGTGTCGCCGGCCTGCACTTCCGCGCCGATGTAGACGATGCCCGACTCGTCGAGCCGGCCGAGCTGCGACTCGGACAGGTTCGAGATGTCGCGGGTGATCTCCTCCGGCCCGAGCTTGGTGTCGCGGGCCAGGACCGACAGCTCCTCGATGTGGATCGAGGTGTAGCGGTCGTCCGAGACCACGCGCTCCGAGATCAGGATCGAGTCCTCGAAGTTGTAGCCGTTCCAGGGCATGAACGCGACCAGCATGTTCTGGCCGAGCGCGAGCTCGCCCAGGTCGGTCGACGCGCCGTCGGCGATCACGTCGCCACGCGCGACCCGGTCGCCCTTGCGGACGATCGGACGCTGGTTGATGTTCGTGTTCTGGTTCGAACGCGTGTACTTGATCAGGTTGTAGATGTCGACGCCGACCTCGCCCGCGGTCGCCTCGTCGTCGTTCACCCGGATCACGACGCGGTTCGCGTCGACGTAGTCGACGTTGCCGCCGCGCAGCGCGGTGACCACCGTACCGGAGTCGACCGCGCAGGTGCGCTCGATGCCGGTGCCGACGACCGGCTTCTCCGGACGCAGGCAGGGCACGGCCTGGCGCTGCATGTTCGAGCCCATCAGCGCGCGGTTCGCGTCGTCGTGCTCGAGGAACGGGATCAGCGAGGCCGCGACCGAGACGATCTGCGAGGGCGCGACGTCGATGTACTCGACCTTGTCGGGCGAGGTCAGCAGCGTCTCGCCGTTGATCCGCACCGAGACCAGCTCGTCGGTCAGCACGCCGGCGGCGTTCACCGACGCGTTGGCCTGCGCGATCACGTAGCGGCCTTCCTCGATCGCCGACAGGTAGTGGATGTCGTCGGTGAGGGTCTGGCCCACGACCTTGCGGTACGGGGTCTCGAGGAAGCCGTACTCGTTGAGCTGGGCGTACAGCGACAGCGAGTTGATCAGGCCGATGTTCGGACCCTCGGGCGTCTCGATCGGGCAGACGCGACCGTAGTGGGTCGGGTGCACGTCGCGCACCTCGAAGCCGGCGCGCTCGCGGGTCAGGCCGCCCGGGCCCAGCGCGGAGACACGACGCTTGTGCGTGATCTCCGACAGCGGGTTGGTCTGGTCCATGAACTGCGACAGCTGGCTCGACCCGAAGAACTCGCGGATGGCCGCGCTGATCGGCTTGCTGTTGATCAGGTCGTGCGGCATCAGGTTCTCGGTCTCGGCCTGGCCGAGACGCTCCTTCACCGCCCGCTCGACGCGGACCAGGCCCGCGCGGAACTGGTTCTCGGCCAGCTCGCCGACACAGCGCACCCGGCGGTTGCCGAGGTGGTCGATGTCGTCGATCTCGCCCTTGCCGTTGCGCAGGTCGACCAGGATCTTGATGACCGCCAGCAGGTCCTCGTTGGTCAGCGTCATCGGCCCGACGAGCTCGTCGCGGCCGACGCGACGGTTGAACTTCATGCGGCCGACCTTCGACAGGTCGTACGCGTCCGCGCTGTAGAACAGCCGGTTGAACAGCGCCTCGACGGCCTCCTCGGTCGGCGGCTCGCCCGGACGCATCATCCGGTAGATGGCGATCCGCGCGGCGGTCTGGTCGGCGGTGTCGTCGGCACGCAGCGTCTGCGACATGAACGGACCCTGATCGAGGTCGTTCGTGTACAGCGTCTTGAATTCCTTGACCGCCGCGACCCGCATCTTCTTCAGCAGGTCCTCGGTCAGCTCGTCATTGGCCTTCGCGACGATCTCGCCGGTGTCGCCGTCGATCACGTTGGTCGCGAGCACGCGGCCCAGCACGTAGTCCTCGGGCACCGAGATCCGCTTGAGCTCGGCCGCCTCCATCTCGCGGATGTGCTTGGCGTTGATCCGCTTGTCCTTGGCGACGATGACCTTGCCGTCCTTGTCCGAGATGTCGAAGCGGGCGATCTCGCCGCGCATCCGGTCGGGGACCAGCTCCATCAGCGCGCCTTCCGGCATCAGCTGGAAATTGTCGAAGACGAAGAAGTGGGCGAGGATCTGCTCGGGCGTCAGGCCGATCGACTTCAGCAGGATCGACACCGGCATCTTGCGGCGGCGGTCGACGCGGAAGTACAGCACGTCCTTCGGATCGAACTCGAAGTCGAGCCACGAGCCGCGGTACGGGATGATCCGTGCCGAGAACAGCAGCTTGCCCGAGCTGTGGGTCTTGCCGCGGTCGTGCTCGAAGAACACGCCCGGCGAACGGTGCAGCTGCGAGACGATGACCCGCTCGGTGCCGTTGACGATGAACGAGCCGTTGGTGGTCATGAGCGGAATCTCGCCCATGTACACCTCCTGCTCCTTGACCTCCTTGACGGTCGGCTTGGCCGCCTCGCGGTCCATGATGACCAGGCGCACGCGGGCACGCAGCGGTGCGCAGAAGGTCAGGCCGCGCTGCTGGCATTCCACGACGTCGAACGCCGGGTTGCCGAGCGCGTAGCTGACGAACTCCAGCCGCGCCATCTGGTTGTGCGAGGTGATCGGGAAGATCGACGTGAAGGCCGCCTGCAGGCCTTCGTCCTTGCGGTCGGGGACGTTGCGCTCGAGCTGCAGGAACTGCGTGTAGGACTCGAGCTGGGTCTGGAGGAGGTACGGCACGTCCTGCACGACCCGCCGTTTGGCGAAGGACTTGCGGATGCGCTTCTTTTCGGTGAACGAATAGGGCTGGGCGGCCATGGACTCTCCGGTAAAGCCTTAGGCAGAGATCGGGGGTCGCGTCGTCCGGTCAGGACCGGTCGGCGCGGGCCGCGAGCTCCGCGGGGGAAACAAAGCACGAAAACCCGGCACCTGCCCCGAGCGGGGCAGGCAACCGGGCGTTCGCAGTAGACGTGGCAAGTGCCGTGTCGACTTCTCTTGCGGTGATTACTTGATCTCGACCTTGGCGCCGGCGTCCGACAGCTGCTTGGCCAGCGCGTCGGCGTCGGCCTTCGGCACACCTTCCTTGACGGCCTTCGGCGCACCGTCGACCACGTCCTTGGCTTCCTTCAGGCCCAGGCCGGTGGCCGCACGGACCACCTTGATGACCTCGACCTTCTTCTCGCCGGCGGCCAGCAGCATGACCGTGAATTCGGTCTTCTCTTCGACCGCGGCGGCGGCGGCGGCGGCCGGGGCGGCAGCCACGGACACCGCGGCAGCGGCCGACACGCCGAATTTCTCTTCCATCGCCTTGATCAGCTCGGAGAGGTCGAGCACGGTCATGCCGGCGATCGCGTCCAGGATTTCGTCTTTGTTCAGTGCCATGATGATTCCAGTCGATTGCTTGAGTTGGTTGAAACCGGGAGTCTGGTGCGGGCGGTCAGGCGGCGTCGGCCGGTGCCGCATCCGCGGCGGCCGGGGCCGACTCTGCCTTCTCGCGCTCGTCGCGCAGCGCAGCGACGGTCCGGACGAACTTGCCCGGGACCTCGTTGAGCGTGCGGACGAACTTCGTCACGGGCGCCTGCATGGTGGCCATCAGCGTCGAGAGCAGCTCTTCACGGCTGGGCATCGATGCCAGCGCCTTGACCCCGTTCGCGTCCATCACGAAATCGGGCATGGCGCCGGCCTTGATGACCAGCTTGTCGTTGCTCTTGGCGAAATCCGACAGCACCTTCGCGGCCGAGACGGGATCCTTCGAGATGCCGTAGATGAGCGGACCGACGAGCTTGTCGGTCAACCCTTCGAACGGCGTCCCGGCGACCGCGCGACGCGCGAGCGTGTTCTTCAACACGCGCAGGTACACGCCCGACTGACGCGCCTGCTTGCGCAGGGCGGTGATCGGGCCCACTTCCAGACCACGGTACTCGGCGACGATGATCGCCTGGGCGGTCGCGACAACCGCGCCCACCTCGTCGACCACTACCGCCTTCTCTTCTCTGTTGAGACCCACGGTCTTTCGCTCCTACCTAGTGCCGGCGCCCTGGCCGCGAGGCCGGGGCACCCGTTACGGCGACCGTTCGTGAGTCACTGCCGCA
Source organism: Burkholderiales bacterium (assembly GCA_003818495.1). Lineage (GTDB taxonomy): Bacteria > Pseudomonadota > Gammaproteobacteria > Burkholderiales > Burkholderiaceae_E > UBA4615. The sequence goes on from RPRK01000185.1 coordinate 6,778, forward strand.
TTCGCCGGATGCCATGACGGAATCCTGTTCTTGCTGCCGACAACCCGTTCCGGGACCGCCATCTGCGCAGGGCGCTTTCGCGATTAAGGTGCTTCGGGCCTGAGCCCGCCGCGCCCCCTGCGGTCTTTGACGACCTGCCCGCCAGGTGGCGGACAGCCCAAAGTCCTGTGTGCGACGGCGGTCGCTCGCGCGTCCGCCGTCACCGATTCCCGTCGCCTCAGGCCGCCTGCGCGGCGAGGCTCTGCGTATCCACCCGAACGCCGATGCCCATCGTGCTCGAGACCGCCACCTTGCGCAGGTAGATGCCCTTGGAGCTCGCCGGCTTGGCGCGGTTCAGCGCTTCGATCAGCGCCGAGAGGTTCGAGCGCAGCGCGTCCGGCTGGAACGAGGCCCGGCCGATCGTGGCGTGGATGATGCCGGCCTTGTCTGTCCGGTACTGGACCTGACCGGCCTTGGCGTTCTTCACCGCGGTGGTGACGTCGGCGGTCACGGTGCCGACCTTCGGGTTCGGCATCAGGCCGCGCGGGCCGAGGATCTGGCCCAGGCCACCGACCACGCGCATCGCGTCGGGCGAGGCGATGACGATGTCGAAGTCGAGCTGACCGGCCTTGACGCGCTCGGCCAGGTCTTCCATGCCGACGATGTCGGCGCCGGCGGCACGGGCCTCGTCGGCCTTCGCGCCCTGCGTGAACACCGCGACGCGGACCGACTTGCCGGTGCCGGCGGGCAGCACGACCGAGCCGCGGACGACCTGGTCGGACTTCTTCGCGTCGACGCCGAGCTGGACGGCGACGTCGATCGACTCGTCGAACTTGGCGACGGCGCACTCCTTCACCAGCGAGATCGCGTCGGTGACCGGGTACAGCTTGCGGGAATCGACCTTCGCGCGGAGGGCCTTCGTGCGTTTGGACAGGCGTGCCATGTCAGAACCCCTCCACCGTGATGCCCATGCTGCGGGCCGTGCCGGCGATCGTGCGGACCGCGGCGTCGAGATCCCCGGCCGTCAGGTCGGGCGTCTTCAGCTTGGCGATGTCCTCGGCCTGGGCGCGCGTGATCTTGCCCACCTTGTCGGTGTGCGGCGTCTTCGAGCCCTTGTCGATCTTCGCGGCCTTCTTGATGAGGATGGTCGCCGGCGGCGTCTTCATCACGAAGGTGAAGCTCTTGTCCGCGAACGCGGTGATGACCACCGGGATCGGGAGGCCGGGCTCCATGCCCTGGGTCTGCGCGTTGAACGCCTTGCAGAACTCCATGATGTTCAGGCCGCGCTGACCGAGCGCGGGCCCGATGGGCGGCGACGGGTTGGCCTTGCCTGCAGGAACCTGCAGCTTGATGAAACCGATGATCTTCTTGGCCATGGCTGGCTCGATGCTCCGTCTGGTTGAGTACTAGCGCCGGTTCGCGCGGTGCGCTACTTCGGCTCCTCGTCGCATGGACCGGGTCGGCGGGGCCGACGCGGCGTTCGGGGTGGCCGGAGCCGCCCCCGGGGCGCATGCGCGCCCCGAATCCGTCGTTACAGCTTCTCGACCTGCCCGAACTCGAGTTCGACCGGGGTCGCGCGACCGAAGATGGTCACCGACACGCGCAGGCGGCTCTTCTCGTAGTTCACTTCCTCGACGTTGCCGTTGAAGTCGGTGAACGGACCTTCGCGCACCCGGACCATCTCGCCGACCTCGAACAGGGTCTTGGGCTTGGGTTTCTCCACGCCCTCCTGCATCTGGCTCATGATCTTGTCGACCTCCTTCTCGGAGATCGGGGTCGGCTTGTGCCCGGAGCCGCCGACGAAGCCCGTGACCTTCCCGGTGTTCTTCACCAGGTGCCAGGTGTCGTCGTTCATCTCCATCTCGACCAGGACGTAGCCGGGGAAGAAGCGCCGCTCGGAGATCGTCCGCTGGCCGTTCTTCATCTCCACCACTTCCTCGGTCGGGACGAGGATCTTGCCGAACTGCTCCTGCATGCCGGCCCGCTCGACGCGGTCCTGCAGCGCGCGGGCCACGCTCTTCTCCATGCCCGAGTAGGCATGCACCACGTACCAACGCTTGCTCATCGCTTCCATCCCAGGATCAGGTCGTAGAGCAGCCACTCCAAGCTCTTGTCGACGACCCACAGGAAGATCGCCATGACGACCACGAAGGCGAAGACGTAGGCGGTGACCATCCACGTCTCTTTCTTCTCGGGCCACACGACACGTTTCGTCTCCGCCCAGGCATCCTTGCCGAACGCGATCAGGCGCTGGCCGGGACCGGAGAACCAGGCGATCGCGACACCCGCCGCGACGCCGACCAGGATCGATGCCAGACGCACGACCAGTGGCTGCTGGGCGAGCATGTACCAGCCGACGATGCCCGCGACGACCGCGAGCACGGCCGCCGCGACCTTGGCACGGTCGGCGCCGCTGGAAACCGTTTCAACGTTCTGGTTGGACATCATCGAACCTGGCAGGGGCAGAGGGAATCGAACCCCCAACCTGCGGTTTTGGAGACCGCCGCTCTGCCAATTGAGCTATACCCCTAGGAAGCTTCACTTACTCGAAGATCTTGGCGACGACGCCGGCGCCGACGGTGCGGCCGCCTTCGCGGATCGCGAAGCGCAGGCCCTGCTCCATCGCGATCGGCGCGATCAGCGTGACCGTCATCTTCACGTTGTCGCCA